>NZ_PTXM01000007.1:0-353554 GCF_004343765.1 Burkholderia sp. SRS-25
TACCAGCGTCGTCGAAGGCATCAACAACACCATCAAGGTCATCAAGCGTCGGGCCTACGGGTACCGCGACGAGGAATACTTCTTCCTCAAGATCCGCGCCGCGTTCCCCGGTAATCCTCGATGAACCTAAAAAAAGCCGCAGTGCGACGCGCACTGCGGCTTTTTTGTCGGCTGCGGGCCGGTGTGTCAGGCCACGCGTTCGCCGGTCGGCGTGCTGCCGTCGGGGGCCGGATGGTGGCGGCCGTGCTGTTTGGCGAGCAGGTCGCGGTACAGGCCGGGGCGAATGCGCAGCACGTCGGGCGCGCCGTCGTCGATCACCTTGCCGTTGTTCATCACGATGATCCGGTCGAAGTTGCGCAGCGTCGACAGGCGGTGGGCGATCGCGATCACCGTGCGGCCGACCATCAGGCGGTCGAGCGCGCTCTGGATCGCTTCCTCTGACGCGCTGTCGAGTGCGGACGTCGCTTCGTCGAGCAGCAGGATCGGCGCATCCTTCAGGATCGCGCGCGCGATCGCGATACGCTGGCGCTGGCCACCCGACAGCTTGACGCCGCGGTCGCCGACGATCGTGTCATAGCCTTCCGGCATCGCTTCGATGAATTCCGCGCAGCGGGCGTCGCGCGCGGCGGCGAGCACTTCCTCACGGGTCGCTTCGGGGCGGCCGTACGCGATGTTGTCGTAGATCGTCCGGTGCAGCAGCGAGATGTCCTGCGGCACGAGCGCGATCGCCTGGCGCAGGCTGTCCTGCGTGATCGTCTTCACGTCCTGGCCGTCGACCTTCACGGCGCCGTCCTGCGTGTCGTAGAAGCGCTGCAGCAGCGCGAGCACGGTCGACTTGCCGGCGCCCGACTTGCCGATCAGGCCGACGCGCTGGCCCGGCTCGATATGGAGGTCGAAGTGGTCGAGGATCGCGCGGCGGTGCGGATACGCGAACGTCACGCGCTCGAAATCGACGCGGCCGCCCTTGGCCGACAGCGGCTGCGCGTCGGAGCGGTCCGGCATCCCGTGCGGCTCGAGCAGCGTTTTCACCGCTTCGGACAGGCGCGCGATGTGCTGCGTGACGTCGACGAGCGCGACCGCGAGATCGCGCGTTCCGTGCAGGATCGTGAAGCCGAGCGAGCTGACGAGCACGATGTCGCCCGACGTCGCGCGGCCCTGGTCCCACAGCCACAGCGCCCACCCGAGCAGGCCGGCGGACAGCATCGCGGTGATCACCGCGTGCAGCAGGCGCAGCTTCTCGAGATAGAGCAGGCTCTGCTGGCGCGCATCCATCTCGGCCTTGACCGTTGCGCCGAAGCGCTTCTGTTCGCGCAGCGTCATCCCGAACGCGCGCACGAGGCCCATGTTGCCGATCACGTCGACGAGCTCGCCGTCGACCGCCGCTGCCTTCGCCGCAAACGCGTGGTGGCGCGCCGAGCCGCGGCCGGCCAGCTTGAACAGCACGACGGAGAGCACTGCGGAGCAGCCGAGCAGGCCGGCGGCCATCATCGGATTGACGACGATGATCATCAGGATCGCGCCCATCACCGCGATGCACGGCGGCAGCACGTTCCACGCCATCGTGTTCTCCGACGTGTAGACGGCGTTCGACGTGGCCGTGATGCGGCTTGCGAGCGTGCCGGGCTGCTTTTCCGCGTAGTAGGTGGGCGAATGGCCGATCAGGTACTGGAATAGGTCGCGCCGCAGGTCGCCGGTGACCGCGACGAACGTATGCGCGGCGAACCAGCCGCCGACGCGCCACAGCAGGTTGTCGGCCGCGATCAGCCCGACGAGCAGCGCGAATGCGCTCCACAGCGGGCCGGGGTGATGCCGCCCGGTCGCCAGCACGTCGATCAGGTGCTTGATCGCGTATTGCGAGCCGAGCGCGCAGCCGACGGCGGCCAGCACGCTGCAGAGCACGATCAGGTGGGCGACAGGATGCAGGCGGATGTAGCGGAACAGGAACGCAATCGGTCGATGCGCGTAGCTCGACAGCTTCGCGTTGTGGGCGTTGCGCTGGGCAGGGGTGAGAGATTCCAAAATATGCGTGCGGTGATTCGGTGAGTGAGCGTGGCGGCTGGGTCGCAGGCCGGCGTTCGCCCGGACTGAATAATCCGGCATTGTAAACAAGCCCGCGTGTCGCGCTGCGCGAATCTTGCCTTGGCCAGGGGCTCGCGGTCGATTTTGAGATAAAATCCGGCATCCCGTCCTGCCTCATGTGCCGGAATCACGCTGCCGGCGGTCACGGGGTCAAGGAATGCCAAAAGGGCCTTCCACTCTAGAACGGACACCCAAGTCCGCGGGTTGCAAAGTGTTGCACCTTTGTAACAAAGTAAAGTGTTTGAAATGTTGTGCGCCGTATCGGGATTAACCCTAGATAATCGGCTCCGGGTTCGATTCCAGGTTTTTTACGAACCCCTGTCAACGGGTCTTCGTTTCAAACGTTCTATGCCTGTCGCGTCGCCGACGCTCCTTGAGCAGCGCGGGTTTGACGCCCCCGGCAGGCTGATTCGTCCGATCTTCGGACGACATGCATCCAGCCCGGACCGCCGGCAGGTTGCCGACCCATACCTGGTTTTTAGCCGATTTTTTAGGAGTTACGCATGCGAATCGCCCAAATCGCTCCGTTGCACGAAGCGGTGCCCCCGAAACTGTACGGTGGTACCGAGCGAGTGGTGTCCTACCTCACCGAAGCACTCGTCGAGATGGGGCATGACGTCACGCTCTTCGCGAGCGGCGATTCGCAAACCTCCGCGAAGCTCGAAGCCTGCTGGCCGCAGGCGCTGCGCCTCGACCCGACGATCCGCGACGTGATGGCTCCGCACATGCTGCTCCTCGAGCAGGTGCGCCGCCGCGCGGAAGAGTTCGATGTCCTGCACTGCCACATCGACTACTACCCGTTCTCGCTGTTCTCGCGCCAGCCGGTCCCGCATCTGACGACGATGCACGGCCGTCTCGACCTGCCGGAACTGCAGCCGATCTTCAACGCGTTCAGCGACGTGCCGGTCGTGTCGATCTCCGACAACCAGCGCATCCCGCTGCCGCAGGCGAACTGGCTGTCGACCGTTTACCACGGCCTGCCGGAAAACCTGCTGACGCCGATCCCGAACGTGAAGCCGAGCTACCTCGCGTTCCTGGGCCGCATCTCGCCCGAGAAGCGCGTCGACACGGCGATCCGCATCGCCGAGCAGGCCGGCCTGCCGATCAAGATCGCCGCGAAGCTCGACAAGGCTGACCGCGCGTACTACGAAGAGAAGATCAAGCCGCTGTTCGCGCTGCCGCACGTCGAGTACATCGGCGAAATCAGCGAGTCCGAAAAGACCGAATTCCTCGGCAACGCACACGCGCTGCTGTTCCCGATCGACTGGCCGGAGCCCTTCGGCCTGGTGATGATCGAGGCGATGGCTTGCGGCACGCCGGTGATCGCGTTCAAGCGCGGCTCGGTGCCGGAAGTGATCGACAACGGCGTGTCGGGCTTCGTCGTCGAAGACGAACTGTCGGCGGTTGCCGCGCTCAAGCGCCTCGATACGCTGCCGCGCGAGAAGGTCCGCGCTGCATTCGAAGCCCGCTTCTCGTCGAAGGTGATGGCGCAGAACTACGTGAAGGGCTACGAGGAACTGCTGCGCCAGAAGCGCCGCACGGTGCTCCGCGAAGTCAACGCAAGCTGATTGCGGGCCGCCGCCGCGCTGCGGCGCGCGGCTGCCAACGACGCCCCGTCCGGGTTCCCGGCGGGGCGTTGTCACATCCGCGGCGCGGATCTGTTGTATTCTCGCCGCGCCCGACGCCGCGAACGGCCCCCGAAGCGGCCCGGCAGGGCATCCGTCCGTCTGTCCAGACGGTAATGTCCCTATAATGGCCGTGCCGTGAAATCCGGCCCCGCACGAATATCCAGAGGAGAGCAGTCTTGGCGAGAACGAAATCCACGCGCGCAGCGCCGGCCCCCGGCGCCGGTGTGATCTTCGCGTTGCGTGCGATCGGTCTCGTGCTGCTCGCGCGCTGGCTGTTCTCGATGTCCCAGATGGGCTATCGCTCGTCGCTGTCGGCGATGGTGTCGTCGCCCTGGGCCTTCGTCTACCTCTTGCTGATCTTCCTGTTGCTCGCGCTGCCGGGCGCCGTCGCGCGCGCCGAACGGCCGTTCCATCCGCTGCCGCAGTGGCTGCGCCAGGCGCTGCGCGTCTTTGCACTGATCGGTTTCCTGTTCGCCGTCTGGTCGATCGGCATGTTCGTCTGGGTGGACGGCTGGCGCCTCGCGCTGCATGCGGTGACGGCGACCAACGGCTGGCTCGTCGCCGCACCGGCGCTTTACGCGGCGATCGTGTGGATCTGCCGCCCGCGGCCGCTGTGGCGGACCAACGTGGCCGCCCGCCGCTTCGCGGTCGGCCGTTATGCGATTTCGCTCGACGTGCTGACGCGCACTGCGATCGTGTGGATGGAAAGCCGCAAGGTCGGCCAGTACGATGCGCGCGAACTGTCGGTGCGCTGGCCCGGCCGGGCGGCGCCTGCCGCAGGCGAGGGGGCAGCGGACGCGCAGCCGGCCGTCGTGCCGCCGCGCCACGGCAGCTTTTTCAATCGACCGAAGGTCGAACTGCTGTGGGATTCGCCGGCGGCCGTCGGCCATAACCGGCAGATCGTCATGCGTGCGCCGCTCGCGACCGAAGGCGACCGCGTCGCGGTGCTCGCGCTCGACGCCGCGCTCAAACAGATCGTCTGACAAGTCCCGCGCACGGCAGGCGGGCGACAAGGAGGCGTGATGATCGTCCGCTGGTTGCTGGCTGCCATTCACCTGAGTGCGTTCGGCGTCGCGTTTGCCGCGATCGCGGGGCGTAACCGCGCGTTGCGCCGGCTCATCGCGTCGGCGCAGGCGGCCGATTTGCCCGGCGTATTCAAGGCGGATGCCGCGTGGGGGCTATCGGCGCTCGTGCTGATCGTGACGGGCCTGATGCGCGCGTTCGGCAGTTTCGAGAAAGGCTCCGCGTATTACCTGCACGAACCGCTCTTTCACCTGAAGATGACCGCGCTCGTGCTGATCCTGCTGCTCGAGGTCGTGCCGATGCTGGGGCTGATCCGGTGGCGCGTCGCCGCGCGGCAGCAGCAGATGCCCGATCTCGGCCGTGCGCGCACCTATGTGCGGATCGGCCATTGGCAGGCGATGCTGGTGATCGTCATCGTGTTCGCCGCGTCGGGGATGGCGCGGGGGATTGGGGCGGCCGGCTAGGCCTCCTGGCCGGGTAGGTGCGCCCCAGGCTCGACCGGGCGACCTGCCGCCCGGTTCGTCCCGCACTCAGCGCACGAGGCACGGGCGCTTGTTGTTGAAGGTCCACCCCGGAATCAAATACTGCATCGCCGCCGCGTCGTCGCGGGCACCGAGCCCGTGCTGCTTGTACAACTCGTGCGCGACCGCGACGGCATCCATGTCGATATCGATGCCGAGCCCCGGCCGCTTCGGCACCTCGACCAGCCCGTTCTCGATCTTCAGCGGTTCGCGCGTCAGCCGCTCGCCGTCCTGCCAGATCCAGTGCGTGTCGATCGCGGTGACCTGGCCCGGCGCGGCGGCCGCGACGTGCGTGAACATCGCGAGCGACACGTCGAAGTGGTTGTTCGAATGCGAGCCCCACGTGAGGCCCCAGTCGCGGCACATCTGCGCGACGCGCACCGAACCCTGCATCGTCCAGAAGTGCGGATCGGCGAGCGGGATGTCGACGGCCTGCAACTGCACCGCGTGACCCATTTGCCGCCAGTCGGTCGCAATCATGTTGGTGGCGGTCGGCAGCCCCGTCGCGCGGCGGAATTCAGCCATCACCTCGCGGCCCGAGTAGCCGTTCTCCGCGCCGCACGGATCTTCCGCGTACGCGAGCACATGATGCTGGTCGCGGCACAGCCGCACGGCCTCGTCGAGCGACCACGCACCGTTCGGGTCGAGCGTCACGCGCGCGTCGGGGAAGCGCTCGGCGAGCGCCGTCACGGCCTCGATCTCGCTCGCGCCTTCGAATACGCCGCCCTTCAGCTTGAAGTCGTTGAAGCCGTAGCGCGCATGTGCGGCCTCGGCAAGCCGCACGACGGCCTCGGGCGTCAGCGCGGCTTCGTCGCGCACGCGCGTCCAGTCGTCGGTCGCGCCGCTGCCGTCGCGGTAGGCGAGCGCGGTCTTCGTGCGGTCACCGATGTAGAACAGGTAGCCGAGCATTTCGACGCGCTCGCGCTGCTGGCCCTCGCCGAGCAGCGCGGCGACCGGCACGCCGAGATGCTGGCCGAGCAGGTCGAGCAGCGCGGCTTCGAGCGCGGTGACCGCGTGGATCGTCGTGCGCAGGTCGAAGGTTTGCAGCCCGCGGCCGCTCGCGTCGCGGTCGGCGAAGGTGCACCGCACGTCGTTGAGCACCGCGTGGTAATTGCCGACCGGCTGGCCGACGACGAGCGCGCGCGCATCGTCGAGCGTGCGGCGGATGCTTTCGCCGCCCGGGACTTCGCCGACGCCGGTGCGGCCCGCGCTGTCCTTCAGTATCACGAGGTTGCGGGTGAAGAACGGGCCGTGTGCGCCGCTCAGGTTGAGCAGCATGCTGTCGTGGCCGGCGACCGGAATCGCTTGCAGGTCGACGATACGCGGCGTGTCGTGGGAGGGCGAGGCAGTGACGGCGTTCATGGGCGGCGATGGCGAAAGGGTGGGCAATGCCGTGCGGCAAAAACTTTGCCGCGCGCGACGGGAGGTGCGATCATTCGACAACCGACATGCGCGGCGCGCAAGCCCCGCAGGTCGACGCAACCCGAAACGGGGTGGGAGCGACAACCTGACCAGCGGAGCGCAGAACGCGAACGCTGGCTGATCGTAAAGCATGGGACCGGGCGGCGCAGGAGTGCTCGCTTGAGTCGACAGGAGATCCGTGTTTCGATCATCAGTCGTCGGATGACTTGTGACGCAGTATAATGAATCATCGGCTTTCGCTCAAACCCCGCGTAAACCCTCGGCCCACATTGCGATCATTCAAAAAGGAACCGGCCTCATGTCCGTGCCTACGCTTCCCGCAGCGCCGCGCCGTCGCGCACGCAGCCTCGCACAAGATGTCGTCGACGCGCTGACCGCGCAGATCGAAAACGGCGCGTTGCGTCCCGGCGACAAGCTGCCGACCGAAACCGAAGTCATGGCGGCGCAGGGCGTGAGCCGGACGGTCGTGCGCGAGGCGATCTCGCGGATGCAGGCGAGCGGGCTCATCGAGACGCGCCACGGCATCGGCAGCTTCGTGCTGGAGCCGTCGCGCCGCCAGACGCTCGGCATCGACCCGGCGACGATCACGACGCTGCGCGACGTGCTCGCGGTGCTGGAACTGCGCATCAGCCTCGAGAGCGAATGCGCGAGCCTTGCCGCACAACGCGCGAACGATACCGACCTGGCTGCGCTGCGGCGCGCGCTCGATGCGATCGCATCGGGGGCGGGCGGCGGCCGCGACACGGCGCAGCTCGACTTCCAGTTCCACCTGCAGATCGCGCAGTCCACCGGCAACCGCTATTTCGTCGACATCATGACGCAGCTCGGCACGTCGATCATTCCGCGCACGCGCGTGAATTCGGCGCGCTTTGCCGGCGACGATCTGGAGCGCTACGTCGGCCGGCTGAACCACGAGCACGAGGATATCTACGAGGCGATCGCGCGCCACGACCCGGAAGCGGCACGCGCCGCGATGCGCACGCACCTCACCAACAGCCGCGAGCGGCTGCGCCGCGCGCACGAGGCGGCCGAGGCCGAGGCCGGCTGACGCACCGGGCGGCGCGCCCCGCAGTGCCGGCGGCCCGGTCGAATCGCCTCAACATCAGTCGTCATATAAGATCGATATCCGTTCATCGATCTCCGGGGCCGGGCGGCGTTGCCGCCGCCGGCCGCCGGCACCTTCCGATCAGCCTCCCTTCGTCGTGATCGTCTTCCACGCGCCGTTCTTCACCTGGTACAGCGTCGACATCCCGCTCTTCAGCGAGCCGTCGTTCGCGAACGAGATGCGGCCGGTGACACCTTCGAAGTCGATCTTCTTCAGCGCCGGGCGATAGACCTTCGGGTCGGTCGAGCCGGCCGCCTGCATCGCCTTGATCGCCGCCCACGCCGCGTCGTAGCCGAACTGCGCATACGACAGCACGTCGACGCCGAAGCGCTTCTTGAAGCGCTGTTCGAAATCCTTTCCTTGCGGCAACTCGTCGAGCGGCCGGCCGTATTCCCACGCCATCGCGCCTTCGGCGGCCGGGCCCGCGATCTTGATGAACTCGTTGTCCTTCACGCCGCCGCCGCCGACGAACTGCGCGTTCAGCCCTAACTGGCGCATCTGCTTGATGAAGTTCGCGGCGAGCGAATCGAGGCCGCCGAAGAAGATCAGGTCGGGGTTCTTCGCCTTCAGGCTCGTGATCTGCGCGCGGAAGTCGACCGCCTGGTTGCTGGTGAATTCGCGGCCGATGAGGTTGCCGCCCGCGGCCTTCACGGCCTTCTCGAACTCGTCGGCCTCGCCCTGGCCGAACGCGGTGCGGTCGTCGATGATCGCGATGCGCTTCGCCTTCGTCACGTCGACCGCGTACTTGCCCGCGTTGCCGGCGTTCTGGCCGTCGGTCGCGATCACCATGAACATGTTCGCGAGCCCGCGCGCGGTGAGCGTCGGGTTGGTCGCAGCCGGATCGATCACCGGGATGCCGGCCTTGTCGTAGACCACCGACGCCGGAATCGTCGTCCCCGAGTTGAAGTGGCCGACCACGACCGACACGTTCTGGTCGACGAGCGCCTGCGCGGCCTGCACGCCGATGCGCGGGTCGGCCTGGTCATCCTGCACGACGAGGTTGAAGTGGGCAGGCTTGCCGGCGATCTGCACTTTCTGCGCGACGGCGTCGTCGAGCGCGAGCTGCACGCCGTTCTGCAGGTCCTTGCCGTAACCGGCGTTCACGCCCGTGAGCGGCGCGGCGAAGCCGACCTTCACGTCGGTCGAATCGGCGGCCTGTGCGGCCTGTTGCGAGAGGAGGGCAAGCGCGGATGCAATCGACACCGACAGCAGGGAATGACGGAATTTCATGTTGTTCCTCTTGTTCGACACGTGCGAGTGAGTACCGCATGCGCTCGGGCGTGCCGGACGCATGCGACGGGCGGGCGGTTCGACCGCTTCTCGGAATCGGGCGGGGAGGTCGGCATCGTTATCCTCGGAAGAATCTCCCGTCAGGCTCCGCGAAGAAGCGCCCCGATCGCCTCGATATATAGGTCGCCGATATGCCCGGGTCTTGGCAATTCGCCGCGCATTCGGTGCGGATTTGCGCATAGCTTCCGCGCGTGCGAAGGCAGCCGGTATCGGGAGTTTCCCGTCGCGGGCGCAGAGGAGGGGGAGCGAGGAGCGGGAAGGCGGCGCGGCCCGCCGGGGCCGCGCCGCGCAGGGGATGCCGTCAGTCGGACTGGGCGTCCGATGCGGCTTCGGCATCGTCGTGCGATGCGTGCGTGCGGATCAGCGGATCACTGGTGCTCGGGCGGCCGGTTTCGACGTGGCCCGCAAAGCGACGCAGGAAGCCGAGCGGGCGGCCGTCGCTGACGGTCAGGTCGTACCAGCCGTGGCTGCCGCGCAGATCCCAGTAGTCGTCGATCTGCTGGCCCGGCGCGAGGTCGAACGTGCGCGCGCGGCCGTGGCCGTACGCGTTCGTGACCTTGAGCCGCACGGCCTTGTGGCCGCGGTTCATCAGGCGCAGCGTGATGTTGCCGTTCGCGACGTCGTAGCCGTAGATCACCTCGGGGTTCACGTTCGCGCTGCCGACGCCGGTCGCGAACGGGCCGCGGAAATGGCAGTAGAAGCCGTTCGGGCCGTACACGTCGAGGTCGTACAGGCCGAGCGACGCCGCGGCGCTCCACGTGTCGGCGATCCGCTTGCCGGCTTCGACCGTGTACGCCCACGGGCCGTCGAGGCGATTGCGCGACTGCACCTGGAACGCGGCGCCTGCCCGGCCCGTGTTCGCGAAGGTCAGCCGGAACAGGCCGTTCACCGATTCGACGCGGCCGTGCACGAACAGCTCGTACGGCAGCGCGCGCGCCGGACGCAGCCCGGCCTCCTGCTTCGGCAGCTTCTGCAGCACCGGCGGCACCGGGATGTAGTCGGGATGGCGCAGCCGGTCAGGCGGCGCATAGCCGCTCGTGTCCGGCAGCGTCGGCCAGCCGGCATCGGCCGTCGCGAAATCGAACGCGGCGGTCAGGTCGCCGCACACCGTGCGGCGCCACGGCGAGATGTTGCCGGCCTTGACCGGGTATTGCGCGCCGAAACGCGCTTCGATGAATTGCAGCAGCGACGTGTGATCGTAGGTCTGCGAGCAGACCCAGCCGCCCTTCGTCCACGGCGACACGACGAGCATCGGCACGCGCGGCCCGAGCCCGTACGGGCCAGCCATGTGCGATGCGTCGCCGGGGAATACCTCGTTGGTCGTCGCGACCGTCGACAGCCCGTTGTCGCGCGACTGCGGCGCGAACGGCGGCTGCACGTGGTCGAAGAAGCCGTCGTTTTCGTCGTACGTGATGAAGAGCGCGGTCTTGCTCCACACCTCCGGATTCGACACGAGCACTTGCAGTACCTGTTCGATGTACCACGCGCCGTAGTTCGCCGGCCAGTTCGGATGCTCGGAATACGCTTCCGGCGCGCAGATCCAGGACACCTGCGGCAGCGTGCCGTTCTTCACGTCCTGCTGCAGCACGTCGAACAGCGTGCCGCCCGCGCTGATGTTGGTGCCGGTGCGCGCCTTGTCGTACAGCGGCGTGCCGGGCAGCGCGTTGCGGTACTGGTTGAAGTAGAGCAGCGAGTTGTCGCCGTAGTTGCCGATGTACGGGTTCTGCGTCCAGCCCCACGACCCGGCAGCGTTCAGGCCGGTGCCGACGTCCTGGTAGATCTTCCACGACACGCCGGCGTTCTCCAGCACTTCCGGATAGGTCGTCCAGCCGTAGCCCGTTTCCTCGTTGCCGAGCACCGGGCCGCCGCCCGTGCCGTCGTTGCCGACGTAGCCGGTCCACATGTAGTAGCGGTTCGGGTCGGTCGAGCTCGGGATCGCGCAGTGGTACGCGTCGCAGATCGTGAACGCGTCGGCGAGCTGGTAGTGGAACGGGATGTCGTCGCGCTTCAGGTACGCCATCGTCGTGGTGCCCTTGTTCGGCACCCACTGGTCGTAGCGGCCCTTGTTCCAGGCGGCGTGCATGTCCTGCCAGCCGTGCGGCAGGTCCTGCAGGAACTGCAGGCCGAGCTTGTCCGCGCCCGGGTGGAACGGCAGCAGCTCGGCCGGGCCGACCGGCTGGTGGAACACCGACTTGCCGTTCGCGAGGCGCAGCGGACGCGGGTCACCAAAGCCGCGGACACCGCGCATCGTGCCGAAGTAGTGGTCGAACGAGCGGTTCTCCTGCATCAGGATCACGATGTGTTCGATATCGCGGATGGTGCCGGTGCGGCGGTTCGCGGGAATCGCAAGCGCATCGCGAATCACGGGGGGGAACAGGTTCAGCGCGGCGGCGCCGGCGGTGCCGGCAGCGACGCGCAGGAAGTCACGACGGTTCGATCGGGTCATGGTCGTTATCGTGTGATGAAGGGGGGAGCCGATTGGCAGGACCTGCTGGAAGGGCGCACCCGGGTCGCAGGATGCGGCTGCGCCGGGTGGTGCCACCGCGAGCATAGCGAGGAATCGGTGTCATTCATGTGAAGTCCGGAAACGTTTGCATCCACGTCGAAGCGATATTGAAGCGGCGTGAGGATATCTATTGGCAAGTCGCGGTGCGGCAGGGATGAGGCGGGAATGCGGTGCGGGATGCGCACTGGTGAAGCGGAAGGCGATGCCGGCGTGTCAGGCGTCCGTGACCCACGCGCCGAACCATTCGCTCGGGCGCGCGATTTCGTCCTGCGCGGCGACGAGTTCGAGCTCGTAGCGGCGCGCATCGTAGGTGGCCTTCACGACCGCATGCACGGCCGCGAGCGTGTGCTCGAACGCCGCGCGCACGGAGTCGCCGCGCAGCCGGCATGCGACGAAGATCGCGCTGGTCAGGTCGCCGACGCCGACCGGATGGCGCGGAAACGCATACAGCGGGCGCTGGCCGATCCACGCTTCGGTTTCGGTGACCGCGAGCATGTTGAAACGATCGGCGGGGCTGTTGCGGTCGTGCAGGTGCTTGACGAGGATGATCTGCGGGCCGCGGCGGATCAGCGAGCGGCAGGCTTCGACGGCTTCGGCGACGGTTTCGATGCGCCGCCCGGCGAGCTTCTGCAGTTCGGTGTGGTTCGGCGACATGCCGTCCGCGAGCGCCGGCATCTCCTGGACGATGAATTCCTCGACACCGGGCTCGGGCCGGATGCCGCCCGTCTGGCCCATCGCCGGATCGCAGAAGTACCACGCGTTCGGGTTCATCGCCTTCACCGAGCGGACGATCTCGACGGCCGCACGCGCCTGCGGCGGCGAGCCGAGGAACCCGGACAGCACGGCGTCGCAGCGCTTGAGTGCGCCGATCGCGGCGATGCCGTCGACGAGCTGCTCCATCTTCGCGGCATCGATCGCGCTGCCGGCCCAGTGACCGTACTGCATGTGATTCGACAACTGGACGGTATTGAGCGGCCAGACGTTGACGCCGAGGCGCTGCATCGGGAACACGGCCGCACTGTTGCCGGCATGGCCGTAGATGACGTGCGACTGAATGCTGAGGACGTTTTTCATGGGAATCGCCTGCACGCGTTTCAGGGTCACGTCACACGATACCCGAGTTCGTCGCGCGCGCGGAAGTCGCGCGGCCCCGGAGTGTTGCGCTCCGTCGTCAGCGCGACCGCGTAGAATCGCGGGGCGCGAGGTGGCCCGGCCGCCCGCGTGCGTCTCCAATCACCGTGATCGCCATGCTTTCGATTCGCAAGATGTTGTTCGTCGCGCGCGCCGCCGTGCTCGGCGCGGGTGTCGCCGTTGCGTGCGCCCTGCCTGCCATGGCCGCTGCCGCATCGCCGGCCGGCAACGACGGGCCCGTGTATGGCCCGCGCCTGGAAGGGTTCACCTATCCGGCGCCCGTGCATCTCTACACGTTCGTGTCGCAGCGCGTAACCCTCGAGATGGCCTACCTCGACGTGCAGCCGGCACACCCGAACGGCCGCACCGTCGTGCTGCTGCACGGGAAGAACTTCTGCGCGGCGACCTGGGAGGACACGATCGGCGTGCTGAGCCGAGCCGGCTATCGCGTGATCGCGCCGGACCAGATCGGCTTCTGCAAGTCGACGAAGCCCGATCGCTACCAGTACAGCTTCCAGCAGCTCGCACGCAATACGCACGCGCTGCTCGAATCGGTGGGGGTGAAGTCGGCGACGATCGTCGGCCACTCGACGGGCGGGATGCTCGCGATGCGCTACGCACTGATGTATCCGAAGGCGACCGACCAGCTCGTGCTCGTGAACCCGATCGGCCTCGAGGACTGGAAGGCGCTCGGCGTGCCGCCGCTGCCGGTCGACTACTGGTATGCGCGCGAACTGAAGACCACGGCCGACGGCATTCGCCGCTACGAGCAGGGCACGTACTACGCGGGCAAGTGGTCGCCGTCGTACGAGCGCTGGGTGCAGATGCTGGCCGGGATGTACCGTGGCGCCGGTCGTGACGCGGTCGCGTGGAACTCCGCGCTGATCTACGACATGATCCTCACGCAGCCGGTGGTCTATGAACTCGGCGCGATCCGCGTGCCGACGCTGCTGATGATCGGCGACAAGGACACGACCGCGATCGGCAAGGACGTCTCGCCGCCCGACGTGCATGCGAAGCTCGGCCGCTACCCGGAACTCGCGAAGCGCACGCAGGCGGCGATTCCCGGCGCGCAACTCGTCGAGTTCCCGGCGCTCGGGCACGCGCCGCAGATCCAGGATCCGGACGCGTTCCACAAGGCGCTGCTCGACGGGCTGGAGGCCGCGCACCCGCAGTGATGCGGGTGCCGGCCGCGGGCGGCCCGGGCGTGCACCGTCAGCGCGTTTCGTTCGCGAGCTCGTCGCGGATCTGCGCGGTCAGTTCGAACGAGCGCAGCCGTGCCGCGTGATCGTAGATCTGTGCGGTGACGATCAGCTCGTCGGCGCCCGTCTGCGCGATACGGTCGCGCAGCTTGTCGCGCACCGTGTCGCGCGAGCCGACCGCCGCGAACGACAGCGAATGCGCAACCGTCGCGAGTTCGAGCTCGTTCGCCTCGAGCACGTCGACCGGCGGCGGCAGCTTGCCCGGCGTGCCGCGCCGCAGGTTGATGAACTGCTGCTGCAGCGACGTGAACAAGCGCCGCGCCTCGTCGTCGGTATCGGCGACGAACACGTTGACGCCGACCATCGCATGCGGCTTCGGCCACGCGGCCGACGGCCGGTACTGCGCACGATAGATCTCGAGTGCGCGCATCAGGTAGTCCGGCGCGAAGTGCGACGCGAACGCAAACGGCAGCCCGAGCATCGCGGCGAGCTGGGCGCTGAACAGGCTCGAGCCGAGCAGCCAAACGGGCACGTCGAGCCCTGCGCCGGGCACCGCGCGCACGCGCTGGCCGGGCACCGGCTCCGCGAAGTAGCGCTGCAGCTCGGCGACATCATCCGGAAACGAGTCGGCGCTGCCGATCAGGTCACGGCGCAGCGCGCGCGACGTGGTCTGGTCGGTGCCGGGCGCGCGGCCGAGGCCGAGGTCGATGCGCCCCGGATACAGCGACGCGAGCGTGCCGAACTGCTCGGCGATCACGAGCGGCGCATGGTTCGGCAGCATGATGCCGCCCGACCCGACCCGGATCGTCCGCGTGGCGCCCGCGACATGGCCGATCACGACGGCCGTTGCCGCGCTCGCGATGCCGGGCATGTTGTGATGCTCGGCGAGCCAGTAGCGCTGGTAACCCCAGCGTTCCGCATGCTGCGCGAGATCGACGGTGTTGCGGAATGCCTGGGAAGCATCGGCGCCGGCCGGAATGGGGGCGAGATCGAGTACGGAAAACGGAGTCATCGGATGGCCTTCGAAAGGGGGCGAGCGCGGTGATGCGCTGACGCAACAAATGCCAAGGATTTTGCCAAAGGGTTCCGGAACGTGCTGGAGGCGGCCCGATACCCATGCGCCTTTCAGGGGTGCCGGGTCGAATTCGGCGATCGTTGCAAAAATCAATCTAATCGCCGATTAATTACCAATCTTTACGGCGATTGGACGTGAATCCGCATCGACATACAAATTTGCACGAAACGTTTGATTTTCAAGACTGCAATACGCCTGCAAACCGCTTACGCTAATGTGAACGCGGGTGCACCCAAATGGTTCGCCGACTGCGCAGCTTTGCCGGAATTGCACTAGTCCGTTTCTCGTAGTGCCGAGCGCGGGGTGCCGCGGGCTGCTAAAATCCGGCGCCTGCCCATGTTGTGCCGAAGGTAGCCATACGCGTCTTCCCGTATCCCGTCCGGGTGTCGCGCGGAGATGCACCATGCGAAGCCGGGCATGGCCATACCCGCAGGATGGGTCGAGCCTCCCTCATACACAGACGCTGCTGGAACAAGGAGTCGGGTCGTGCCCGCGTTCGCCGTTGTCGGAATACCGAATCATGCTCAATCACGCTCACGCGTTCTCCATGGCGTTCAGGTCGCCGGGAGGCGTCGCGCATGACGGCAACCGCAACGATGCTCGACTGGCTCCTGATCGTCTTCACGCTGGCCGCGGCCGGCTATGCGCTCGTCGCGGCGTTCGCACCGCAGCCGCGTACGCCGCGCACGGCCGTGCGCGACGGCTTCGAGCCGGTCAGCGTGCTCAAGCCGCTGTGCGGCGCGGAGCCGCACCTGTACGAAAACCTCTCGACGTTCTGCGAGCAGCGCCACCCGCGGTATGAAGTGCTGTTCGGCGTCGCGTCGGCGGCCGATCCGGCGATTGCCGTGGTCGAACGGCTGCGCGCCGATTATCCCGAGTGCGACATCACGCTCGTGGTCGATGCGCGGGTGCACGGCAAGAACCTGAAGGTCAGCAACCTGATCAACCTCGCCGAGCGCGCGAAGTACGGCCGCATCGTGATCGCGGACAGCGACATCGCGGTGAAGCCCGACTATCTGGAGCGCGTGACGGCGCCGCTCGCCGACATGTCGGTCGGTGTCGTCACGTGCCTGTATCATGCGCGCAGCGTCGGCGGGTTCTGGACGCGGATCGGCGCGCAGTTCGTCGACGCATGGTTCGCGCCGTCGGTCCGGATCACGCACCTCGGCCGCTCGAGCCGCTTCGGCTTCGGCGCCACGCTCGCGTTGACGCGCGACACGCTCGACCGGATCGGCGGCTTTCCCGCGCTGAAGGACGAACTGGCCGACGATTTCTGGCTGGCCGAGCTGCCGCGCCGCCTCGGGCGACGCACCTTGCTTTCGGAGGTCGAGGTCGCGACCGACGTGATCGAGCCGTCGTTCGGGCCGCTGTGGCACCGCGAGACGCGCTGGTTGCGCACGATCCGCTCGCTGAACCCGGCCGGCTTCGCGTTCCTGTTCATTACGTTTACCGTGCCGTGGCTCGCAATCGGCGCGGCGCTCGCGCTGCGCCTCGACGGCACCTTCGCCGGCTCGCTGGCGGGCTGGGCTGCCGTGGTGGGTGCGTTCGGGCGGCTCGTGCTGCACGCGCGCGGCGAGGACGGCTGGCGTGCGTTCTGGCGCGACCTGCCGCTCGTCGCGGTGCGCGACACGCTGCTTGCGCTCGAATGGCTCGCTGCCGTGTTCGGCACGCATGTGGTGTGGCGCGGTGCGAGGATGACGGTCGTCGGCGGCGAACGTGCGGCGGCGGCAGTGGAAGCAGTGGACGGCCGCTAGGGCCGTTCCGACCGAACCCGGCCCGAGGGCCGAGACGCGCTGCGCGGCGAGTCCGCGCGGCGCGACATGACAGAGAGGCGGGCGCCGGCAGGGCGGCCCGCGGTTTTTTGACTGAATCGTTGTGACGAATCGAACTATGCAGGCTACCGGAGCATTCATGAAAACGCTGTTCTTGCAGGCCCCTTCGTATGACGGCTTCGACGGCGGAGCCGGCTCGCGCTATCAGGCGAAGCGCGAAATCCGTTCCTTCTGGTATCCGACGTGGCTCGCGCAGCCGGCCGCGCTCGTGCCGGGCAGCCGCGTCGTCGACGCACCGGCCGACGGCCTGTCGGTCGAGGAAACGCTGAAGATCGCGAACGACTACGACCTCGTGATCATCCACACGAGCACGCCGTCGTTCCCGACCGACGCGATGTTCGCGCAGGACCTGAAGAAGATGAAGCCGTCGATGCTGGTCGGCATGGTCGGCGCGAAGGTGATGGTCGATCCGCACAACTCGCTCACGGCGAGCGAGGCAATCGACTTCGTGTGCCGCGAGGAATTCGACTACACCTGCAAGGAAATCGCCGAGGGCAAGCCGTTCCCGGAGATCAAGGGCTTGAGCTGGCGCGCGAAGGACGGCTCGATCGAGCACAACGAAGCGCGTCCGATCCTCGAGAACATGGACGAGCTGCCGTTCGTCGCGCCCGTCTACAAGCGCGACCTGAAGATCGACAACTACTTCATCGGCTACCTCAACTATCCGTACGTGTCGATCTACACGGGCCGCGGCTGCAAGTCGCGCTGCACGTTCTGCCTGTGGCCGCAGACGGTCAGCGGCCATCGGTATCGCACGCGCTCGGTCGAGAACGTGCTCGCGGAAGCGAAGTGGATCCGCGACAACATGCCGGAAGTGAAGGAACTGATGTTCGACGACGACACCTTCACCGACGACCTGCCGCGCGCCGAAGCCATCGCCATCGGCCTGGGCAAGCTCGGCATGACGTGGTCGTGCAACGCGAAGGCGAACGTGCCGTACAAGACGCTGAAGGTCATGAAGGAAAACGGCCTGCGCCTGCTGCTGGTCGGCTTCGAATCCGGCGACGACCAGATCCTCGTGAACATCAAGAAGGGCGTGCGCACCGATTTCGCGCGCCGCTTCAGCGCGGACTGCAAGAAGCTCGGCATCAAGATCCACGGCACCTTCATCCTCGGCCTGCCGGGCGAGACGCAGGAGACCATCAAGAAGACGATCGAGTACGCGAAGGAAATCAATCCGCACACGATCCAGGTGTCGCTCGCCGCGCCGTACCCGGGCACGACGCTCTACAAGCAGGCCGTGGAAAACGGCTGGATGGAAGAGAACAAGACCATCAACCTGGTGAGCAAGGAAGGCGTGCAGCTCGCGGCGATCGGCTATGCGCACCTGTCGCGCGACGAGATCTATCACCATCTCGAGCAGTTCTATCGCCAGTTCTACTTCCGCCCGTCGAAGATCTGGGAGATCGTCCGCGAGATGCTGACGAGCTGGGACATGATGAAGCGCCGCCTGCGCGAAGGCGTCGAGTTCTTCCGCTTCCTGCGCGCGCACGAGGCCTGATTCGTGGCGACGCAGCCGGCGGCGCGGGCGCTGATCTTCACCGCGGACGACTTCGGGCTGCACCCGCGCGTCAACGCGGCGGTCGAGCGCGCGCACCGCGACGGCGTGCTGAACGCCGCCAGCCTGATGGTCGGCGCGCCCGCGGCGCAGGATGCGATCGAACGCGCGCGGCGGCTGCCGTCGCTCGCGGTCGGCCTGCATCTGGTGCTCGCGGACGGGCCGGCCACGCTGCCCGCGCATGAGATTCCCGCGCTCGTCGGCCCCGACGGGCGGTTCGGCGATGCGATGGCGAAGGACGGCTGCCGCTTCTTCTTCCTGCCGCACGTGCGGGCACAGCTGCGCCGCGAGATTCGTGCGCAGTTCGATGCGTTCGCGGCGAGCGGGCTGCCGCTCGACCACGTGAACGCGCACAAGCATTTCCATCTGCATCCGACCGTGCTGTCGATGATCATCGAGATCGGCCGCGACTACGGGCTGCGCGCGGTGCGGCTGCCGTACGAGACGAGCGCGCCCGCGCTGCTCAAGCCGTGGATCGCGCTCGTGCGCGCGCGGCTCGACCGTGCCGGGCTTGCGCACAACGACTACGTGGTCGGCATCGAGCAGACGGGCGCGATGGACGAGGCCGTGCTGCTCGACGCGCTCGCCAAGCTGCCGCCGGGCGTCGGCGAGATCTACTGCCATCCGGCCGAGGCCGGCGACGGCCCGATCACGCCGACGATGGCCGGATACCGTCCGGTGGACGAACTCGATGCGTTGCTGTCGCCGCGCGTCGGGGCCGCGCTGAAGGCCGCGGGCGTCGCGACCGGCGGCTTTGCCGACGTGTTCGGCCAGCCCGCCGCACGGCGCGGCGCGCCGGCGTCGCGCGCACCGGGAGCGCAGCCGTCATGACCAAGTGGATCAAATGGCTCGGCTGGCCGCTCGGCATCGGCATCCTGCTGGCGCTGGGTCTGCATGAAGGCATCGGCGACGTGTCGCAGATGCTCGCGCGCGCCGGTTACGCGCTGCTGTGGCTCGTGCCGTTCCATGCGCTGCCGCTGCTGCTCGACGCGTACGCGTGGCACCTGCTGCTCGACAAGCGCTCGTCGCTGCCGTTCCTTTGGTGGATCGCGACCGTGCGCGAAGCGGTGAACCGGCTGCTGCCGGTGGTCGGGATCGGCGGCGAGCTGGTCGGCATCCGGCTCGCGCGCTGGCAGGTGCCGGACGCGAGCCGCGTGACGGCGTCGGTGATCGTCGAGGTGCTCGTGACGATCGTCGTCCAGTATGCGTTCGCGGCGCTCGGCCTCGTGCTGCTGCTCGCGACGACGGACAACATGGGCGGCGGCACGATCGGCCTCGCGCTGCTGCTGACGCTGCCGCTGCCGGTGCTCGGCGTCGTGCTGATGCGCCGCGGCGGGATTTTCCATGCGCTCGAGCGTTTCGCGGGCCGCCTGCTCGGCGATTCGCACCGGCTGCTGCAGGGCGTCGACGGCAAGCGGCTCGATGCCGACATCGATGGGTTGATGTCGCGCACGGGCCTGCTGTTCAGTGCATTTTTCTGGCAGCTGGGCGGCTACGTGCTCGGCGCGCTCGAAATCTACTGGGCGCTCGCGCTGCTCGGTCATCCGGTGTCGATCGGCGGCGCGATCGCGATCGAGGCGATGACGCAGGCCGTGCGGCATGCGGCGTTCATGGTGCCGGGCGGCCTCGGCGTGCAGGAGGCGACCGTCGTGCTGCTCGCGCAGATGTTCGGCGTCGACCGCGAGACGGCACTGTCGCTCGCGCTGGTCAAACGTGGCCGCGAGGTGCTGTTCGGGTGCCTGGCGCTCGGTTCGTGGCAACTGGCCGAACTCGTGCGTACGCGGCGCCGCATCGGCGCGCCGCCGGCCGTGCCGCGCGCGCCGCAAGCGAAGAGCCGCGTGGCCGAGACTGAAACCGAAACGATGCATTGATCACGAGACGGGCCGCGCGCCCGTCTCGCGCTTTTGGCGTCGCACGGGTATCCTTGCCGCGTGTTTTCTCGACGCGCATTTCTTCCGATGAATTTCCGTTTCCGGCTGCTTCCCGTGACGATGCTGGCCGCCGCGCTGGCGCTGACCGGCTGCGACGACAAGCAAGGCAACCTCGACGTGCAACGTATCAGGGATTTCTTCAACGCGATCAAGCCCGCGCCGCTGCTGCTGAAGGGGCTGAAGGTCGGCGAATCGACCGAGGCCGACGTGCGCGGCACGATGGGCAAGCCCGAGACCGAGCGCGACTTCACCGACGGCTCGAAGCGGCTCGAATACCCGCGCGGCCCGATGGGCAACCAGACGTGGTTCGTCGACCTCGACGCGAACGGCCGCTACACGGGCGCGACACAAGTGCTGACCGCCGAGAATTTCGCGAAGGTGCGCCCGGGGATGAGCGAGGACGAGGTTCGGCGGCTGCTCGGCAAGCCCGGCGACATCGCGCAGTATCCGCTCAAGCCCGAAATCGTCTGGAGCTGGCGCTGGCTCGAGGATGGCGTCAACACCGACGCATTCTTCAATGTCCATTTCGGACCGGACGGGCTTGTCTATACGACTTCGCGCTCCGACATCCTGAAAGGGCGGTAAGCGCAGCCGCAGCCGTCTTCGGCGCTATATCGAAAAAGCGACCGGAAAATTGCAAAAAGTCCGCTTCCCTGCACGTTATCCGGTTGTCAGGGAGCGGCTTTTTTCCTTTTGAAACAGCGGTGTAGGCCGGGGTTGCAAATGGTGGAACGGATTGTTGCGACGCAGCAATCGCGTATCAGGTGATTTGAGACAATCAATTTCGCTTGCGACTATCCGCGTCAGCCCGGCGCGGGACAGGCAGACGCGTCGGCATCCATTCCAACTCTGGAGACGCGCGTGTTCCTTTACGGCTTTGGTCCTGTCCTCTGGGCCGGCACCGTGCAGACCATCGAGCTGTCGGTGCTGTCGCTCGCCACTGCTGTGGCGCTGGGGCTGATCGGCGCGGTGGCGAAGCTGTCGCACAACCGGGTGCTGCGAGCGATCGCGACCGGCTATACGACGCTGATACGCTCGGTGCCCGATCTCGTCCTGATGCTGCTGTTGTTCTACAGCATCCAGATCTGGCTGAACCAGTTCACCGACTTCGTCGGCTGGAACCAGATCGACATCGACCCGTTCGTGGCCGGCGTGCTGACGCTCGGCTTCATCTACGGCGCGTACTTCACCGAGACGTTCCGCGGCGCGTTCCTGTCGGTGCCGCGCGGCCAGCTCGAAGCCGGCGCCGCTTACGGGATGAGCGGCGCGCGCGTGTTCGCGCGGATCATGTTTCCGCAGATGATGCGCTTTGCGCTGCCCGGGATCGGGAACAACTGGCAGGTGCTCGTGAAGGCCACCGCGCTGGTGTCGATCATCGGCCTCGCGGACGTCGTGAAGGCCGCGCAGGACGCCGGCAAGAGCACGTTCAACATGTTCTTCTTCATCCTCGTCGCGGCGCTGATCTATCTCGCGATCACGACCGTTTCCAACCTCGTGCTGATCCAGCTCGAGAAGCGTTATTCCATGGGCGTGCGGCACGCAGAACTATGATCGAGATCCTCCAGGAATTCGGCCAGGCGTTCCTTTACTGGGACGGCCAGCGCCTCTCCGGCCTCGCGGTGACGCTGTGGCTGCTCGTCGCGTCGATTTCGCTCGGCTTCGTGTGCGCGGTGCCGCTCGCGGTTGCACGCGTGTCGAAGAACAAGTGGGTATCGACGCCGGTGCGGTTCTACACGTACGTGTTCCGCGGCACGCCGCTCTACGTGCAGTTGCTGCTGCTGTACACGGGCATGTACAGCCTCGAGTTCGTGCGTTCGCACTCGCTGCTCGACGCATTCTTCCGCAGCGGCTTCAACTGCGCGATTCTCGCGTTCGCGCTGAACACCTGCGCGTACACCACGGAGATCTTCGCGGGTGCGATCCGTGCGATTCCGCACGGTGAAGTGGAAGCTGCGCGGGCGTACGGGATGTCGCCGTTCACGATGTACCGCCGGGTGATCCTGCCGTCGGCGCTGCGCCGCGCGCTGCCGCTGTACAGCAACGAGGTGATCCTGATGCTGCACGCGACGACCGTCGCGTTCACGGCGACCGTGCCGGACATTTTGAAGGTCGCGCGCGACGCGAATTCCGCGACCTACATGGCGTTCCAGTCGTTCGGGGTCGCCGCGCTGATCTATCTTGCGGTATCGTTCGCACTCGTCGCGGCGTTTCGTCGCGCGGAGCGCCACTGGCTTGCGTATCTCGCGGCCGCCCGTCATTGAATCACTTCGAGGAGAGCCAGTTGGCCGAGATCACTCAAACGAGCGCTGCCGCTTCCACCAAGCTTGCCGCGGTCGACATTCACAAGCGCTACGGTGACAACGAAGTGCTCAAGGGCGTATCGCTGAACGCGAAGGCCGGCGACGTCATCAGCATCATCGGCGCGAGCGGCTCGGGCAAGAGCACGTTCCTGCGCTGCATCAATTTTCTCGAGCGGCCGAATGCGGGGCAGATCGTCGTGGACGGCGAGGCCGTGCGCACGAAGACCGACCGCGCCGGTGCGCTCGAAGTCGCCGATCACAAGCAACTGCAGCGCATTCGCACGAAGCTCGCGATGGTGTTCCAGCACTTCAACCTCTGGGCGCACATGAACGTGCTCGAGAACGTGATGGAAGCGCCGTTGCACGTGCTCGGCGTTTCGAAGAAGGAAGCCGAGGAGCGGGCGCGCGAGTACCTGGAGAAGGTCGGCTTGCCGCCGCGCGTCGAGAAGCAGTATCCGTCGCATCTGTCGGGCGGCCAGCAGCAGCGGGTTGCGATCGCGCGTGCGCTTGCGATGCATCCGGACGTGATGCTGTTCGACGAGCCGACGTCGGCGCTCGACCCGGAGTTGGTCGGTGAAGTGCTGAAGGTGATGCAGAAGCTGGCCGAGGAAGGTCGCACGATGATCGTCGTCACGCACGAGATGGGTTTCGCGCGCAACGTGTCGAATCATGTGATGTTCCTGCACCAGGGGCGGACCGAGGAAGAGGGCGATCCGAAGGAAGTGCTGGTACGCCCGCAGAGCGAGCGGCTGAAGCAGTTCCTGTCGGGCAGCCTCAAGTAACGACAGGGCAGGTTTCAACGTGGTACCGGTGTCTCGTCCCGCAGGCGCCACCCGCACGACGCAGGTGGCGATCGTTGCATTGCCGCCCGTGTCGATGTCGGGCGTGGGGCCGATCGTCGATGCGCTGAATCTCGCGAACGAGATCGACGGGCGGTTGCTGTATCGCTGGCAGGTGTGTTCGTGGGACGGGCGGCCCGTGCCGCTTGCCGGCGGTGCGCAGTGGCATGCCGATGCGGCGTTCAACGATGCGATCGCGTGTGATTGGGTGATCGTCGTGTCGGAGCGGTTTCAGCAGTTTGCCGACTATCGGTTGTTTCTCGCGAGCCTCGCGCGGGTGGGGCAGCGCACGCCTGTCGTCACCGGCATTCACCACGGCGTCTGGTGGCTCGCGATGGCCGGGCAGCTTTCCGGATATCGCGTGAGCGTGAACTGGGAGACGTATCAGCAGTTCGCCGAACAGTTCGAGCGGTCGATCGTCACGCAGCAGATCTTCGAGATCGATCGCGATCGGGCTACCTGTGCCGGGGGGCAGGCGACTGTCGATTTCATGCTGGCCATGATTGGCCGGGAACATGGGCCGGACCTCGCCGAGAGGATCGCCGATGCGCTCGGCGCCGGGACTTTGCGCAGTGGCGAGGAGCGGCAGCGGATTCCTTTTGTTACTGCGCCGGGCGAGCGGCATCCTCGGTTGAACGATGCCTTGCTGTTGATGGAAGCCAATGTCGAGGATCCGCTGACCACCGATGAGATCGCCGAGCTCGTTGGCGTTTCACGCCGGCAACTGGAGCGGCTCTTTCGGCAGTATCTCGGGGCGATGCCCTCCAAGTATTACCTCAATCTTCGGTTGCTCAAGGCTCGGACTCAGTTGCAGCGGACCAGCAAGTCGGTGGTGCAGGTTTCTCTCGCTTGCGGGTTTTCTTCTGCTGCGCATTTTTCCAATGCCTACCGTGAGCGGTTTGGCGTTACGCCTCGGGAAGATCGGCGAGCCTGGCTCGAGAAGCAGACCGGCGGCGGGAGCGAGCCTCGCGGGGGCGCGCTTGTCGAGCGCGGGGTGAAGGATTGATTTTGGTTTTTGGTGGTTCGTCTGCGTTGGACGTGAAGCACCTGTGATCGTATCGGTCTATTAGAGTCGCCCCTGCGCGGGGCGGCGGTTACTTTTCTTTGTCTTGCCAAAGAAAAGTAACCAAAAGAAAGGCGCTCGGAGAACGCATGACTTCCCGGTGCCGTAGTACTCGAAGTGGCCCTCGCCTAAGTGTCGACGCCAGGAAAGAACCCGGAGTGGTTCGAGCAATGGTTCTGACACCTCTCACCACCCCACGGAGCGGTATACCGCCCGCTAGCTCCGTCCTCGCTTCGCTCGGCTGCAAGGTACTTCACGTCACATTGCATGCGCTCTCACGCTTTTGCCCGCAATACAGTAGCGGGCCAGGCTCTCTCTTTGCTCACACCATTCATACCTATCGGACTGCTTGCCATCGGCGAGTGTTCGATAAGGTCGTGAGTGCTGCGTCCCTTTTTCCTTACGAATGATGGCACGCCTTGATTCGTGGAATTCGGGGTGCTTGTTCGTGCTCGCTGGAACTGATTGACCTGGAGCGCTACTGGAGGGGGTGTCCCTGTCGGCCGAGCGAAGCGAGGACGGAGCTAGCGGGCGGTATACCGCTCTGTCGGGCAGGGGGAGGTGTCAGAACCATTGCTCGAACCACTCCGCGTTCTGGCCTGGCGCGGACACTTAGGCGCGATCCACTCCGAGTGCCATCGCACCGGGAAGTCATGCGTTCTCCGGGCGCCTTTCTTTTGGTTACTTTTCTTTGGCAAGACAAAGAAAAGTGACCGCCGCCCCGCGCAGGGGCGACGCTAATAGACCGACAAGATCACGGGTGCTTCACGTCAAACGCAAGCGAACCACCCAAAAAGCCTCAAAATACCGACACCCAACCAATCAGCCCGCGCCCGAAAGGGCAAAAACAAAGCGCACTATCCGCTTCCGATAGAACCCGTCGCAATTCCGCAAGACGCTTGCGTCACCCTTACCTAAACTTGATCCTGTTGAACCCTCTTACGAAACCGAAAGGAACGACCATGACGACCTCGACCGTGACCCGCCAGACATTCGATGAAGTGATGGTGCCGGTATTTTCCCCCGCGCCGTTCGTGCCGGACCGTGCAGAGGGCTCCCGCGTGTGGGACACGGCCGGCCGCGAGTACATCGACTTCGCGTGCGGCATCGCGGTCACGTCGCTGGGCCACGGCCACCCGGAACTGCTGAAAGTCCTGGACGAACAAGGCCGCAAGCTCTGGCACATCGGCAACGGCTACACGAACGAGCCGGTGCTGCGCCTCGCGAAGCGCCTCGAATCGCTGACCTTCGCCGACCGTGCGTTCTTCGCGAACTCCGGCGCGGAAGCGAACGAAGCCGCCCTGAAACTCGCACGCCGCGTCGCATTCGACCGCCACGGCGCCGACAAATATGAAATCGTGTCGTTCGTCCAGTCGTTCCACGGCCGCACGTTCTTCACGGTCAGCGTCGGCGGCCAGCCGAAATACTCGGAAGGCTTCGGCCCGGTGCCGGAAGGCATCAAGCACCTGCCGTTCAACGACATCGAAGCCGCCAAGGCCGCGATCGGCCCGAAAACCTGTGCGGTGATCGTCGAGCCGGTGCAAGGCGAAGGCGGCGTGATCCCGGCCGATCCGGCCTTCCTGAAGGCACTGCGCGAAGCGTGCGACGCACACGGCGCACTGCTGATTTTCGACGAAGTGCAAACCGGCGTCGGCCGCACGGGCCAGTTCTACGCCTATATGGATACCGGCGTCACGCCGGACATCCTGACGACCGCCAAGGCGCTCGGCAACGGCTTCCCGATCGGCGCGATGCTGACGACGAACGAACTGGCCGCGCACTTCAAGGTCGGCGTGCACGGCACGACGTACGGCGGCAACCCGCTCGCATCGGCGATCGCCGACAAGGTCGTCGAACTGATCAGCGACCCGGCACTCCTCGAAGGCGTTCGTGAACGCAGCGTGCGCCTGAAGGGCGCGCTCGAGCGCATCAACGCGCGCTTCGGCATCTTCAAGGACGTGCGCGGCAAGGGCCTGCTCGTCGGCGCCGAACTCACCGCCGCATTCGACGGCCGCGCGAAGGACTTCGTCACCGCCGCCGCCGAGAACGGCCTGATCATGCTGATCGCCGGCCCGAACGTGCTGCGCTTCGTGCCGTCGCTGGTGATCCCGTTCGACCAGCTCGACGAAGGCATGAAGCGCTTCGAGAAGGCAGTCGAACAAGTGCTCGCCGCCCAGGAAGCCACCGCGCGCTGATCGGCGCACTCATCGCAGACAGGAACGACGATGCTATTTGTTCGCCCCGGCAAACTCACGGATCTCGATGCGCTCGCGCACATGGCGCGCACCGCGCAGCCGGTCCTGCACTCGCTGCCGCACGACCGCGCGGCGCTCGAAGCGCGCGTGGCGCTCTCCGAGGATTCGTTTCGCGCGGACGTCGACTTCGCCGGCGAGGAGTTCTACCTCTTCGTGCTCGAGGATTCGTCGACGGGCAAGCTGCTCGGCACGGCGAGCATCGTGGCCGCGGCCGGCTACTCGGAACCGTTCTACGCGTTCCGCAACGATGCACTGATCCACGCGTCGCGCGAGCTGCACGTGAACCGCAAGATCCACGCGCTCACGATGTCGCACGAGCTGACCGGCAAGAGCCGGCTGGCGGGCTTCTACGTCGATCCGTCGCTGCGCGGCGACGCGGCCGCGCACCTGATCTCGCGTGCGCGGATGATGTACATCGCCGCGAACCGCCGCCGCTTCACGCCGGAAGTGTTCACGCTGCTGCTCGGCGTGAGCGACGGCAACGGCGCGTCGCCGTTCTGGGAAGCGGTGGGCCGCAAGTTCTTCGGCCGCGACTTCACCGACGTCGACATCGCGTCGGGCGGCCGCAGCCGGACCTTCATCGCGGAAGTGATGCCGGCATATCCGCTCTACGTGCCGCTGTTGCCGGAAGCCGCGCAACGCGTGCTCGGCGAGCCGAACGAATCGGCGCTGCTCGCCTACGACATCCATCTCGAGGAAGGCTTCGAGCCCGACCGCTTCGTCGACATCTTCGACGCGGGCCCGGTACTGACCGCACAGGTCGACCGTACCGCGTGCGTGAAGCAGGGCGCCGAGCGCATCGTGCGCGAGGCCGCGCACCAGCAGGGCGATGTGGCCTACATGGTGTCGACGGGCAGCGGCGAATCGTTCCGCTGTGTGCTGGTCGACCTGCCGGGCGATGCGGGGGACGCGCGGGGCGCCCTTGCGCCGCTGGCCGGCGACGTGCGCGCGGTGCTCGATGTGAAGGATGGCGATGTCGTGCGCTGCGTGCCGCTGCACCGCCGCGACGATGAAGATTTGAAGGGAGACGCAGCATGATCGTCGTTCGGGTCGTACAAACGGGCGACGTCGACGCGCTCGTGTCGCTCGCGAAGGAAACCGGGCCGGGCCTGACCACGTTCAAGCCCGACCGCGACGCGCTCGCCGCGCGCATCGAGCGCACGCGCCGCACGCTCGCGGGCGAGGCGGCGGCCGGCGAGGCCGGCTACTTCTTCGTGATGGAAGAATCGAAGACGGGCGACATCGCGGGCGTGTGCGGGATCGAGACGCAGGTCGGCCTCGAACAGCCGTTCTACAACTATCGCGTGAGCACGGTCGTGCACGCGAGCCAGGAGCTCGGCGTGTGGACGCGGATGTCCGCGCTGAACATCTCGCACGACCTGACCGGATACGCGGAAGTGTGCTCGCTGTTCCTGAGCCCGCGCTATCGCACGGGCGGCGTGGGCGGCCTGCTGTCGCGCTCGCGCTTCATGTTCATCGCGCAGTTCCGCGAGCGCTTTCCGGAACGCATCTGCGCGGAATTGCGCGGCCACTTCGACGAAGACGGCACGTCGCCGTTCTGGCGCGCAGTCGGTTCGCACTTCTATCAGATCGATTTCAACGCAGCCGACTATCTCAGCTCGCACGGCCGCAAGTCGTTCCTCGCGGAACTGATGCCGCGCTACCCGGTGTACGTCGACCTGCTGCCGCAGGATGCGCAGGACGCGGTCGGCCTCACGCACCGCGACACGTTGCCGGCCCGCAAGATGCTCGAGGCGGAAGGGCTGCGTTACCAGAATCACGTCGACATCTTCGACGCGGGCCCCGTGCTCGAATGCCACGTCAACGACCTGCGCACGGTGCGCGAGAGCGTCGTCGTGCCGGTCGCGATCGGCGTGCCCGATGCACGGGATGACGCCTCCAGGTCGCTCGTGTCGAACACGTCGCTCACCGATTTCCGCGTCGGCGTCGCGCCGGGCGTGGTCGCGAACGGCGCGTTCGTGCTGTCGACCGACGATGCCGTCGCGCTCGACGTGAAGGCCGGCGATCCGGTGCGCGTGCTGCCGCTCAAAGTCAAACAGGGATAAACGAATCATGACGGAACTCTTCATCGACGGCGCCTGGGTCGCAGGCTCGGGCCCCGTGTTCGCTTCGCGCAATCCCGGCACCGACGAGATCGCATGGCAGGGTGAAAGCGCTTCGGCGGCCGACGTCGATCGCGCGGTCGCAAGCGCGCGCCGCGCATTCGCCGGCTGGTCGGCGCTCGACTTCGAATCGCGCTGCGCGATCGTCAAGCGTTTCGCCGCATTGCTCAATGAACGCAAGGAAGCCATCGCGACCGCGATCGGCCGCGAGACGGGCAAGCCGCTGTGGGAAGCACGCACCGAAGTCGCGTCGATGGCCGCGAAGGTCGGCATCTCGATCCAGGCCTATCAGGAACGCACGGGCGAGAAGCGCCAGGACATGGCCGACGGCGTCGCGGTGCTGCGTCACCGCCCGCATGGTGTCGTCGCGGTGTTCGGCCCGTACAACTTCCCCGGCCACTTGCCGAACGGCCATATCGTGCCCGCGCTGATCGCCGGCAACGCAGTCGTGTTCAAGCCGTCGGAACTCGCACCCGGCGTCGCGCGTGCGACGGTCGAAGTGTGGAAGGACGCGGGGCTGCCGGACGGCGTGCTGAACCTGGTGCAGGGCGAGAAGGATACGGGCATCGCGCTCGCGAATCATCGGCAGATCGACGGACTGTTCTTCACCGGCAGCTCGGATACGGGCACGCTGCTGCACAAGCAGTTCGGCGGCCGTCCGGAAATCGTGCTCGCGCTCGAGATGGGCGGCAACAACCCGCTCGTGATCGGCGAAGTCGAGGATATCGACGCGGCCGTCCACCACACGATCCAGTCGGCGTTCCTGTCGGCCGGCCAGCGCTGCACGTGCGCACGCCGCATCTTCGTGCCGCAGGGCGCGTTCGGCGACCGCTTCCTCGCACGCTTCGCCGACGTCACGTCGAAGATCACGGCCGACGTGTTCGACGCCGATCCGCAACCGTTCATGGGCGCGGTGATCTCGGCGCGCGCGGCCGCGAAGCTCGTCGACGCGCAGTCGCGCCTGATCGAGCAGGGCGCGAAGCCGATCATCGCGATGACGCAGCGCGATCCGCGCCTCGGCTTCGTGAATGCGGCGATCGTCGACGTGACCGGCGTCGCGAACCTGCCGGACGAAGAGCACTTCGGCCCGCTCGCGCAGATCGTCCGTTACGCGACGTTCGACGAAGCGATCGAGCGCGCGAACGACACGGCGTTCGGCCTGTCCGCCGGCCTGCTGGCCGACGACGCGAAGGCATGGGAACACTTCCGCCGCACGATTCGCGCCGGGATCGTCAACTGGAACCGGCCGACCAACGGCGCGTCGTCCGCCGCGCCGTTCGGCGGCACCGGCCGCTCGGGCAACCACCGTCCGAGCGCGTACTACGCGGCCGACTATTGCGCGTATCCGATGGCGTCGGTGGAAAGCACTGAACTGACCTTGCCCGCGAGCCTGTCGCCGGGCCTGCATTTCTGATCGAGGGAACGACGATGAACGCACAAGAAGCCAATTTCGACGGGCTCGTCGGCCCGACCCACAACTACGCCGGGCTGTCGTTCGGCAACGTGGCGTCGCTCAACAACGAAAAGTCGGCCGCGAACCCGAAGGCCGCCGCGAAGCAGGGGCTGCGCAAGATGAAGCAGCTCGCGGATCTCGGTTTCGCGCAAGGCGTGCTGCCGCCGCAGGAGCGGCCGTCGCTGCGCTTGCTGCGCGAGCTCGGCTTCTCCGGCAAGGACGCGGACGTGATCGCGAAGGCCGCGAAACAGGCGCCCGAACTGCTCGCCGCCGCGAGCTCGGCATCGGCGATGTGGACCGCGAACGCGGCCACCGTCAGCCCGTCGGCCGACACCAGCGACGGCCGCGTGCACTTCACGCCGGCGAACCTGTGCAGCAAGCTGCATCGCGCGATCGAGCACGAAGCGACGCGCCGCACGCTGTCGACGCTGTTCGCCGATCCCGCGCATTTCGCGGTGCACGAAGCGCTGACCGGCACGCCGGCACTCGGCGACGAAGGCGCGGCGAACCACACGCGCTTCTGCGCCGAATACGGCAAGCCGGGCATCGAGTTCTTCGTGTACGGCCGCGCGGAATACCGCCGCGGGCCCGAGCCGAAGCGCTTCCCGGCGCGCCAGACCTTCGAGGCGAGCCGCGCGGTCGCGCATCGCCACGGCCTCGCCGAAGAAGCGACGGTCTATGCGCAGCAGGATCCGGACGTGATCGACGCGGGCGTGTTCCACAACGACGTGATCTCGGTCGGCAACCGCGACACGCTGTTCACGCACGAGCGCGCGTTCGTCAACAAGCAGGCGATCTACGACACGCTGACCGCCGCGCTCGACGCACGCGGTGCGCGCCTGAACGTGATCGAGGTGCCCGAGGCCGCCGTGAGCGTGAACGACGCGGTGACGTCGTACCTGTTCAACAGCCAGCTGCTGTCGCGCGCGGACGGCTCGCAAGTGCTCGTCGTGCCGCAGGAATGCCGCGAGAACGGCAACGTCGCGGCCTATCTCGACGAACTCGCGGCCGGCAACGGCCCGATTCACGACGTGCTCGTGTTCGACCTGCGCGAAAGCATGAAGAACGGCGGCGGCCCGGCGTGCCTGCGCCTGCGCGTCGTGCTGAACGAAGCGGAGCGCGCGGCCGTCACGTCGAACGTGTGGATCAACGACACGCTGTTCGCGTCGCTCGACACGTGGATCGACCGGCACTATCGCGATCGCCTCGCACCGGAAGACCTCGCCGATCCGGCGCTGCTCGACGAATCGCGCACCGCGCTCGACGAGCTCACGCAGATCCTGCGCGTCGGTTCGCTGTATGACTTCCAGCGCTGATTCCCGCATGGCCGATGCGCTGCTCGACGACTTCCTCGCGTTCACGCTGACCGGGGGCGCACCGTCCGCGACGGACGGCACCTGCGCCGCCGGCGCCGTGCGCTGGCAATGGCGCGGCGATGGGCTGCTCGCGCTCGAACCGGCGGCGGCCGAGGCCGCCGGCACGGCGCGCGCGAGTGTGCTCGTGTCGGCTGGCGTGCACGGCGACGAGACGGCGCCGATCGAGCTGCTGTCGATGCTCGTGCGCGATCTCGCATCGGGTGCGCTGCCGCTCGCGTGCCGGCTGCTCGTCGTGCTCGGCAACGTGCCGGCGATGCTCGCCGGCGAACGCTATCTCGACGACGACCTGAACCGCCTGTTCAGCGGCCGTCACGCGCAGGTGCCCGCCAGCCGCGAAGCGCCGCGCGCGATGCAGCTCGAAGCCGCTGCCGCCGCGTTCTTTGCGGCCGCGCCGGCCGGCGCCGCGCGCTGGCACATCGACATGCACACGGCGATCCGCGCATCGGTGTTCGAGCAGTTCGCCCTGCTGCCGCACACGGGCATGCCGCCGACGCGCACGATGTTCGAATGGCTCGGCGACGCGCAGATCGCGGCCGTGCTGCTGCATACCGCAAAGGGCAACACGTACTCGCATTTCACGGCCGAGCACTGCGGCGCGCTTGCGTGCACGCTGGAACTCGGCAAGGTGCGCCCGTTCGGCCAGAACGACCTGGCGCGCTTCGCGCCGGCCGACCGCGCGGTGCGCAAGCTCGTGTCGGGCGCCGCTTGCGAGGCCGACGTTCCGTTGCCGCGCGTCTTCACGGTGATCGACCAGATCACGAAGCAGAGCGATGCGCTCGAGCTGTTCGTCGCGGCCGACGTCGCGAACTTCACCGCGTTCGCACGCGGCACGGTGCTCGCGCAGGATGGCGATTACCGCTACACGGTGACGCACGACGAGGAGCGCATCGTGTTCCCGAATCCGTCGGTGAAGCCGGGTTTGCGCGCGGGCCTGCTCGTCGTCGACACGACCCGCGAGACGGTCGCGGCGCTCGTCTGACGGTGACCGATTGCGCGTGACCGCGGCGACCGCGGCCCGCGCATCGTCCGGCCGCCATTCCATTTTCGAGATGGCACGCGCCCGCCGCGCAGAAGGCCCGCGGGTCGCGCTTGCGTATTTGCGACATCGTCTTGCAAGTTCGACGGGCCGCCCGGCTGACGTCGGCAGCCGCAGCGCAGCATCACGTGCCGGCGGCTGCTTTGCCGTATCGGGCCGCGCGGATTGGTACAATCGCGGCCTTGCGGCTGTTGCGCCGCATCACGGCGCGGCGGCAGCATTGCCGTGGTCATCCGACCCTGCAATGATGCATGCGCCCGTAGTTCCGGAACATTCGAGTATCGAGGAGAACACCTGATGAAGTTGGATTGGCGTAAAGTGGCCGCGCACGCGGTGGTGGCGGCATCGGCCGTGGCGGCAGGCAGCGCGATGGCAGCGGATCTGAAAGAGATCCGTTTCGGCGTCGAAGCCTCGTACGCGCCGTTCGAATACAAGACGCCCGACGGCAAGCTGACCGGCTTCGACATCGACATCGGCAACGCGGTGTGCGCGAAGCTGAAGACGAAGTGCGTGTGGGTCGAGAACGACTTCGACGGCCTGATCCCGGCGCTGCAGGCGCGCAAGTTCGACGCGATCAACTCGGACATGACGATCACCGACCAGCGCAAGCACGCGATCGCGTTCACCGACGCGATCTACACGATCCCGAACCAGCTGATCGCGAAGCAGGGCAGCGGCCTGCTGCCGACCCCGCAATCGCTGAAGGGCAAGCGCGTGGGCGTGCTGCAGGGCACGATCCAGGAAGCGTACGCGAAGAAGAAGTGGGCGCCGGCAGGCGTCGAAGTCGTGCCGTACCAGACGCAGGACCTGGCCTACGCCGACCTGAAGTCGGGCCGTCTCGACGCGACGTTCCAGGACGCGGAAGCCGGTTCGAAGGGCTTCCTGACGAAGCCGCAAGGCCAGGGCTTCGCGTTCGCGGGCGGTACCGTGAGTGACGCCGAAATCCTCGGTTCGGGCGTCGGCTTCGGCCTGCGCAAGAACGACGCGGCGCTGAAGACCGCGCTCGATCAGGCGCTGAAGGAACTGAAGGCCGACGGCACGATCGACAACCTCGCGAAGAAGTACTTCAGCGTGCCCGTGACGCTCAAGTAAGCGTTGCGTTCGATCGCACGATGCAAGCAAACCGGCCGCTGATGCGGCCGGTTTGCTTTTGGGAGCGGGAATTGGCGAGGAGTGGCGGGAAACCGCGGAGCAGCGGCCGGCGGCAGCGTCAGGCCGGAAAGAACCGGCCCAGTTCGCGCGCCAGCTCGTTAAGCACGGCCATCTCCTGCTGCGTGATCTTGCGCGCGGGCTGTGCGCCGGCCCAGTCGCCGTACAGCAGCGCGACGGTCGTCGTGCCGACGCGCACCGGCAGCAGCACGAACGCGCGCGTGTCGTCGAACGCGTCGAGATACCACGCGGGCAGGCGCTTGAGCATCTTCGGCTCCTGCGCCTGCTCGATGAAGATGCCGACCGAGTTCGAGATCGCGAGATGAAACACGTCCGGCTCGAAGCGCTCGTCGAAGCGCAGCCGGTCGAGCGTCGTATCGACGCCGGGGCCGAAGCCGAGGCGCGCGGCGAACATGCCGTCGTCGTGGCGCACGAACATCACGGTGCGCGTGAACGCGAGGCCGGCCAGCAGGCTTTCCGACGCGAGTGCGAGCACCGGCGTCAGCACGTGCTCGGACGGCAGCGCACGCAGGTCCGCGAGACCGGCTTCGAGGCATGCCTCGGGCGCGGCCTGGGCGCGTGCGATCGCATCGGCGTTCGCGCGCAACTCGACGATCTCGCGCATCACGGTGTCGCTCGCTTCCTCGCGCGCGAGCCGTTCGGCGATCTCGACGAGCGCGTCGGATTCCATGTCGAGTTCCGCGCCGTAGTGCTGCGCCAGCGCCGCGATGCGCGCGTCGCGCTGCGGGCTCGCGGGCATCACCAGTGCGCCCGCGACGTCGGTCGAGCAGCGGCTGACCGCGCGCAGCCAGCGCACGCGGTCGGCCGGGCCGTCATCGGCCGCATGGCCCGCATCGTGGTCGTCAATCTCGTTGCCGAACGCGTCGGCATGGACCATGTGGTCGTGATCGGCCATCCCCGCGCGGATCACGTCGGGCAAGCGCCAGCGCGCGGCCGCCTCGAGCCCGATCTCGTCGAAGCCGACGCCGAGCACGTCGATGCAGGCGGCCGTTTCGTCGCCGTTCAGATCGGCCGCGCGACGGCGGATCCGGTCCCATTCGCTGTCGAGATAGCAGACCACGAGCAGCTTGCCGACCTGGCGCATCAGCGTGCAGACGACGGCTTCCTCGCCCGAGCGCAGCTCGGCGCGCTCCGTGAGCTTGCGCGCGACGCAGCCGGACAGCAGCGCGCGGTTCAGCTCGAGCTTCGCGTCGATGCGCCGCGGCGTACTGTGGTGGAAATGGTCGACGAGCTTGAGCCCGACGACCAGGTGGCCGACGGCGTCCATGCCGAGCACCATCAGGGCGCGGGTCACGGTCGTGATGTTGCCGCCGAACGCCATGTACATCGCGGAGTTCGCGAGCCGCAGCACTTTCTGCGTGAGCGCGAAGTCCGACAGCACGACGCGCACGAGTGCGGTGAAGTCGAGGTCGTCGTTCTTCATCGCGGCCATCGTCGCGCGCAGCGATTCCGACAGCAGCGGGAAATCGCCCCGTTCGTTCATCCGGGCCCACAGCTTGTCGAGCAATGCGGTGCGGGGCAGGTGTTCGGTGATTGACATTCGGATCTGTCCGGTTCGCCGCGCGCGTCAGGCGGCGGCGTGCAGGTGCAGCTGCTGCGCCTCGAAGCGCCGCGCGAGCTCCTCGGACGGCAGCGCCTGGCAGACGAGCCAGCCCTGGATATGGTTGCAGCCCATCTCCGTCAGCAATTCGCGCTGCGCCTCGGTCTCGACGCCTTCCGCGACGAGTTCGAGATCGAGCGTCTGCGCGAGGCCGACCACCGCCGACACGATCGCGCGGTCGTTGCGCGAGGTCAGCAGGTTCTCGACGAAACTGCGGTCGATCTTCAGCTTCGCGAGCGGGAAGCGCTGCAGGTACGCGAGGCTCGAATAGCCGGTGCCGAAATCGTCGATCGCGAAGCGGATGCCGAGATCGGTCAGCTCCTCGAGCAGCCCCTTCGCCTGCGCGGGATCGTGCATCAGGAGGCTTTCGGTGATCTCGAGCACGATGCGGCGCGGGTCGATGCCCGTCAGCGCGATCGCCTCGCGCACGCTCTGCGTGAAGCGCGGGTCGCGGAACTGCTGCGGCGACACGTTGACCGCCACGTACTGCAGCGCGAGCCCCTGGCGGTCCCAGGCGACGAGCTGCATGCACGCGGCCTTGAGCACCCAGTTGCCGAGATAGTTGATCAGGCCGATCGATTCGGCGAGCGGAATGAAGGTCGCCGGCGGCACGAGCCCGTGCACCGGATGGCGCCAGCGGATCAGCGCCTCGACCCCGACCACCGCGCCCGACTGGCTGCGCGTGATCGGCTGGAAATGGAGCGAAAACTCGCCGTTGCGCACGCCGTCGTACAGGTCGGCCTCGAGCTTCAGCCGTTCGGCGTCGGCCGGATCGTCGACGGGGGCGTGGAACGCGAGCGTATTGCCGCCCGACGCCTTCGCCTGCGCGAGCGCGTGGTCGGCGCGGCGCAGCAGCGGGCTGTGGTGCTGCGCGCGATGCGGCGCCGAGCGCTCGTCGGGGTAGAGCGCGATGCCGATGCTCGCGGACAGGTGCACGGTCTGCCCCTGGTACACGTAGGGCTCGCGCACCGCGGCCTGCAGCCGGCGTGCGAGTGCGTCGGCCGCATTGCTCGCCTGCGTGCGGTCCGGTGCGCCGAGCACGACCGCGAACTTGTCGCTCGCGACGCGCGCGAGCTGCTCGTTCGGCGTGACGAGTGCCTTCAGCCGCTGCGCGGTCTCGCGCAGCAGCGTGTCGCCCGCGTCGTAGCCGAGCGCGCGGTTGATCCGCTGGTAGTCGTCGAGGTCGAGCAGCAGCAGCGCCGCGCAGGAGCCGTCCCCGTCGGCGGCCTGCTGCGCGCGCATCAGCGCGGGTACGAGCGCGGACAGGTTGTCGAGCCCCGTCATCGGGTCGTGGTGCATTTCGTAAGTCAGGCGCGCCTCGAGCGCGCGCCACGACGACACGTCGAATGCCGCGATCGCGAACCCGTCGACCCCGTGGTGGCGGCTCTTGAACGCGCGGATCTCGACGTCCAGCGGATAGGTGAGCGACTTGACGATGCACATCGTCGCCTTCTCGACCTGGCCGGAACGCGCGGCGCGTGCGAGCAGGCCTTCGAGCGCCGCGGTATCCTGTTCGGCGATCAGGTCGCGCAGCGTCAGCGTGTGCAGGTAGTCGCGGTGGTAGCCGATGAAGCGCAGGCTCGCGTCGGACACGTACAGAAAGCGCAGCTCGCGGTCGACATGGGCGAGGAAATCCACCGTGCCGACCGTCTGTTCCAGCCAGTTGCGCACGGAGTCGTCGCGTCGCGGCGCGCCGGCGCGCGCGGGCATCAGCGCTCCGCCCGACCAGGCGAAGCGGCGCAGCGTATGCAAGGCGCTGCGCCAGGAGCCCTTGCGTGACGTCTGTTTCCTGTTGGCTTCCATGTTTCTCGCTGACGTGAAGGGCTGGAACCGGTTGTCCGGAAGGAATAACGGCAGACTGTGCGGAATCTTTAACGGACCGGCCGCGGACGGCGTTGCCGCTGGACCGGATCGGTCACGCGGGTGTTCGACAGGCGAACGCCGGCGGGGCCTACATTGAGGCTGACTTTATAAGAAATGAGGACGCAGATGAAGCGAAAACTGTTGCTGGGCGCCGCCGTGGCGGCGCTGGTGGCTGGCCATGCGCTGACGGCGCAGGCGGAATTGAAGCCGGGCGCCGCGGCGCCCGATTTCACGACGCAGGCGTCGCTGGGCGGCAAGACTTACACGTACTCGCTCGCGGATGCGCTGAAGCAGGGGCCGGTCGTGCTGTATTTCTACCCGGCCGCATTCACGAAGGGCTGCACGATCGAGGCGCATGCGTTCGCGGACGCGGTCGACCGTTACAAGGCTTACGGTGCGACGGTGATCGGCGTGTCGGCTGACAAGATCGACACGCTGACGAAGTTCTCGGTGAGCGAGTGCCGGAGCAAGTTCCCGGTCGCGGCCGATCCGGACGCGAAGATCATCCGGGAATACGATGCGAAGCTGCCGGCGATCGACAAGGCGAACCGCGTGTCCTACGTGATTTCGCCGGAAGGGAAGGTGCTCTACGAATACACGAGCCTGTCGCCCGACAAGCACGTCGAGAACACGCTCGCCGCCGTGAAGGCGTGGGCTGACGCGCATCCGAAGCAGTAAGCGGGCGCCCCGCACGGCAAAGCGGCCCGTCGTGCGGGCCGCCGGTACGGAGCAACGCGCCTGCCTGAGCGGCGGCGGGCGAGAGGCCGCTAGGCCCGCAATGCCTGCTCGATCGGCACGCTGCCGCCGACGAAGCCGACGGTCTTGCGCGATATGCCCAGCTTGATCGCCTCGATCGCGGCCCAGGCCACATCCTGGCGCGACACGGGTGGGGCGCCGTCGAACCATGCGTCGGTGAGCGCGATCTTGCCGACGCCCGGATCGTCCGTGAGCGGGCCCGGGCGCAGGATCACGTAGTCGACGCCCGACGCGATCACGCGATCGTCGCCTTCGCGTTTCATCTGCGAATAGTGGCGCAGCGCGTCCGGGCCGAGTTCGGGCCGGTACGCCGACAGCGAGCTGATCACCACCAGCTTCTGCGCGTTGTAAGCCAGTGCGTATTCGGCCGCGCGGGCGACTGCGTCGCGGTCGACCTGCTCCTCTTCGGCCGCGCCTTCCGATTCGGCCGAGCCGGCCGCGTAGATCACGTGCGAGATGCCCTGGAATGCGTGCGAGAAATCGTTCGTCAGGTCGGCCTCGACGACCCGTGCGCCTGCCAGCGCATAGCCGTGCCGGCGCACGAGCGCCGTGACCTCGAACTCCGGCTGCTTGAGCAGCAGATCCGCGCAGGCCTGGCCCGTCCGGCCGGTCGCACCAATCAGCAGTACCTTCGTCGTCATGAAACCGCTCCTTGCTCGATGCGTCATCCTTCCAGATAGGGACGGACGACCGATAACTCAAGTGTAATGTCGATTTGCCGATGCGGCGGGTGTGTATTAAGGGGCGTACCGGCATCGGGCGCACCGGCACCGGGCGCCGGCCACGGCTGCCCGGCGCGGGCACGCGATCTGCGGCCGCGCGACCGATACCGACATTCCGGTCGCCAATCGTTCACACGGATGCGGGAATGACGCGCCGACCGGCTATCATGTGCGCGATGCATTTTTCGCCGTTACGTCATACAACGCATCGGCCCACTGGTTGGAGTACACATGGCATTACCCCTGGACAACGTCAGCATGGCCGTGTTCTGCGACTTCGAGAACGTCGCGCTCGGCGTGCGCGACGCGAAGTACGAGAAGTTCGACATCAAGCCCGTGCTGGAGCGCCTGCTGCTGAAGGGCAGCATCGTCGTGAAGAAGGCCTATTGCGACTGGGATCGCTACAAGGGCTTCAAGGCGTCGATGCACGAGGCCAGCTTCGAGCTGATCGAGATTCCGCACGTGCGCCAGTCGGGCAAGAACTCGGCCGACATCCGGCTCGTCGTCGACGCGCTCGACCTCTGCTACACGAAGTCGCACGTCGATACGTTCGTGATCATCAGCGGCGACTCGGACTTTTCGCCGCTGGTGTCGAAGCTGCGCGAGAACGCGAAGAAGGTGATCGGCGTCGGCGTGAAGAAATCGACGTCGGACCTGCTGGTCGCGAACTGCGACGAATTCATTTTCTACGACGACCTGGTGCGCGAGCAGCAGCGCACGCTCGCGAAGCGCGAACAGCAGCAGCGCGCGGGCAACGGCGGCGCGAAGCGGCCCGACGAGCCGTCGCGCAAGCACGACCTGGACGCGCGCAAGGCCGAGGCGATCGCGCTGGCGGTCGAGACGTTCGATGCGCTCGCGTCGGAGCGGGACGACGTCGGCAAGATCTGGGCGTCGGTGCTCAAGAGCGCGATCAAGCGCCGCAAGCCGGATTTCAACGAGTCGTACTACGGGTTCCGCGCGTTCGGCAACCTGCTCGACGAGGCACAGGCGCGCGGCCTGCTCGAAGTGGGGCGTGACGACAAGTCGGGCGCGTTCGTGTCGCGGGCCCGCCAGTCGGCGGCCGCGGAGCATGTTACGGCGGGCGGTGAAAGCGGCGGGCACGGCGGCGCGCACCACGGTGCGCGCGCGGCCGAGCCGGCTCGGGCTGGGCGCAATGCGCAACGTCGCGGGCAGCGGGCGGAAGCGGTCGTGCACGAAAGCGTGCAGGTCGAAGCGGGCGAGGCGGAAGTGGCCGAGGTGGCCGAGGTGGCCGAGGTGGTACCGATGATGCCGCCGGTGGAAACGGCCGAAGTGCCCGACACGACCGACGCGCATGGCGATGCGAAGGATGGCCGCAAGCGCGCGCGCAAGACCGCGGTGAAAAAGGCGGGCGCGAAGAAGGGCGCCGCCGCGAAGAGCGCAGGCCGTCAGGCAGGCGGGAAGCCGGACGACGCCGGGCATGCCGCGCCGAAGCACGGCGGCGACCAGCACGCGCACGGCAAGCATGGCGACGACGCGCATCGCGACGCGGAGCAGGGCGACGAGCGGCATGTCACGGCGACGCACGCCGGGCCGGCGGCAGGCGATGCCGGCGGCGAGCGTGCCGCCGCCCAGCCGTCGCACGACGCGGCGCCGGCTGAAGCCAATGCCGAAGCGGTTGCGCAAGCGCCGGCCGCTGCCAAGCCGAAGAAGCCGGCACGCAAGGCCGCACCGCGCGCACGTCGTCCGCGCAAGACGGCGGTGGACGCTGCCGAGTAACGTCGGTCGGCCGGATGCCGTTCCGAGCGGGGCGGCATCCGCGCCACGGTACCGTCCGGTGCAATGCCGGCCCGTTGAACTAGCCGTTCACCGCGTAAGGCTGCGTCATCACTTCGAGGAAGTGGCCGTCCGGATCGTCGAAGTACACGCCGCGGCCGCCGTTGTGGCGGTAGATGTCATCGGGTTGCCGCTTCGCCGGATCGGCCCAGTGCGGCACCCCGCGTTCGCGAATGCGCGCGAGCACGCGATCGAAGCCAGCTTCGTCGAGCAGGAACGCGTAATGCTGCGACGCGATCTCTCCCGACCGTTCATGGAAATCGAGCGACACGCCGTTGCCGAGCGGCACGACCAGCATCGCGCCGAACGGCGTCGGCGGCGGCAATTCCAGAAGCTCGGTGAGGAAGCGGCTCGACGTGCGTTTGTCGCGACACCAGACGATCGTATGGTTGAGCTGGACGTTCATGGTGTGTTCCCGTGAAGGGCCCCGCGGTGGGCATGGACTCACGATAGCCGATCGTCGCCGCTGTTCAAGCGCAAAAAAACGGCCGCCCTCGGGCGGCCGCTTTTCATCACTCACCGGCGACGGCCGGCCCGCCGTTGTTCCCGCGGCGGTTGCGCCGCTTCTCGGCCCATACGCGGAAGCGGTCCATGTACAGGTACACGACCGGCGTCGTATAGAGCGTCAGCACCTGCGACACGATCAGGCCGCCGGCGATCGCGATCCCGAGCGGCGCGCGCAGCTCGGCGCCGTCGCCGTTGCCGAACGCGAGCGGCAGCGCGCCGAGCAGCGCGGCCATCGTCGTCATCATGATCGGGCGGAAGCGCAGCAGGCACGCCTCGTGGATTGCGTCGAACGACGACTTCTGATTGTTGCGCGTCTGGTCGATCGCGAAGTCGACCATCATGATCGCGTTCTTCTTCACGATCCCGATCAGCAGGATCACGCCGATCAGCGCGATGATGCTGAACTCGGTCTTGAACAGCAGCAGCGCGAGCAGCGCGCCGACGCCGGCCGACGGCAGCGTCGACAGGATCGTGATCGGGTGGATGTAGCTCTCGTACAGGATCCCGAGCACGATGTAGACGGCCAGCAGCGCCGCGAGGATCAGGATCGGCTGGTCGTTCGTCGACTGCTGGAACGCCTGCGCGGTGCCCTGGAAGCTGCCGACGATGGTCGGCGGGACGCCGACCTGCGCCATCGTCTGGTAGATCACCTGCGTCGCCTGCGACAGCGACACGCCGGGCGGCAGGTTGAACGAGATCGTCGTCGCGACGAACAGCCCCTGGTGGTTGACCGACAGCGGCGTCGTGCTCGGCCCGAAGGTCGCGATCGCCGACAGCGGAATCATCGTCGACTTCGACGTCGACACCGACGCACCCGACGACGCGCTCGACTTGCCGCTCGCCGCGATCGCGTTGAGCGCCTGGTTGCGCGCGGAGTCCGACGCGATCGCCGCCGCGCTCTGCGTGGCCGTGCCGGCGCTCGACGTGCCGGCGGAGGTCGCGACGTAGGTGCCGGCCGCTGCGTTGGTGGTCTGCGAGCCGTTCGCGCTGCCGCCCGACGTGCTGATCCACACCTGGTTCAGCATCTCGGGGCTCTGCCAGTACTTCGGCGCGACTTCCATCACCACGTGGTACTGGTTCAACGGGTTGTAGATCGTCGAGACCTGGCGCTGGCCGAATGCGTCGTACAGCGTATTGTCGATCTGCGCGGGCTTGATGCCGAACCGTGCGGCCGTCGCCCGGTCGATCGTCACCATTGCTTCCATGCCGCCTTGCTGCTGGTCGGAGTTCACGTCGGTCAGCTCGGGGCGCTTCTGCAGCGCCTCGGTGAGGATCGGCCCCCATTTGTACAGGTCGGCGCTCGAATCGCCGAGCAGCGTGAACTGATACTGCGCGTTGCTCTGCCGGCCGCCGACGCGAATGTCCTGCGCCGCCTGCAGGAACGTGCTCGCGCCGGCGACGTCCGACAGCGGGACGCGCAGTTGCTGGATCACCTGGTCGGCCGACAGCTTGCGCTCGGTGCGATCCTTCAGCGTGACGAACATGAAGCCCGAGTTGGTCTGCGTGCCGCCGGTGAAGCCCGCGACGCTCTTCACGTTCGGGTTGCTCTGCACGATCCGCATCATCTCGGAGAACTTCAGCTTCATCGCCTGGAACGACGTCGACTGGTCGGCCCGAATGCCGCCGATCATCAGCCCGGTGTCCTGTTGCGGGAAGAAACCCTTCGGCACGACGATGTACAGGTAGACGTTCAGCCCGATCGTCGCGAACAGGGTCAGCAGGATCAGGAGCGGCCGGCGCAGCGCCCACGACAGCGAGCGTTCGTAGCCGCGCTGCATGCGACTGAAACAGCGTTCCAGGAAGCGCCCGAAGCGGCCTTCGTTTTGCGGGTCGTGCGACTCGGGCAGCAGGCGCGCGCACATCATCGGCGTGACCGTGAGCGACACCGCGAGCGATACGGCGATCGCGAGCGACAGCGTCAGCGCGAACTCGCGGAACAGCCGCCCGACGATGCCGCCCATCAGCAGGATCGGCAGGAACACCGCGACGAGCGAAATGCTCATCGACAACACGGTGAAACCGACCTCGCGCGCACCGTCGAACGCGGCCTGCATGCGCGACTTGCCGTTCTCGATGTGCCGCGAGATGTTCTCGAGCACGACGATCGCGTCGTCGACGACGAAGCCGGTCGCGACGATCAGCGCCATCAGCGACAGGTTGTCGATCGAGAAGCCGAGCAGGTACATCGCGCCGAACGTGCCGATGATCGAGATGGGCACCGCGACGCTCGGGATCAGCGTCGCGCGCCAGTTGCGCAGGAACAGGAACACGACCATCACGACGAGGCTGACCGCGATCAGCAGCGTATGCTCGGTGTCCTTCAGCGACGCGCGAATCGTGGTCGAGCGGTCGAGCACCGGCGTGACGGTGATGTCGGCCGGCAGCGACGCGGTGAGCTGCGGCAGTGCCGCGCGCACGCGGTCGATCGTGTCGATGATGTTCGCGCCGGGCGAGCGGTAGAGGATCACGAGCACCGCGCGCTTGCCGTTCGACAGGCCGAGGTTGCGCAGGTCCTCGACCGAATCGACGACGTCCGACAGGTCGGACAGCCGCACGGCCGAGCCGTTGCGGTAGGCCACGACGAGGTCGCGGTATTGCGATGCCTGGGATGCCTGGTCGTTCGTATAGAGCTGGTAGCGCTGCGGGCCGAATTCGATTGCGCCCTTCGGTGCGTTGGCGTTCGCGGAGGCCAGCGCCGCGCGCACGTCCTCGAGGCCGATCCCGTAGTGGAACAGCGCCTGCGGCTCGAGCTCGACGCGCACGGCCGGGTTCGCGGAGCCGCTGACCGACACCTGGCCGATCCCGTCGATCTGCGACAGCGACTGCTGCAGCACCGTCGACGCGGCGTCGTACAGCTTCGCGGCCGGTGACGTTTCAGACGTCAGCGACACGATCATGATCGGCGAATCGGCCGGGTTGACCTTGCGGTAGGTCGGGTTGCTCTTCAGCGCGGCGGGCAGGTCGGCGCGCGCCGCGTTGATCGCGGCCTGCACGTCGCGCGCGGCGCCGTCGATGTCGCGGTTCAGGCCGAACTGCAGGATGATCCGCGCGTTGCCGACCGTGCTGGTCGACGTCATTTCGGACACGTCGGCGATCGAGCCGAGGTGCCGCTCGAGCGGGCTCGTCACGCTGGTTGCAACCGTTTCCGGGCTCGCGCCCGGCAGCGACGCCTGCACCGAGATCGTCGGGAAATCGACCTGCGGCAGCGGCGACACCGGCAGCTTGACGAACGCGAACAGGCCCGCGAGCGCGACGCCGATCGCGAGCAGCGTCGTCGCGACGGGGCGGGTGATGAAGGGGCGCGACAGGTTCATCGCTTACGCGCCCGGATGCGTGCCGGCATCGGCGCCGGGGCCGTGCCGCTCGAACCAGCCGCGCACGCGGCGCGCGAGCGAGTCGAAGCCGAGGTAGATCACGGGCGTCGTGAACAGCGTCAGCACCTGCGACACGATCAGGCCGCCGGCGATCGCGATCCCGAGCGGCTGGCGCAGCTCGGAGCCCGCGCCGGAGCCGACGATCAGCGGCACCGCGCCGAGCAGCGCGGCGAGCGTCGTCATCAGGATCGGCCGGAAGCGCAGCAGGCACGCCTGGTAGATCGCTTCGCGAGGCGGCTTGCCTTCGACGCGCTCGGCCTCGAGCGCGAAGTCGATCATCATGATCGCGTTCTTCTTCACGATGCCGATCAGCAGCACGATGCCGATGATCCCGATGATGTCGAGGTCGTGCCCGGTGATCATCAGCGCGAGCAGCGCGCCGACGCCGGCCGACGGCAGCGTCGACAGGATCGTGATCGGGTGGATGTAGCTCTCGTACAGCACGCCGAGCACGATGTACATCGTGATGACCGCGGCGAGGATCAGGAACAGCTGGTTCGACAGCGACGCCTGGAACGCGAGCGCCGCGCCCTGGAAGCGCGTCTGGAACGACGCGGGCAGCCCGATGTCCTTCTCGGCGGCGCCGATTGCCTTGACCGCCTCGCCGAGCGACGCACCCGCCGCGAGGTTGAACGAGATGGTGGTCGACGGGAACTGCGACAGGTGCGCGACCAGCAGCGGCGACGGCCGCTCGTGGAACGACGCGATCGACGCCAGCGGCACCTGGCCGCCGCCCGCCGACGGCAAGTAGATGTCGTTCAGCGATTGCGCGTAGTGCTGCTCCTTCGGCTCGGACTCGAGAATCACGCGGTACTGGTTCGACTGCGTGAAGATCGTCGACACGATGCGCTGGCCGAACGCGTCGTACAGCGCGTTGTCGACGGTCGCCGGCGTGATGCCGAAGCGCGCGGCGCTCGGGCGGTCGATCTCGATGTAGACGGACTGGCCGTTGCTCTGCAGGTCGGTCGCGACGTCGGCGAGCGACGGTTCCTGCTGCAGCCGGGCAACGAGCTTCGGCACCCAGGTCGCGAACTCTTCCGAGTTCGGGCTCGTCAACATGAACTGGTACTGCGTCGGGCTGACGGTCGAGTCGATCGTCAGGTCCTGCACCGACTGCATGAACAGCGAGATGCCGGTGATGTTCGCGACGCGGTGCTGCAGGTCGCGGATGATCTGCGCGGCCGTCTCGGAGCGTTCGTCGCGCGCCTTCAGGTTGATCAGCATCCGGCCGCTGTTCAGCGTGATGTTGCTGCCGTCGACGCCGATGAACGACGTGAGGCTCTCGACGTTCGGATCCTTCAGGATCTCGGCCGCCAGCGCCTGCTGGCGCTCCGCCATCGCGCCGTACGAGATCGACTGCGGCGCTTGCGTGATCGCCTGGATCACGCCGGTATCCTGCGCGGGGAAGAAGCCCTTCGGCACGTAGACGTACAGCAGGCCGGTCAGCGCGAGCGTCAGCAGCGCGACGACGAGCGTCGAGCGCTGGCGGTTCAGCACCCATTCGAGCGCGACGGCGTAGCGCGCGATCACCCAGTCGATCGCGCGGTGCACGCGTGCCTCGAAGCGATGGCTCTCGGGCGGCGGCGAGTGGCGCAGCAGCTTCGCGCACAGCATCGGCACGAGCGTGAGCGACACGATCGCCGAGATCACGATCGTCACCGCGAGCGTGATCGCGAATTCGTGGAACAGGCGCCCGACCACGTCGCCCATGAACAGCAGCGGGATCAGCACCGCGATCAGCGACACCGTCAGCGAGATGATCGTGAAGCCGATCTGCCTCGAGCCCTTCAGCGCGGCCTCGAGCCCCGATTCGCCTTCCTCGACGTAGCGCGCGATGTTCTCGATCATCACGATCGCGTCGTCGACCACGAAGCCGGTCGCGATGGTGAGCGCCATCAGCGACAGGTTGTTCAGCGAGAAGCCGGCCATGTACATCACCGCGAGCGTGCCGATCAGCGACAGCGGTACCGACAGGCTCGGGATGATCGTCGCGTAGACGTTCGCGAGGAACAGGTACATCACGAGCACGACCAGCGCGACCGCGAGCAGCAGTTCGAACTGCACGTCGCGCACGGCGGCGCGGATCATCGTCGTGCGGTCGGTGACGATCTCCACGTCGAGCGCGGCCGGCAGCGTTTCCTGCAGCTTCGGCAACTGCGCCTTGATCGCATCGACGGTCGCGATCACGTTCGCGCCCGGCTGGCGCTGCACGTTCAGGATGATGGCCGGGTCCGAATTCACCCACGCGCCGAGCTTGGTGTTCTCCGAGCCGGCGACGACCGTCGCGACGTCGGTGAGCATCACCGGACGGCCGTTCTTGTAGGCGACGACCGCGCTGTTGTACTGGTCGGCGCTCGTCAGCTGGTCGTTCGCGTTGATCGTATACGCGCGCGTCGGGCCGTCGAAGTTGCCCTTCGGCGTGTTCACGTTCAGGTTCGAGATCGTCGTGCGCAGGTCGTCGAGGTTCATCCCGTATTTCGCGAGCGCGGTCGGGTTAGCCTGGATGCGCACGGCCGGGCGGTTGCCGCCCGACAGGCTGACGAGACCGACGCCCGCGACCTGCGAGATCTTCATCGCGAGGCGCGTGTCGGCGAGATCCTGCACCTGCGTGAGCGGCAGCGTCTTCGACTTGACGGCGAGCGTCAGCACCGGTGCGTCGGCCGGGTTGACCTTCGCGTAGATCGGCGGGGCAGGGAGGTCGGACGGCAGCAGGTTGCCGGCCGCGTTGATTGCGGCCTGCACTTCCTGTTCGGCGATGTCGAGCGGCAGGTCGAGCGAGAACTGCAGCGTGATCACGGACGAGCCGGCCGAACTCTGCGACGACATCTGGTTCAGCGACGGCATCTGCCCGAACTGCCGTTCGAGCGGTGCGGTGACCGACGAGGTCATCACCTCCGGGCTCGCGCCCGGGTAGAAGGTCTGGACCTGGATCGTCGGATAGTCGACTTCCGGCAGCGCGGCGAGCGGCAGGAAGCGCAGCGCGACGAGACCGGCCAGCATGATCGCCGCCATCAGGAGGGCGGTGCCGACCGGCCGGAGAATGAAGAGGCGGGATGGATTCATCGAGCGGCCCGCGCGTTACTGGGCCGCGGAGGCCGCTGCCTGCGACGCGCCGTGCCTGTGTTCGCCGCGATGGCCGCCGGCGCCCGATGCGCCCGACGCCGCACCGGCGCCGCGTGCGCCCGACGCGCCTTTCGGCTTGTCGGCCGGGATCGAGATCTTTGCGCCTTCGCGCAGGCGGTCGGAGCCGTCGGTCACCACGCGCTCGCCGACCGACACGCCGCTGACGATGCTGGTGCGTTCGCCGTCGACCGGGCCGATCGTGACCTTGCGCACGGTCACCGTGTTGTCGGGTTTCACGACGTAGACGAACTGGCCGATCGAGCCGGTCAGCACGGCCGAGGTCGGCACGATCGTCGCGTTGCGCAGCACGTCGACGAGCAGGCGCGTGTTCACGAACTGGTTCGGGAACAGCATGCCTTCCTTGTTATCGAAGTTCGCGCGCAGCTTGACGGTGCCCGTGCTCGTGTCGATCTGGTTGTCGAGCGTCGCGAGCGAGCCCGTCTCGAGCGGCACCGTGTTGTTGCGGTTGTACGCGGTGACCGACAGCTTCTGGCCCGCGTTCACCTGCTTGAGGATCTGCGGCAGGTTGTCTTCCGACGTGGTGAAGATCACGCTCATCGGCTGCAGTTGCGTGATCACGACGAGGCCGTTGGTATCACCCGGCGTCACGTAGTTGCCGGGGTCGACCTGGCGCAGGCCGACGCGGCCCGACACCGGCGCGGTGATGCGCGCATACGTGAGGTTCAGCTTCGCGGAATCGATCGCGGCCTGGTCGGTCTTCACCGCGCCTTCGTATTGCTTGACGAGGGATGCCTGCGTGTCGACGGTCTGCGACGCGATGGAGTCTTGCGACAGCAGCGTCTGGTAGCGCTTCAGGTCGAGGCGCGCCGTCGCGAGCAGCGCCGTGTCGCGCGCGTGCGTGCCTTCGGCGTTCTCGAGCGCGACCTGGTACGGGCGCGGGTCGATCTGCGCGAGCAGGTCGCCCTTCTTGACGATCTGGCCTTCCTGGAACGCGACCGACTGCAGGTAGCCCGACAACTGCGTCTTGACCGTGACGTTCGCGAGCGGCGTGACGGTGCCGAGCGCGGACAGCACGATCGGCATCTCGCCCTGGGTCGCGGTCGCGACCTGCACGGGCTGCGGAACGTTCGCCATCGCGGCGGGGCCGCCACGGCCGCGGTGGCCGCCGGCGCCACTGGCCGCGCTTGCGCCCGCACCGCCCGCACTGCTGCCGGACGCCGGCGTGCGGTTCCACGGATGCCACCACAGCAGGCCGCCGATGACGACGACCGCGAGTGCGCCGGCCATCAGCGTGCGGCGCGGGCGCCGCGCGGCGGGCGACGCGGGGTCTTTCGAAGGGGGCGTGGGCTTTTGTTCGTTATCCATCGTGATCTGTCAGGAAGACGGCGCGGCGGGCCGGAAATCGGACTGCTGGGCTGCGCGTGGGCGAGCGGTGCCGGGGAGGGGGCGCCCGGCTCGGTCCGGGCCCCCGCCGGTCTGCGCGGGAAAAGAGCGGTGCGCACCGCGAGTGCGGCGCGACGATGGGCATGATCCTACGTCCCGTCCCCGTTACAGTCCAGTGGTCTATCTTTCAACGGGTTACGGTCGTTACAGAACGCGGCAGTACGATGACGAAACGATTACACGCCGATGCGACGGGCTGGTGCGCCGCCGATCTCGCGGGTGATTTTCGCGATGCATTCGTGCAGCGCGGGCACCACGTGTTCGTGCAGCCATTCGGGCGGGCACTGGTGCGACGCGCCACCGCAATTCACCGAATAGCGCTGGCCCGACGGACCGACGAAACCGGCCGCGACGGCATTCAGGCCCTCGCGCCATTCGCCGAGCGCGATCGCGTGGCCGTCGCGCATCGCATCGTCCAGCGCGGGGGTCAGGCGGGCGGACACATGGGGCCAGTCGTCGCCCGCCGTGGTGCGCAGCGACTCGAGCAGCAGGCGGCGTTCGTCGTCCTCGAGTGCGGCGAGATACGCACGGCCGACCGCGGTGCGCGCGATGTCCATCCGCGAGCCGATTTCGAGGCGCGTGACGAGCACGGCCGAGCGTGGACGGATCACGTCGATCGCGACCATGTCGAGCCGGTCGCGCACCGCGAGGTGCACGGAAAGCGACGTGCGTTCGGCCAACTCGATCATGAACGGCCGAGAACGCGCGCGGATGTCGAAGTTGCGCAGGAAGCCGTGGCTCAGTTCGAGCACCGACGCGGTGAGCACGAAGCGCTCGCTGTCGGGCAACTGGAACAGGAAGCCGGCGCTGACGAGCGTCGCGGTGATGCGCGAGACGGTCGGCTTCGGGATGCCGGTCAGTTCGGTCAGCTCGCGGTTGCTGACGGGCGCGTCGGCCGCCGCGATGCGGCGCAGCACGGCGAGGCCGCGGGCGAGGGCGGTGATCTCGTCGGGCGACGATTCACGGTCCCGCGACGCGGGAGGGGTTACAGTTGTCGACACGAGGGATTCTCTCTAATTCCGAAACTCGATTTCAATTTTGTTGGAATTGTAGGACTATTGTCAAAGGATGCATGTTCTGCTGGCGAACCGGTCATTGGATGAGATTTTACGGGTTCACCCTTGGTTTATTAGGAAAACGTTCAAATGTGCGTTGCCAGAAAGTGCATGAACCGGTGCAAATACCGCTTGACTTGTCGGGCGGAAACGGAAAGAATGTCTCACGTTTTCGAAACATCGTTTCAAGAGTTTAACCGGCAACGATGTTTCGCGCAGTCTCTCAGGTTCTAGCACGGCCCTCGGAATGGCTAGAACTTTTTTAGCGCCACGGTCTCCGTGGCGCTTTTTTTTGCCCGTCTTTCTGCTCGTCCGCCCGGACGCGTCAGGCCCGTATTATCCCCCCGATCGTCGAAATCCCCTGTTTGAACGCGGGCGGCGTCTGTTTGCGCGCGCGCTTTGCGTGATTCGCATGCACAAAAAAAAGCGCGACGCCCGCATTGGGCATCGCGCATCAAACGGCGTGGAGCGCCGACGAATGAACGTGATGAAGAAAGGGGCCCGCCAGGGGGGCGGACCTGCCTCGCGTGACCGGGTCAGCCCTTCGCGAGCTTGATGCTGGTCTGCTCGGCCGTCAGGTAACCGACGCTGGCGCCGAAGCGGTCCTTGAAGTTCGCGCGCACGAGCGGGTCGAGCGTCGGCTTGACCTTGTCGTGCAGCGGCGATTCCCAGTCGCCCGCGTGCTGGAAGTTGCTCATGATGTAGGTCCAGCCGTTGATCTCGTCGACCGCGTGCAGGCCCGTCGATTCGGCGCCGGCCGGGCACGACAGCACGCGTACCAGCGCCTTCGTGTCGACGTTGTACGCCCACAGGAAGTTGTTCACGTGCATGCCCGAGTCTTCGCCGATGAACAGCGTGCGCAGCTTTTCGGAGAACTTCAGGTTGTCCGGGTTCGCGATCTTGTCCGGGTTCGCAAGGTTGCCGAGCCCGTCGGCCGCGGCGAGATCCTCGCCGACGAGCGCGGCCGGCGCGCTCATGTCGACCGGCACCCACTCGCTGTCGATCGTGCCGCCCGTCGTGTCGCGCTGGCTGCCCTTCAGGTTCAGCGCATAGACGGCGCCGGCAGCAATCTTCTTGTCGACCGCGACGTCGCGCGACACCGCGTTGCCCTTGACCATCGACGTCTCGATCCGCGACATCGCCGTGTAGACGATCTTGTCCTTCGCGTTCACGGTCGTGCCTTCGAGCTTCGTGAACGCCATGCTGCCGCCGAGCAGCGCCGCGTAGCGGTGCGTTTCGAGGAACGCGGCTGCCTTTTCCATCCCCGGCTTCACGCGCATCCAGTTGAACTTGCCGCCGAAGTGGATCTTCGTGTAGCTCGCATCGTTCGGGTCGGTGGTCGCGAGGTCCATGATGTCCGACGCCTTCAGCGTGTTCGCGAGCGCTTCGATTTCGCCGCTGGTTGCGTGGCCGATCCTGATCCACGTGAGCGTCGCGGCGCCTGCGCCGGCGGACGACGTCTGCGTCCACTTCGCGACGTACAGCGTGCCGGCGGACAGGTCGGCCGCCTTGTCGGCGACGAACATGAACAGGCCGCCGTTGGTGGCGTCGTCACCCATCATCACGGTGCGCTGGTCCGGCATCACCTGGATCAGCTCGTGCGAGATGCGGCCGAGGCAGTAGTGCTTCTTCACGGTGCCCGTGCCGTCCGGATTCACGGTGATCTCGGGCAGGTGGCCGTAGTGGTAGGGGTTCGCCTTCGTCTCGTCGCCGAACGTGTTCTTGCTGAACGCCTTGAACTGCGCGTCGGTCGCGACCTTCGTCGCGTCCGGCTCGTACTCCTCGCTCGACAGGTGCGTACCCCACGGCGACAGGCTCGCGCCGCACGTGATCCACAGGCCGTGCGCCTTCGACGTGTCGACGTTGTGGTACTTGACGACTTTCAGCGCGCCGTTGGCCGGATCCTGGTCGAGCGTCAGCACCGCGATCGGCGACGGCAGCTGGCCGTACTGCGATGCGCTGGCCTGATCGCGCGTCGTGTATTCGAACTGCACGACGGCGAACACCGTGTTGCCCTTCACGCCGGGCACGTTCGCGTTCTTCAGCGTCAGCAGCGAGCTGCCGTCCGGGCAGTCGGAATAGAACTGGCGCTCCTTGCCGGCAACCGAGCGATCGATGATCGGCTGGTTGTTGATGTCGTAGTAGCCGCCCGCGAGCGTCGTGCCGCCCTTGCCGTCCGGCACCAGGTCGCCGGTCACGAAGAACGGCCGGTACGCCAGCTTGAAGTTGCGTGCCGAGCCGTCCGAGAACGACACCGACAGCGTCGAGCCGACCGTCGTCGTGGCCATCGCGGCCGCGTTGTCGAGCGTGGGGGCGGCCATCGCCGAGAACGTCGCCGACGTGTACGCGGCGGCGACCGGGGCCGGCGTCGACGCCGGATTGTCGTCGCCGCCGCAACCCGTCAGCAGGGCCGGCAGCGCGAGGCCGGAAAGCGGAAGCATCGGCGCGCCGGCGAGGATCTTCAGGGCCTGACGACGGGAAGTATTGGGCAACGCGGGCATGTGGAGTCCAGTTTCAGTTGTTGGAAGAATGGCCTTCGCGGAGAGCAGGCGGTCGGCAAGCTTCGCGAAGGCATATTGAAAACTGGACGGAAGTGTAAGGACGCTCGATGAAAGTTTTTTGAATTGAAAACGTAATGACGCGTCGGGCGTTCGTCAGCCGCTCAATCGCGTTCGGGCGTTGCCGAGATGCGGTGGATCGACAGGTCCGCGCCGTCGAACTCGGCTTCGCGGTCGAGGCGCAGCCCGACGGTCGCTTTCAGTGCGCCGTAGACGAGCGTGCCGCCCGCGGTCGCGATCGCGATGCCGCCGAGCGTGCCGACGAGCTGCGACATGAACGACACGCCGCCGAGGCCGCCGAGCGCGGGCAGGCCGAACACGCCGGCCGCGAGGCCGCCGAGCGCGCCGCACATGCCGTGCAGCGGCCACACGCCGAGCACGTCGTCGATGCGCCACTTGTTCTGCACGCAGGTGAACATCGCGACGAACAGCGCGCCGGCCGCGGCGCCCGTGACGAGCGCGCCGATCGGGTGCATCACGTCGGAGCCGGCGCACACGGCGACGAGGCCCGCGAGCGGCCCGTTGTACGTGAAGCCCGGGTCGTTGCGGCCGGCCATCCACGCGGCGAGCGTGCCGCCGACCATCGCCATCAGCGAGTTCACCGCGACGAGGCCGCTGATCTTGTCGAGCGTCTGCGCGCTCATCACGTTGAACCCGAACCAGCCGACCGCGAGCACCCACGCGCCGAGCGCGAGGAACGGGATGTTCGACGGCGGGTGCGCGGCGATCCTGCCGTCCTTCGCATAGCGGCCGTGGCGCGCGCCGAGCAGCAGCACGGCGGGCAGCGCGACCCAGCCGCCGAACGCGTGCACGACGACGGAGCCCGCGAAATCATGGAACGGCGCACCGAACGCGTGCGTGAGCCAGGCCTGCACGCCGAAGCGCTCGTTCCAGGCGATCCCTTCGAAGAACGGATAGATGAAGCCGACGATGATCAGCGTCGCGACGAGCTGCGGATTGAACTTCGCACGCTCGGCGATGCCGCCGGACACGATCGCGGGAATCGCCGCCGCGAAGGTCAGCAGGAAGAAGAAGCGCACGAGCGCATAGCCGTTGTGCTGCGACAGCGTGCCGATGTCGTCGAAGAACTCGACACCGTACGCGATCGTGTAGCCGATGAAGAAATACGCGAGCGTCGACACCGAGAAGTCGACCAGGATCTTCACGAGCGCGTTGACCTGGTTCTTCTTGCGGACCGTGCCGAGTTCGAGAAAAGCAAAGCCCGCGTGCATCGCGAGCACCATGACGGCGCCGATCAACAGGAACAGTGTGTCGACGCCGGATTTCAGACCAACCATGCCGTGGCTTCCTTGCGCAAAAAACGGGCAAGGAACGCAAGTATCGAGCCAACTTGGTGAACGACTGCGTGGAGTTGGTGCTTCACCACGGTGTGGTGCGGCAATCCGGTGAATCGTGCACGGGAAGGGGGCGCGGCCGGTGCGGATGTGACGTGATGCCGGGTGCACGCGTGTGGTGCGGCGCGTGCGGAACTGGTGCGCGGTGGTGCGTTGCCGCGCACCGTTGCGGCGCGTCAGTGGCGCGGGAACAGCAGCGGCGGCCGGCGCAACCGCAGCGCGCACGCCGACCAGTAGGCGGCGACGGTCGTCAGCCCGAGCGCGGCAAACGCGAGTGCCGCGAAGCCCGCCAGCGACTGGCCGTCGGCGGTAGGGCCGAGAATGCCTTCCGCGACGATCAGCGCGGCCGTCCAGAAGCCGATCACGGCCTGCGTGAGCAGGCGCGCGGACGCGACGCGGCGCGGGCGCCCGGATTCGGCCAGGCGGCGCGCCGACGGCGGGCGCAGGCACAGGAACAGGGTGGCGGCGAGCACGGCGGCCAGGGCGATGAACCAGTCGACGAGGAAATCCATGAGAAAAAGGGGCACGTCCAAAGCGGATTGAAGCGTGCCCACTTTAATGTTCTCGCGTGTGCGATTAAATCAGACGAGTCCGAAATTGAAAGCCATTTTTAATCACGGCGCGCGATTGGCCCAGTGCCACAGGCGGTATCATCGACGTCGGTCCAACCACGAGGCCGCGCGGCGCGCGGCCGGAGATTGCTGATGAACATGAAGACTTCGCGGGCGCGTCGCGTGCCCGGGGCCGTGCTGGCGGCCGTGGCCGCCGGTGCGCTGCTGTTGCTCGCGGGCTGCGAGAAGTCCGGTGCGCCGGCCACGCAACCCGATACGGCCGCGAGCGCGGCCGCCGATGCCGCGAACAATGCGGCCAAGGCGCTCGATCAGGTGGCGAGCACCGTCAACCAGCAGCTCAACGCCGCGAAGGCCGGCATCGCGTCCGCCGCATCGGCCGTGCCGCCGCTGTCCGCGAGCGGCCTCGCATCCGCCGCGCAGGCACAGATCGACGCGGCCGCGTCCGCGGTCGTCGCGCATGCTGCTTCCGAAGCCGGCGCGAAGATCGCCGAAGCCGGCAAGAAGCTCCAGCAGTGGAGCCAGCAGAACGCGCCGGGCGCCAAGCCCGCGAGCGGAGAATGACGCGGGCTTGCATGATCCGCAAAATGTAATTATGATGGTTACACATGTCGCCGGCTGCGGGATGGGCCGGCGTCGTCAAGTGAGTGAGGAATGAATACCAGCAGCCGGTTCGCGTTTGCCGTCCACGTGCTTGCCTTGCTGTCGATGCAGGAAGGCGTGCCGCTGTCGTCCGACATCATCGCGGGCAGCGTGAACACGAATCCGGCGCTGATCCGCCGGTTGCTGTCGATGCTGGCGGCCGCAGGGCTGACCACGTCGCAACTGGGCGCGGGCGGCGGTGCGCTGCTGGCGCGTGAGCCAGGCGCGATCACGCTGCTCGACGTGTATCGGGCGGTCGACGATGCGCAACTGTTCGCGCTGCACCGTGAGGCGCCGAATCCCGCGTGTCTCGTCGGGCGGCACATCCAGGGCGCGCTGATCGGCTACATCGGCGACGCGCAGCGGGCGATGGAAGCATCGCTGGGTACGCGCACGCTGGCCGACGTCACGGCCGACGTGCTGGATCTGGAGCAGCGCACGCAGCAGGCGGCACGCGCCGGCGGGTGAAAGGCGGCAGGGCAGGAAGCCGGACGGCGCGAGAGGCGCGGCGACCGGCGCGACGGGGGCTTTGCCCCGTTTTTTTCGGTCTTATATGTAATTAACTATGTTACATATTTTTCTTACTGGAGAATCGATATGACGCAACGTACCTTGAATATCGCGCTGTTCGGCGCCACCGGCACGATCGGCTCGCGCATCGCCGCGGAAGCTGCACGACGCGGCCATCGCGTGACGGCACTGTCGCGCAATCCGGGTGCAGCCGCCGACGGCATTACCGCGAAGGCGGCCGACCTGTTCGACGCGGCCAGCATTGCGGCCGCACTGCCGGGCCATGATGTCGTCGCGAGCGCGTACGGTCCGAAGCAGGATGATGCGGCGAAGGTCGTCGCAGCTGCGAAGGCGCTGGTCGCCGGCACGCGCCAGGCGGGGCTGAAGCGGCTCGTCGTGGTGGGCGGCGCCGGTTCGCTCGAAGTTGCGCCGGGCAAGCAGCTCGTCGACAGCGAAGGTTTCCCGGAAGCATACAAGGCGGTCGCGCTCGCACACCGCGACGCGCTCGACTACCTGAAGACGGTTGGCGATCTCGACTGGACGTTCTTCGCGCCGGCCGCGCTGATCGCCCCGGGCGAGTGCACGGGTACGTTCCGCACGGGCGTCGGCAAGCTGATCGTGGACGCACAAGGCAACAGCAAGATCTCGGCGGAAGACTACGCGATCGCGTTCGTCGACGCACTCGAGCAAGACAGCTTCGTGCGCGAGATCGCGACGGTCGCGTATTGAACGGTGCGCTGACGCTGGCCCGTGGCGCGTGAGCGCAGGGGCGGCTGCACCGTGCAGAAACGCCAGGCGATTCCACCTTCACGGGCGGGATCGCCTGTCTCATTTGGCGCATGCGGCGAGGCGGAGGGTTCGCTCGCTTCGCGCGCGTACCGGATCGGTATTTATACCGGTCGACGCGGCAAAGCCGTTTCCATATTGTTCCCCGTTGTGCAGGATGAATAGAATAAATTTCTATCTACGAGGGACTGGAGAAATGGACGCCATCGATCGCAAGCTGCTGGAGCTGTTGCAGGCGGATGCCACGCTGCCGATCGCGGAACTGGCGCAGCGCGTGAACCTGTCGCAGACGCCGTGCTGGAAGCGCGTGCAGCGGCTCAAGGAAACCGGCGCGATTCGCGCGCAGGTTGCGCTGTGCGATCCGCGCAAGCTCGGGGTCGGCACGACCGTGTTCGTCGCGATCCGCACCAACCAGCACACGGAGGAATGGGCGCAGCGTTTCACGCAGGCCGTGCGCGACATGCCGGAAGTGGTCGAGGTCTACCGGATGAGCGGCGAGACCGATTACCTGCTGCGCGTCGTGGTGGCCGGCATCGACGATTACGACCGCGTGTACAAACAGTTGATTCGTGCGGTGCCGCTGTTCGACGTCAGTTCGTCGTTCGCAATGGAGCAGATCAAGTATTCGACCGCGCTGCCCGTGCGCGATCTTGCCGAGCCGGCCTGACGCAGCAATAAAGCGCAGCAACGAAGCGCAGCAACGAAGCGCAGCAACGAAACGCAGCAACGAAACGCAGCAACGAAACGCGGCAACGAAACGCGGCAACGAAACGCGGCAACGAAACGCGGCGATGAAACGCGGCAACGAAACGCGGCAACGAAACGCGGCGATGAAACGACGCGGGCGCGCGCATCGCGCCCGCGAGTTCAGCGGCCGCGCGCCAGTGCGCGTGCGCGTTCGTCGGCCAGCGCGTCGCGGCGCACGAAATCCGCGACGAACGGGCTGGCCGGATGGTGATGCAGCGCGTACGGCGTATCCCATTGCGCGAGCCGGCCGTCCTTCATCACGCCGATCCGGTCGGCGATCGCGAACGCTTCGGCCTGGTTGTGCGTGACGAGGATCGCGGTGTGGCCCGTGCGTTTCAGGATGTCGCGCAGTTCGAACGCGAGCCGCTCGCGGGTATCGACGTCGAGATTCGAGAACGGCTCGTCGAGCAGCAGTAGCTCCGGCGACGGCGCGAGCGCACGCGCGAGTGCGACGCGCTGCTGCTGGCCGCCCGACAGCTCGTGCGGATACGCGCCGCCCGAATCGGCGAGGCCGACGAGTTCGAGCATTTCCGCGACACGCAGGCGCCGTTCGGCCTTCGGCATGCGCCGCAGGCCGAACGCGACGTTGTCCGCCGCGCTCAGGTGCGGGAACAGCGCGTAGTCCTGGAACATCATGCCGATGCGCCGCCGTTCGGGCGGCACGTCGAGCGACGGCGCCGCGACGGGCACGCCGTCCAGCACGATGCGCCCCATCCGGACCGGCTCGAAGCCGGCGATCGCGCGCAGCACGGTGGTCTTGCCGCAGCCGGACGCGCCGAGCAGGCAGCCGATGTCGCCGCGCGGCAGCGCGAGGCTCAGCCCGTCGACCACGGTGCGGCGGCCGTGCGGCGTGTCGTAGGCGAGGCAGAGGTCATCGAGTTCGAGCAGGTTCACGGTGTCAGGCTCCGATCTTGTGGCGGGTGCGGGCGAGCAGGATCACGGGCACGAGCCCGGCCAGCACGATCGCGAGCGCGGCGACCGCGCCTTCCTCGTAGGTGCCGCGCGCGGCTTCCGCATACAGCCAGGTCGCGAGCGTGTCGAAGTTCAGCGGGCGCAGCAACAGCGTCGCCGGCAATTCCTTCATCGCGTCGACGAACACCAGCAGCGCGCTCGTCGTGAGCGCGGGCCGCAGCAGCGGCAGGTGCACGCGGCGCAGCGTGCCGCCGGCCGTTTCGCCGAGCGAGCGGGCCGCCTGTTCCAGCGACGGCGGAATGCGCGCGAGGCCGGCCTCGATGCTGCCGGCCGGGATCGCGAGAAAGCGCACGGTGTAGGCGATCACGAGCGCGGCGGTCGAACCCATCAGCAGCAGCCCGTCGCGGCCGAGCGCCGCGCCGAACAGCCGGTCGGCCGCCGCGAACGGGATCAGCAGGCCGATCGCGAGCACGGTGCCGGGCACCGCATAGCCGAGGCTCGCGATTCTCGCGCACACGCGGGCCGGCCCCGCCCGAGCGCTGTCGCGTTGCGCGCGCGCGGCCCATGCGACGACGAGCCCGCACGCGAGCGTCGCGACGGTGGCGGCGGTGGCGATCGTCAGCGTATTCGCGAGCCCCGTCATCAGTTGTGCGGATACGCCGCCGACCAGATGCAGCCGCTTGGCCGTCTCGACCGCGAGGTACGCGGCCGGCGCGCCGAAGCCGAGCAGCACGGGCAGCCAGCCCAGCAAGGCGGCGCCGAATGCGGCCGTGCCCGTCAGGCGGCGCGGCGCGATCGGTCGCATGCGCCGGCCATGCGCGTAGCGCTGGCGCCGCCGCCCGTAGCGCTCGAGCACGATCATGCCGACGACGATCGCGAGCATCGCGAGTGCGATTTGCGCGGCGCCGGCGAGATCCGAGCGCGTGATCCACGTCGTGTAGACGGACACGGTCAGCGTTTGCACGCCGAGGAATTCCGACGCGCCGATATCGTTCAGCGTTTCGAGCAGCGCGAGGCTCACGCCCACCGCGATCGCGGGCCGCGCGAGCGGCACGACGACGCGCCAGAACGTGGCGACGCGTCCCGCGCCGAGCGTGCGCGCGGCTTCGAGCAGGCTCGCGGACTGCGTGACGAACATCGCGCGCGTACTCAGGTAAACATAGGGATACAGCACGAAGCCGAGCACGAAGATCGCGCCGGGCAGCGAGCGCAGGTCGGGCAGGCGGAACTGCCGCGGGCTGTCGAAGCCGAGCAGCCAGCGTACCGCGCCCTGTACGGGGCCGATCGGGTGCAGCAGGTCGAGATAGGCGAACGCGACGATATAGGTGGGGACCGCGAGCGGCAGCAGCAGCGCCCACGTCAGCATCCGGCGCCCGGGAAAGTCGTACGCGGTGACGAGCCACGCGCAGCCCGTGCCGACGATCGACACGATTGCGCCGACGCCCGCGAGCAGCAGCAGTGTATTGACGAGCGCCTGCGGCAGCACGAATTCGGCGAGATGGCGCCAGTGCGCGAGATCGGCGTCGAACGCGGCGGCCATGAGCACCGCGAGCGGCGCCGCGACCGCCGCGGCGATCGCCAGCGCCGCGAGCAGCCACAGACTGCCCGCGCGCGGCAGCACGCGCGGCCGGCGCGCGCCGGCGAGGGTCGCGTCAGTTGTCAAAACCGACCTTGTCGACGAGCTGGCTCGCCTGCTTGCGATGCTTCGCGATGTCCGCCAGCGGCAGCGGGTCGATCTTCAGCGTGCCGAAGCTGGCGATCACCGGGTCGAGCTTCACGTTCGCGCGCACCGGATATTCGTAGTTCGCCTGCGCATAGAGCGCCTGCGCTTCCGGCGACACGAGGTACTCGAGCAGCTTCACCGCGTTGGCCTTGTGCGGCGCGTGCTTCGCGACCGTCGCGCCGCTGATGTTCACGTGCGTGCCGCCGCTCTTCGCGTTCGCGAACGTCGGCCGCACGACCTTGATCGCGTCACCCCACTTGCGCGCGTCGCTGCCGGGCTCCGCGTTCTTCATGTGACCGACGTAGTACGCGTTCGCGAGGCCGACGTCGCAGATGCCGCCGAGGATGTCGCGCGCGACATCGCGGTCGCCGCCCGTCGCCTTGCGCGCGAGGTTCGCCTTCACGCCGCGCAGCCACTTCTCGGTCGCCGCTTCGCCATCGTGCGCGATCATCGCCGCGACGAGCGCCGTGTTGTATGGGTGCTGGCCCGAGCGGATGCAGACCTTGCCTTTCCATTTCGGATCGGCGAGATCCTCGTAGCGGAACGCATCGACCTTCAGGTCCTTCTCGACGTACAGCACGCGGTCGCGCAGCGACAGCGCGTACCAGTCGCCGTTCGCGCCGCGCAGGTTCGCGGGAATCGCGTCGTCGAGCGCCTTCGAGCGCACCGGCTGCGTGAGCCCGCCGTCGACGAGATCGAGCAGGTTGCCGACGTCGACCGTCATCAGCACGTCGGCCGGCGACTGCGCGCCTTCCGCCTTCACGCGTTCGAGCAGGCCGTCCTTCACGAACACCGTGTTGACGTTGACGCCGCTCTGCTTCGTGAACGCGTCGATGAGCGGCTGGATCAGCTTCGGTTCGCGGGTGGTGTACAGGCTCACTTCCTCGGCCGCTTGGGCCAGCGGCGCGAATGCGGCGGCGGCAAGGGCGAGGGCGCCGGCAATCGGCAGCAGGCGGGTGCGCGGATTCGACATGAAGACTCCGGAAGGGGCAGGTGGACGAAGGGAGCGTTCCGGGGCGCGCCTGCCGCACGAACTGCCTGGAACATTACAAAATGAAAGACTGGAGATTCTAGATCGAAATGGGAACGATTACCAAATGAAAGCTTGCGGCGGGCGGGAGGAGACGGAGGATGGGGATCGGCAACGGCGCGTCGCAGCGGGCGCGCAAGCGCGTAGAATGCCCGCTTCGATGAATTTGACGGAGTCGCCCCGACCATGAACGATCAGCGCAAGAAGAACCCTGTCCGCAACGTGAGCATCCTGATCGTCGTGGCCGTGCTGCTCGTGATCGGGACGATCCTGTACAACGCGATTTCGCAGAAGCACGCGTACGACGAGGCCCATCCGGCGGAGGCCGCGAGCGCGGCGTCGCACTGACGTGCCGATGCGCGGCCCGGCGGGCCGCGCACGCAGGGGGCATGCAAAGGGGATGAATCCGCGGCGGTTGGCGCGCTGGAAGCCGCGCGGAGCCGGGAGAGAAGCGGGCGCCGGAACCGGCGCACCGCGTATGCAGTCAGTTGCGCGTCAACGTGACGCAGGCGCGAACTTCGGGCGGATCCGTGCGTAGAACACGGCCGCGAGCAGCGCGAGCCAGGCCGCGCCGACATACAGCGCGACGCGCGTGTCCTCGAACCAGCCGAGCATCACGATCACGAAGCCCATGAACGCGATCGTCAGTGCCGGCGCGACCGGCCACAACGGCACCTTGAACTTCAGCGCCGCGACTTCGGCGCTCGACAGCCGGCGGCGCATCGCGACCTGCGACAGCAGGATCATCAGCCACACCCATACGGTGGCGAACGTCGCGATCGCCGCGACCATCAGGAACACGTCCTTCGGCATCAGGTAGTTGAGCAGCACGCCGACGAGCAGCGCGACCGCCATCACGAGCACCGTGACCCATGGCACACCGTGCCGCGACGTCGTCATCAGCACGGCCGGCGCCTGGCCCTGGCGCGCCATCCCGAACATCATCCGGCCCGCCCCGAAGATGTCGCTGTTGATCGCGGAGATCGCCGCGCTGATCACGACCAGGTTGAGGATCGTCGCCGCCGACTTCACGCCGAGCGCCGAGAAGATCTGCACGAACGGGCTGCCGTCGTTGCCGACACCCGTCCACGGGCTGATCGACATCAGCACCACCATCGTCAGCACGTAGAACAGCAGGATGCGCGCGGGCACCGCGTTGATCGCGCGTGGAATCACGCGCTCCGGATCCTTCGCCTCGCCGGCGCTCATGCCGATCACCTCGATCCCGCCGTACGCGAAGATCACGACCGACAGCGACGCGATCAGCCCGCCGACGCCGTTCGGCAGGAAGCCGCCATGGTTCCACAGGTTCGCGAACGTCGGCACGTCGGCCGAGTGGCCGAAGTGCATGCCGGTCAGCAGGATCGCGACGCCGCCGCCGATCATCGCAATGATCGCGCCGACCTTGATGATCGACAGCCAGAACTCGAGTTCGCCGAACACCTTCACGTGGCACAGGTTCAGCCCGCAGATGATCGCGACCACGCCGAGCACCCAGATCCATTGCGGGACATCCGGAAACCAGAACCCCATGTAGATGCCGAACGCGGTGATGTCGGCGATCGCGACGATCACCATTTCGAGCGTGTAGGTCCAGCCGGTGACGAATCCGGCGAACGGGCCGAGGTTCTCGGTCGCGTAGTGGCCGAACGAGCCTGCGACGGGGTCGCGCACGGCCATCTCGCCGAGCGCGCGCATCACCATGTAGACGGCCGCGCCGCCCAGGATGTACGCCAGGATCACGGCCGGGCCCGCGAGCTGGATCGCGGACGCCGAACCGTAGAACAGGCCCGTGCCGATCGCCGACCCCAGCGCGAGGAAGCGGATGTGCCGCGCGCTCAGATGGCGCTGCAAGTTTTTCATCGTGTCTCCGATATCGTTATGCGACGGACCGGGCGAGCGGGGCCGATCCGATTGGCTCAAGTTGTCTATACAACTTAAATGTGAACGAATGATAACAAGCCGGGCCGGGTGACCGGAATCGGGTATTCCCTGACTGGCGCGACGGGCGCAACAGGGGGCTGGCCGGACGCGCTTCGAGGGCGCAGGCCGCATGGAACGGGCGGGTCATGCTTCGGGGATCGTTGAATCGGAGAGCGCCGGGGCCGATCCGCGGCATGCGCGGGCCGGCCACCGGCGGGGTAGAGCCGCGCTCAGGCGGGCAGGCGGATCACGCTCGCATCCTTGCGGATCAGCAGCGACGAAGCCAGCATCTGCTTGCACTGGTGCGCGAGCACCTTCAGGTCGTGCGTGAGCTCGGCACCCACCGCATCGGATTTCTCCGCGGACACGACCATCGCGTCGAGATCACGCGTGATTTGCTTCGACGCGTCGAGCTGGTCGGCGGGCGGCGGCTCGCCTGCTTCGGCCTTCTCGAGATTGTCGAGCACGGCGGCGAGGCCGCGATGCAGCGCGTCGTCGTGGAGGATGCTGCCGTCGGCCGCGCAGGCCGCGCGGATCAGCGGCGCGGCGGCCGTGATCTGTGCGCCGAGCACGTGCGTCTGCACGAGCAGGTCGTTCAGTTCGGGCACGAAGCGCTGGTGCGCCTTCGGCTCGATCATCATCCGCTGGAACGCCTGCCCGAGATTCGCGAATGCGATGTGTACGTCCTTGCGCGCGAGCCGGTAGCGGTAGTCGTCGTCGAGGGTCGTGGCCGGGGTTTCGATGGCTGCGGCGACGACCGGCACGACGGCCGCGCCGTCGGCGGCCGGCACCGGCGGCGGCGACATGCCGCGCCCGGCGCGCCACACCGCCTCGAAATACTTGCGGGTGGCGGTGAGCATGTCGGCAACTTGCTTGCCCATCAGCCGGTATTCCCAGTACGGGAACAGCCTGCTCGCGGCGATCGCGATCATGCAGCCGACCACCGTGTCGATCGCGCGCTCGCCGATGATCCGCATGCTGCCCGGCGCGAGCAGGTGGAACATCAGCAGCACGTAGGACGACGTGAACACGACGCTCGCCGCGTAGTTGAACAGCAGCAGGCTGTAGCTCATCACCATCGACCCGAACATGATCGCGATCAGCAGGTGCGTATCCTTGACCGTGTAGATCAGCGCGACGCTCGCCGCGCAGCCGATCAGCGTACCGACGATACGCGCCGCGTTGCGCTGCTTGGTCAGCGAGTAGCCGGGCTTCAGGATGATGATGGTGGTCATCACGATCCAGTACGCGTTCGTGAGCGGCAGCAGCCGGCCGAGCCAGAACCCGACCGCCACCGCGATCGTCACGCGCAGCGCGTGGCGGAAGCTCGGCGAGCGCATGTTCAGGTTCGAGAAGATCAGGAGCGGCGACATCCGGCGGCGCTGCAGGAAGCGCGTGAGCGCCTTGTCGATCTTCAGTTCGGTTTGCTGCGGATCGGCGTGGCCCGACAGGTTGCGGCGCATCCGGTCGATCAGGCGCGTCGCGCTCCAGATGCGCCGGAACGTGGCCAGCACGGCCGCGTAAGCTTCCGCGTTGGTGGCCGGGAAGTTCTTCTTGCGCATCAGCTCGATCTCGTACTCGATCGCGCGCAGCTCGGCCTTCACGCTGATCCGCGAATGCGGTGCGCGGTTCTCGAGCACCGCGAGGCCGATCTCCTCGAGATCGGCGGCCGCCTTGCGGATCAGGTCGCGGTAGAAAATGATCAGATCGGAGCCGCCGAACGTATTGCGCACCAGCGGGTAGTCGGTGTGGGCGCCGACGAACAGCTCGTGCAGGTCGACGCTGTTGATGAACAGGTTGTACATCGTCGTGCGGCCGGGGTCGAGCTTGCCGCGCCGCAGCTTCGGCAGGTTGCGCAGCACGATGTCGCGCGCGGTTTCCTGCGTTTCGACCGCCGTGATCTGCTTGGCGACGAGATTGCGGTAGCACTCGTCGAGATCGGCATCGAGATCGTAGAACTGCGCGCGCGCGAGCAGGTAGTCGGCGCACGCGAACAGGCTCTCGGCAAGCGCCTGCTGCTCGATCCGGCGCGCCTGCCATTGCGACACGAGCGTGGCCCAGTACGTGTACCAGAGGCCGCCCGCGAGGATCCAGCCGGCGTTGATGAACGCCTGCAGCGGCGTAAACTTCTCCTCGAGCGTCATCACCATCATGAACAGCGTCGCGAAGCTGATCTGCGGCCAGCGGTTGCCGTAGACGACGATCAGCGACAGCACGAAGGTGAGCGGCACGATGGTGAGCCACAGCACGAAGATGTTCGGTGTCGCGAGGCCGGTGGCGAGCGCGGCCAGAAAACCGATCACGCTGCAAGCGAGCATTTCGTTGTGCTTGTACTTGAGCGGGCCCGGCATGTCGACGACGCAGGCGCCGAGCGCGCCCGTCGAGATCGTGAAGCCGAGCTCCCGGTTGTGAAACACGATCAGGCACAGCACGGCCGGCAGCGAGACGCCGACCGCGATCCGCAGGCCGCCGAAAAAGTACTGGCTGTAGAAAAACTTTCTGATTTCGACCGAATAGCGCATCGATGGGCTGAATGGCAGACGAAGACGCCCGGGGGCGGCGTCTTGACTGGCGACGAGTCTATCGTATTTCGCGGTCCGTAAAACCTGGCTGTCCGGACGAGGTTCGCGACGGCGGCCCATTTGCTATCCTTGGTGATCCTGTTCGCCCGGCCCGGCCGGCGCGAGGTTCCGACGCCCGCTTCATGCTCCATCTCTTCTATTCGAACCGTCACGAAACGCTGGCCGATGCGCTGCTCGAGGATCTGGCCGCGTTCCCGGCCCGCAATGGCCCGTGGGCGCCGCAACAGGTCATCGTGCCGAGTGCGGCGCTGCGCCGCCGTCTCGAGCTCGACATCGCCGCGCGCAACGGCGTGTGCGCGAACGTCGAGTTCACCTATCTCGCGCAATGGCTGTGGGCGCAGATCGGTCGTGTGATGGAGGTCCCCAAGCGTTCGCCGTTCGCACCCGACCGCCTCGTGTGGCGCTGCTACCGGCTGTTTGCACAGGCGAACGACGAGGCACCGTGGCTCGCGTCGCCGCGGCTGGCCGCCTACCTGTCCGCGTCCGACGATGCGATGCGCTACGAGCTGGCACACCGCGTCGCGGCCGTGCTCGATCATTACCTGACCTATCGCCCCGAATGGCTGGCCGCATGGCAGGCCGGCGAGTCCGTGCTCGCGGGCGACGGCGCGCCGCGCGGGGGCAGCGACGCCGCCCGCGACGACGAGCGCTGGCAGGCCGCGCTGTGGCGCGCGCTGCTCGCGGAGCTGAGCGACAGCGGCACGCCGCCGGCGCACCGTTTCCTCGTCGAGGCGCGCCATCTCGATCCCGAAACCATCGCGCGTGCGGAGTGGCCGGAATCGGTGAGCGTGTTCGCGCTGCCGACGATGCCGCCGCTGCATGTCGCCTTGCTGCGCGAGCTGTCGCGCTGGATCGACGTGCGCGTCTATGCGCTGAACCCATGCCGCGAATTCTGGTTCGACATCGTGACCGCCGCGCATGCCGAGGCGCTCGATGCGGCCGGGCGGCTCGACTACCAGGAAGTCGGCCATCCGCTGCTCGCCGAATGGGGCAGGCAGACCCAGGCGCAGCTGCACATGCTGCACGAACTGACCGAAAGCGCCGCGTCGGGCGACGCGTCGCGTTTCGTCGAGAATCCCGCGCCGACGTGGCTCGCGCGCGTGCAGAACGCGATCCTCGAACTGCAGCCGGAGGCGGAAACCGGCGACACGCCGGCCGAGCGCGGGATCGAAGTGCACGTGTGCCACAGCCTCGCGCGCCAGCTCGAGGTGCTGCACGACCGGCTGCTCGCATGGTTCGACGCCGACGCGAGCCTGCAGCCGTCCGACGTGCTCGTCGCGGTGGCCGATCTCGCCGCGGCCGGGCCGCTGATCGACGCGGTGTTCGGCACGGCCGGCGCCGGCGGCTCGCGTGTGCCTTACCGGATCACCGGCCTGCCGCCGTCGCAGGCGAACCCGGTCGCGCGCGTGCTGCTCGACTGGCTCGCGTTGCCGGAGCGGCAGGTCGGCGCGCCGGAACTGGTCGAATGGTTGCGCGTCGACGCGGTGGCGGCGCGCTACGGCATCGATGCGGCGGCGCTGGAGACGGTGCAGACCTGGCTCGCGGCCGCCGGCGCGCGGCGCGGGCTGTCGCCGCGCGCGAGCGACGACGCGGCGGTGCCGTCGCCGCGCCATACGTTCTCCGATGCGCTCGCGCGGCTCTTTCTCGGTTACGCGATGCCGGAGGGCGCGGCGCCGGTCGGCGCGTGGCTGCCGATCGAGGCGGCCACCGGCAGCGAGGCCGAACTGCTCGGCCGGCTCGCGCGCTTCACCGACGATCTCGACGGCTTCGCGCGGCGGCTGGCCGAATCGCATACGCCGCAAGGCTGGAGCGAGCTGTTCGCCGATACGCTCGCACGTTTCTTCGATTCGGGCGCCGCGTATGCGGACGCGCTCGCGGGTGTGCGCGACGCGCTCGATGCGATGCTGGCCGCGATGACGGAGGGCGCGCCCGATGAAGCGTTGCCGGCGGCCGTCGTTCGGGCGGGGTTGGCCGCCGCGCTCGACGACCCGGCGCGCGGCGGCGTGCCGTGGGGCGGTGTCACGTTCTCGTCGCTGACGAGCCTGCGCGGCCTGCCGTATCGCGTCGTCTGCCTGCTCGGGATGGACGATGGCGTGCTGCCGAGCCTCGCGCGCGCGGACGAATTCGATCTGATGGCCGTATTGCCGAAGCTCGGCGACCGCCAGCGCCGCGACGACGAGCGCAACCTGTTTCTCGACCTGCTGCTCGCCGCGCGCGACCGGTTGATGATCGCCTACACGGGCCGCAGCATTCGCGACAACGCGCCGTTGCCGCCCGCGGCACTCGTCGACGAGCTGCTCGACCATCTCGCGCTCGTCACGGCCGGGCCCGACGCCGCGCCGGACGCGGTCGATGCCGCGCGGCGTGCATTCGTCGTCGAGCATCCGCTGCAACCGTTCGCGGCCGCGTATTTCCAGCCCGGCAGCGAACTCGTTTCCTTTGACGCCGAGCGTGCGACGCTCGCGTCGCTGCTGGCCGCCGAGGCGTCGCGCGACGGGCCGCGCGAGCTGCCGTTCTTCGCGCAGCCGCTGCCGGTCGAACCGGTGGAGCCCGTCGCATTCAGCGAATTCGAACGCTTCTGGCGCCATCCCGCACGTGCGCTGCTGCGCGCGCGGCTCGGCATCGTGCTCGCCGACGCGCAGGCCGAGCTGCTCGACACCGAGCCGTTCGCGCTCGACTTCGCCGGCAGCGACGCGCTCGCCGAGCGCGTGCTGCCGTTGCTGATCGAGTCGGACGAGGGCGGCGTGCACGATCACGCGCTACGCATTGCGGACGCGAGCCCCGAACTGCCGGGCGGTGCGACAGGCGCCGTGTGGCGCGACCAGGCGCTCGGTTCGATGACGCAGCTTGCGTCGAACGTGCGCCGCGCGCTGGCCGACGGTATGGAGCGGCGGCCGTTCACGCTCACCGTCGTGCCGGTGTGGCCGGACACAGAACAAGGGCTGTTCGGCGCCGACGACGCGCGGCTGTCGGTCGACGCGGTGAGCGCGCCGCTCGACCTGCACGGCACGCTGAACCGGCTCACGCCGGCCGGGCAGATCATCTATCGCTATGCACGGCCGAGTGCGCGCGACTACTTGTCCGCGTGGCTCGCCCATCTCGTCTACTGCGCGGTGGAGCCCGGCGGCCCGCGCCGCACGCTGTGGTTCGGCAGCGGCGGCGCATTCGAGCTGACGCCCGTCGCGGCGCCGCTCGAGCAGCTCGCGCCGCTGGCCGCGCTGTTTCGCGCGGGGCGGCGCATGCCGCTGCGGTTTTTCCCGCGCAGCGCGTGGGCGAGGGTGTCCGACGGCGAGGCGAAGGCCGCCAGCGTCTGGATCAACGAACGGGTCGTGAGCGAAGCCGACGATCCGGCCATCGCGATCGCGTGGCGCGGTGCGCATGCATCGCTCGACGAGCCGTTCGGCACGCTCGCGCGCCTTGTGTTCGATCCGCTCGTCGAGCATCTGAAGGAGGTCGCATGAGCGCCGTGTCGCAGCCGCAGCAGGCGCTCGAACTCGACGTGTTCGCGTGCCCGCTCGACGGCGTCAACCAGATCGAGGCGTCGGCCGGCACCGGCAAGACCTGGAACATCTGCGCACTGTATGTGCGTCTGCTGCTGGAAAAGGATCTCGGCGCGGACGAAATCCTCGTCGTGACTTTCACGAAAGCGGCGACCGCCGAGCTGCACGAGCGGATTCGCGGTCGGCTCGCGCAGCTTGCGCATGCGCTCGACACGGGTGACGACGGTGGCGATCCGTTCATCGAGCGTCTGCTCGAAACCACGCTCGGCGAAGACGGTGCGCTCGATCCCGAAACGGCCGCGAAGCGGATCCGGCGCGCGCTGCGCGCATTCGACCAGGCCGCGATCCATACGATCCACGCGTTCTGCCAGCGCGCGCTGCAGGAAGCGCCGTTCGCGGCGGCGATGCCGTTCGCGTTCGACATGGAGGCCGACGACGCGTCGCTGCGCTTCGAGCTCGCAGCGGATTTCTGGCGCACACGGGTCGAACCGGCGGCCGCGCGCTGGCCGGGCTTCGCGACCTGGCTCGTCGATTCGGGCGCTGGCCCGGCCGCGCTCGATGCGCAGCTCGCGCGGCGGCTGAAGAAGCCGCTCGCCGCGCTGCGCTGGGACGGCGTGACCGAGCCGGACGAATCGGCCGAGGAGGCGGCTGCCGAATGCTTTGCCGAGGCCGGGCGGATGTGGGCGGCCGAGCGCGAAGCGATCGATGCGTTGCTGCGCGCCGCGCAGCCCGCGCTCAACCAGCGTTCGCACAAGCCCGAAGCCGTGGCCGATGCGCTGGCCGCGTGGGCCGCGCATTTCGCACAGGGCGACGCGACGGCTGCGCTGCCGAAGGCCGCGCTGAAGCTCACGCGCACCGCGCTCGTGAAGGCGACGAAAAAAGGCGGCGCGACGCCCGAACATGCATTCTTCGACGTGGCCGACGCGCTCGAAGCGGCCGTGGCGGCCGCCGAGGCCGCGCAGCGCGCACGCTGGCTCGCGCTGATCGCCGAATGGCTCGACATGGCGCCGGGCGAGCTGGCCGAGCGCAAGCGCACGCGGCGCGTCGTCTCGTTCGACGATCTGCTCGCGAACCTGTACCACGCGTTGCATGCGCATCCGTGGCTCGCCGAGACGCTGCGCGCGCGCTATCCGGCCGCGCTGATCGACGAATTCCAGGATACCGACCCGCTGCAGTTCGCGATCTTCGACCGGATCTTCGCACCGGGCGGCCCGCTGTTTCTGGTCGGCGATCCGAAGCAGGCGATCTACAGCTTCCGCGCGGCCGATCTGCATACCTATCTTGCCGCGCGCGCACGGGCGAGCGAGCGCTACACGCTCGCGGTCAACCAGCGTTCGACGCCCGCGATCGTCGATGCGTGCAACCGCTTCTTCATGTCGAATCCGCGCGCGTTCGTGCTCGACGGGCTCGACTATTACGCGGTGCGCGCGGGCACGCGCGTGCGTGCGCCGTTCGTCGACGCAACCGATCCGGGCCCGGCAGGCGACTTCCGGGTATGGGCGTTGCCGGGGGGCGAAGGCACGTTGCTCAAGCGTGATGCGCAGGCCCAGGCCGCGCAGGCCTGTGCCGCCGAGATCGCGCGGCTGATGCGCGGCGCGCGCGAAGGGCGCGTGCGGCTCGGCGAGTCGCCGCTGTCGCCGGGTGACATCGCGGTGCTGGTGCAGACGCACCGGCAGGGCAGTCTCGTGAAGCGCGTGCTGGCCACGTGGGGCATCGGCAGCGTCGAACTGGCGCAGGCGTCGGTGTTCTCGACCGGCGACGCCGAGCAGCTCGAACGCGTGCTGGCGGCGATCGATGCACCGGGCGACCTGCGGCGCTTGCGCGCGGCGCTCGCATCCGACTGGTTCGGCCTCGATGCCGGCGCGCTGTGGCGGATGGAACAGGGCGACGGCGACCCGCAGCGGGAAGCATCGGCGGCGGACAGCGCCGACGCGATGAGCTGGGTCGAGCGCTTCTCGCGGTATCGGCTGTTGTGGCGCGAACGCGGCTTCGCGGTGATGTGGCGCACGTTCACCCGTGAACTGAGGATTGCCGAGCGCCTGATGGCCGGCGCGGACGGCGAACGCCGCGTGACCGACATCAACCATCTGGCCGAACTGACGCAGGCTCGCGCGTCCGCGCAGCCGGGCATCGCGCCGACGCTGCGCTGGCTCGCCGCGCAACGGCTCGACGGCGGCGGCGAGGAAGCGCAGCTGCGGCTCGAATCCGATCGCAACCTCGTGCAGATCGTCACCGTGCACAAGTCGAAAGGCCTCGAATACGCGATCGTGTTCTGTCCGTTCCTGAACGACGGCGGGTTGCGCGAGCCGCCCGCGTCCGCGTTGCCCGATGCGCGCGAGTATCACGACGATGCGGGCGACGCGGTGCTGCATTACGGGTGCGACGACGAGGCAGCCGAGCATGCGGCGCGGCAGGCGCTGCGCGAGCAGGCGGCGGAACGCGCGCGGCTCGTCTACGTGGCGCTCACGCGCGCGGTCTATCGCTGCTACGTCGTCGCCGGGCCGTACCTGTCGTCGCGCTCGACGCGTGAATCACGACGCAGCGTGCTCAACTGGCTCGTCGCAGGCGCGGGCCAGTCGTTCGATGCATGGCTCGACGAGCCGCCCGACGAAGCGGCGCTCGATGCGGCGTGGCAGGCGCTCGCGGGTGGCCCCGTGAGCGTCGCGCCGCTGCCGGCGCCCGCGCGCCCCGAGCGTCTCGCGGCCGGGCACGACGCATCGCAGACACTCGCGGCGCGCCATGCGACGCGCGTGCTGCGCGATGCGTGGCGGATGGCCAGCTTCAGTTCGCTGACGGCGTCGATGGCGCGCGAGGAGGCGGGCGTCGCGGCCGTGCCCGATGACGAGCTGCGGCCCGATCACGATGCGCTTGCCGCGGTGGCGCCGGATGGCGAATGGCTATTGGCCGATACGGTCGCGCCCGAGCCGCCGGACGACGATATCCTCGTGTTCCCGCGCGGCGCGGCGGCCGGCGAGTGCCTGCACCGCCTGTTCGAGCTCAGCCGCTTCACCGAGCCCGAGTCGTGGCCCAGGGCCGCGCTCGGCGCGCTGCACGACCGGCCGGTCGAGGCCGTGCCCGAGCTGGCCGCGCGCCTGCCGGCAATGATGGTGCAGCTGGTCGACGATGTCGTGCATACCGAGCTCGTGCCGGGCATGCGGCTCGCCGATCTCGATCCCGCGAAGCGGCTCGACGAAATGGGTTTCCTGTTCCCGGCGCCCGCGCTCGACTTGATGGCGCTGCGCCGGCTGCTGGTCGCGCACGGCTATCCGGACGTTGCACTGGAGGCGGGCATGCTCGCCGGTTTCATCAAGGGTTTCATCGACATGATCGTCGAACACGACGGCCGCTTCTGGATCGTCGACTGGAAGTCGAACCATCTCGGCACGACGCCGGACGCCTATGGCCCGCGCGCGCTCGACGTCGCGATGGCCGATCACGCGTATCACCTGCAGGCGCTGCTCTATACGGTCGCACTGCATCGCTACCTGCGCGGGCGGCTGCCCGACTACGACTACGACACGCATATCGCGGGCTACCTGTACCTGTTCGTGCGTGGCGTGCGGCCCGGCTGGCGCAGCGGCGGCGAGCCGGCCGGCGTGCATGCGCGGCGACCCGGGCGCGCGCTCGTCGACGCACTCGACCGGATGATGGAAGGGGGCCGCGCATGAACATGAACGTGCAGGACGACACGCTCGAATTTACCGGCGGCCTCGTCGCGCGGCTGCCCGAACCCGCCGATTTCGGCATTGCACTCGCGGAAGGTTTCGCGCGCCGCATCGGCGATCTGGCTCGTCGCGCCGGTGCGCCGGCCGCGGCCGCGCGGTGGGCGGCGCGCGCCGCGTTCGCGACGAGTCGTGCGACTGCGGGCGGCCACGTGTGCGTCGCGCTCGGCGCGCTCGCGCAGCGCTACGAAGCACCGCTCGACGAAGTCCGCTCGGCGCTCGCCGCGAGCGGCGTGGTCGCATTCGGCACGCTCGCACGCGGCGACGAACGGCCGCTGATCGTCGACCGCCACGACCACCTGTACCTGTCGCGCTATTTCGACTACGAACGGCGGCTTGCCGATGCGCTCGTCGCGCAGGCCGGTGTGGCCGCGCCGGACGAAGGTCTCGCGCCCGACCGGTTGCGCGACAGCCTCGCGCGTTACTTCGGGCCGGCAACCGGCGAAGTCGACTGGCAGCGCGTCGCGGCGATCGTCGCGCTGACGGGCCGCGTGACGATCGTCAGCGGCGGCCCGGGCACGGGCAAGACGACGACCGTCGTCGGCGTGCTGGCCTGTCTGCTCGACGCGCATCCGGGGCTGCGCGTCGCGCTGGCCGCGCCGACCGGCAAGGCCGCGCAGCGGATGCAGGAAGCACTGCACGCACGGGCCGGCGACCTGCCGCCCGAACTCGCGGCGCGCCTGCCGGATACGTCATACACGCTGCACCGGCTGCTGGGCGGCGGCGGGGCGGCCGGGTTCCGGCATCACCGAGACAATCCGCTGCCGTATGACCTGATCGTCGTCGACGAGGCGTCGATGATCGACGTCGCGCTCGCCGCGCATCTGCTCGATGCGCTCGCGCCGGGTGCGCGGCTCGTGCTGCTCGGCGACAAGGACCAACTGGCCGCGGTCGAGGCGGGCGCCGTGTTTGCGGAGTTGAGCGCGCGGCCGGCATTTACCGCCGCGGCGCGCACGCGCATCGCGCAGGCGCTCGGCATCGACGAGGCAGCATTCGTCGCGGCGTTGCCGGTGCAGGACGAAGCTGCGACCGCAGCGATTTCCGCTGCGCATCCGGTGAGCGCGGCGGCCCGGGCGCCGGCGCCTGCCGCGGCTGCTACTCGCAAACCTGCGTCGCGCCGGAAAGTCGATGAGCGACAGGCATCGCTCTTCGACGACGAACCGCAGGATGACGAAGTTTCGCCGACCAACGCCGCGCCGCCGCCGGTCGCAGGTCCGGCGCCGACCGAAACCGGTGAGCCGGGTGAGGCCGGCGCGGCAGGCGAGGCAGGCGAGGCAGGCGAGGCCCCCGCGTGGATCGAGGTCGACGAACTTGCATGGCTCGACGCCGTCGAGCTGCCGCAGTTCGACGCGGGCGACGCGGCGCTTGCATCGGTCACGTCGCTACTGCCGGGCGAACCGGTCGCCGCGCCAGCCACGCCCGCACCCGCACCGCTCGCCGACTGCGTGGTCTGGCTCGAACGCAATTACCGCTTCGGTCTCGATTCACCGATCGGGCGGCTGTCGCTCGCGATCCGCAGCGGCGACGTGCAGGCCGCGCTCGATGCGCTGCCGGCCGACGATTCGGCCGCCGCGTCATTCCACGACGATGCGGGCGAGTCGCTCGCGTCGTCGACGGTCGAGCGGCTCGCGCGGCGCTTCGGTGCTTACCTCGACGCGTTGCGCGACACGCTGGCCGCGCCGGTGCCCGATCCGCTGCCGCTGTTCGACGCGCTCAACCGGTTCCGGATCCTGTGCGCAACCCGCAGCGGCTTGCGCGGCGCGGAGCACGTCAATGCGCTCGTGTCCGCGCACGTGCGCCACGCGGCGCGGGTGCCGCTGGCGGTCGGCGCGCACTGGTTCACGGGGCGGCCGATCATGGTGACGCGCAACGACTATGCGCTCGGGCTCTTCAACGGCGATATCGGCATTGCGCTGCCCGACGCGCACGGCGTGCTGCGCGTGTGGTTCAGGCGAGCGGACGGCACCGCGCGCGCGGTGTCGCCGGCCGCGCTGCCGCCGCACGAAACCGCGTTCGCGCTGACCGTCCACAAATCGCAGGGCTCGGAATTCGACGAAGCCGCGCTCGTGTTGCCGGCGTCGTTCGGCCGCGTGCTCACGCGCGAACTCGTCTATACGGCCGTCACGCGTGCCCGCACGCGCGTCCAGGTGATCGGGCCGCGGCGCGTGCTGGCGCAGGCGGTCGCGACGCGTACACAGCGTGATTCGGGGCTCGCGGCACGCGTCGACGAGGCGCTTGCGCGGCGCCGCAGGGAGGCTTCGCGATGATGATCCGCTATACGCTCGATCCGGCCGAAGTCGAATGGACGGCCGTGCGCGCGCAGGGCGCGGGCGGGCAGAACGTGAACAAGGTGTCGAGCGCGATCCACCTGCGCTTCGATATCCGCGCGTCGTCGTTGCCGCCCGTCATCAAGGAGCGGCTCCTCGCGCTGTCCGACCAGCGCATCACGCGCGACGGCATCGTCGTGATCAAGTCGCAGGAATATCGCACCCAGGAGAAGAACCGCGAAGCCGCGCTGGCGCGACTCGACGCGTTGATCAGCGGCGTTGCGTTCACGCCGCGCGCGCGGGTCGCCACGCGGCCGACGCGTGCGTCGAAGGAGCGGCGGCTCGAGCACAAGTCGCGTCGCAGCGTGGTGAAGTCGGGGAGAGGGAAGGTGATCGACTGACGAATGGATGAGCGGACGAACGACGGGTGCGGTAGCCGGTCGTCCGCCGTCGTGCCGGCTAGCGCATCACGGTCCCGGCGCTGTCGAGCACGAAGTCGACGCTGAACACGACCAGCCGGCTCAGCGCGTGGATCGCGACGGCGGCCGTATAGCAGTCGCGGCCTTCCGTCAGCGAGAAGTGCGGGCCCATCAGCGCGACGCGTCCGGGCGCGGCGATCGCGCGCTGGAAATACGGGCGCCGCGACCAGTTGCTGTGAGTTTCCGGGAAGAGCGGTGAAAGGCGGGTGACGCCCGCCTGGCCGTCGTCGGTGCGCGCGCCGATCGACGGCAGGAACTGCTCGCCGGTTTCGTCGGTGACGAACACGCGGCGCGCGGCCGGTACCGCGAACACCCGTTGCGCGGCGTCCTGCAGGTTGCCGCTTGCGGAAAACGCCGCCGCGCCGGACAGCACGAGCCGCTCGATCGCGTCGAAGCCGGGCTGCTCGGCGACGACGGGCGTGTGCCGGCGCGCGATGAAGCGCTGCCACGCGGCGTCGAGCATCGCGGGCGCTGCCGCGCTGGCATGCGCGATCGATGCATCGGGCTGGCCGAACTGGAAACCCTGCACGAAATCGATGTCGGCTTCCATCAGCGCCTGCAGCGAGTCGTCGCTCTCGACACCCTCGGCGAGCACCATCGCACCGGCCTGATGCAGCATCGACACGAGGTGATGCATGATGCGGCGGTCCTCGGCCGAACCGGTCGAGCGTACGACGAGCGAGCGATCGAGCTTGACGATGTCGGGTCGCGTGCGCCACACGCGGTCGAAGTTCGAGAATCCCGTGCCGAAGTCGTCGATCGCGATCAGGAAGTCGCGATGCTGGATCATGTCGATCGTGCGCGCGAGCGCGGCTTCGTCGCGTGCAGGCTGTTCGACGACTTCCAGCACGATGCGGTTCGGCGGCAGCGAGAAATGCCGGCACAGCGCCTCGACGAATTCGCGCTGCACGAGGCCCGAGTCGAGCACGCGCGGCGTGACGTTCAGGAACAGCCAGCCGTCGCCGATACCCTGCGCGACGAAGTTGGCCGTATGCAGGCAGCGCGCGAGCCTGTCGAGCAGCAGCGCGTCGGCGTCGGCGCGCGTCTTGTCGAACAGCGCGGCGGGCGAGATCAGCGCGCCGTTCGAATCGACGACACGCAGCAGCGCCTCGTAACCGACGACCCGCTTGTGCGTGATCGACAACACGGGCTGGAACACGCTGCGCAATGTCGTGGTGCGATAGGTGGCGACCCAGCCGCCGGGTGTCGGCGTGAGGCGTTCGAGCAGGGAGTCGAGCGAGAGGTCGCGGGCGGGCTTCATGTCAACGGTGCCCGGGAGTGAGCGGCGGAACGGCAGCGCGCCGCCACGCTGAAGCAGTCGCACGCGCCGGCGGACGCGAAAGGACGTGGGGCATCGAGACCGCCTTCTGCGGGTAAGTGTCTGGAGTGTAACGGGAACGCGGCCGCTCGCGTATCAGGGAAACTCCAGACGCACGCGGGAATGCGACTGCGGCCGGCGCTGCCCGCATGCGCGCCGCGCAAGATCGCCGCGTAGCGTCGGGCGTCGCCGCCGCCGCACAGGACAATCCGTCAGCATGGCAGGCACGCGGGGAGGCGGGAAATCCCGACAGCCGGCAAATGGCGAGCGAAGGTCGCCGTCAGAGGAATGCCGGTCGCACTGCGGCACTATCCGCGGCGCGCCGATGAACGGTCGGCGCCCGGTCGTCAGGCATGACGGCCGGAACGAACGGCGAAGCGTGCACCCGAATGTATCGTCAGGTCGCTTCGCCGCTGCGCGGCCGGATTCCGGGAATCCGCTTGATCACGCCGGTCGCGAGCGCGGTGCCGACGAGCACGATCGCACAGCCTTCGATCATCACGGCCGACACGTGTTCGCCGAGGAACAGCGCGCCCCACAGCAGGCCGAACACGGGGATCACGAACGTCACGGTAATCGCTCGCGCGGGGCCGATGTGTGCGATCAGGTGGAAGAAGATGAAATACGCGATGCCCGTGCAGGCGACGCCCAGGGCGAGTACCGAGGCCCACGCGTGCGCGCCGACCGGCGCGGCCGGCCAGGTGGCGATCGCGAACGGCAGCAGCAGGACGGTCGAGCCGATCATGCTGCCGGTCGCGTTGACGAGCGGATCGACACCGGTCAACTTGCGCTTCGTGTAGTTGGCCGCGATGCCGTACAGCAGCGTCGCGCCGAGGGCTGCCGCGGCGGCGAGCGCGGTCGCGGCAGCGCCCGTTTCGCCGTGCGCATTCGCGATCTGGTTCCACACGAGCGTGAGTACGCCGGCGAAGCCGATCACGAGGCCGAGCGCGCGCGGCAGCGACAGCTTGTCCTTCAGCCACAGGTAGGCCACGAGCGCGCCCCAGAGCGGTGTCGTCGCGTTGATCACCGACGTCACGCCGGCCGACAGCGTCAGTTCGGCGAACGCGAACAGGCAGAACGGGATGCCCGAGTTCAGCGCGCCGACGACGAACAACGGCCACGCATGACGGCGCAGCCGGGCGCCGAGATCGGCGGGTTTGAAGCGCGTGAGCGCGAAGCCGGCGAGAAACAGCGCGCCGATGCCCACCCGCAACGCCATCAGCGGCGCGACGCCGAGATCGACGACGCCGATCCGTATGAACAGGAACGACGCACCCCACAGGGCAGCAAGTACGGTCAGCAGCAGGGCGTTCTTGGGTGACATCGATCGTGAAGGGCGGGGACGGGATGCGGAGAATCTTACACCGCGTTACCGTGCCGTCGTTTCACGTTTCGATGAAATGACAAGAAACGGGAATGTCGCCGGTGGCCGGTGCGGTGCGGCCGCCCGCCGGCGGGCGTGCCCGATCAGTGATGGCGCCAGCCGCCGCGTCCGCCGAAGCCGAAGTTGAGCGAAACCGCCGGTCCCCAATAGCCGCCCCACGCAGGCGCATAGGCCGGTGCCGGATAGTAATAGGCCGGGCCCGGATCGACGTAGACCGGAGCCGGCTGCACGGGAGCCGCCGTGTAATAACCGCCTGGATAATAGCCGTACGGGTAGTAGCAGCCGGCGAGCGTCACGCAGGCGAGCGCCGCGGCGACGAAGGTCCTGTTCATGATGTCTCTCCGGCGGAGCCGGCAATCGGCAGATGCTTAAGCTTAGGCCGCGCGCCGATGACACGGTGTGCAAAACGGTAACGGATCATTTCCGCGGCAGGCTGCCCGCCACGTTGTGGCGCCGCATGCGAAAACGGCGCTTCCGCACCGCGAAAACGCCGTCTGGCTGACCGTCGCGGCGCGTTGCGCCGCTTACTTGCCGACCTGGTTACCGATGATGCCGCCCGCCGCTGCGCCGCCCAGCGTCGACAGCGCACTGCCGCCGATTGCCGCGCCGGCGACGCCGCCGACGCCCGCACCGATTGCCGTGTCGCGCTGGCGTCTCGACATCGAGTCACAGGCCGACAGGCTTGCCACGGTCGCGACGAGCAGCGTGCATATCCCAATACGCCGTATCGAATTCATGATCGTTGTCCTTGCGGTTGTGAACGGAGGACACGCGACCGGCCGGCGGCCGCGCATGAACCCAATCTACGCGCCGTCCCCCGACGCTGCTGTAAGCACTTGTTAAGGCCCGCGCGGTTTCGTAATGAATTGTTTCCGGTGGTTTCCGGTGCGCCGGCAGGCACGCGACATGCGCAAAAAAGCCCGCTCGAAAGCGGGCTTCGTGCCTGGCGAGGCGGTCCGGCGGCCATCGCCGGACCGCGCGTTCGCTTACTGGCGATGATAGATTTCGGCGCCGGTCTTGACGAACTCGACCGCCTTCACTTCCATCCCTTTCTTCAGCGCTTCGGTTTCCGACACACCCTGCTGCGCCGCGAACTCGCGCACGTCCTGCGTGATCTTCATCGAGCAGAAGTGCGGGCCGCACATCGAGCAGAAATGCGCGACCTTGGCTGAATCCTTCGGCAGCGTTTCGTCGTGGAATTCGCGTGCCTTGTCCGGATCGAGGCCGATGTTGAACTGGTCTTCCCAGCGGAACTCGAAGCGCGCCTTCGACAGCGCGTTGTCGCGCACCTGCGCGCCCGGGTGGCCCTTCGCGAGATCGGCGGCGTGCGCGGCGAGCTTGTACGTGATGATGCCTTCCTTCACGTCGTCCTTGTTCGGCAGGCCCAGGTGCTCCTTCGGCGTCACGTAGCAGAGCATCGCGGTGCCGAACCAGCCGATCATCGCGGCGCCGATGCCCGACGTGATGTGGTCGTAGCCCGGTGCGATGTCGGTGGTCAGCGGCCCGAGCGTGTAGAAGGGCGCTTCCTTGCACCAATCGAGCTGGAGATCCATGTTCTCCTTGATCAGCTGCATCGGCACGTGGCCGGGGCCTTCGATCATCACCTGCACGTCGTGCTTCCATGCGATCTGCGTGAGCTCGCCGAGCGTCTTCAGCTCGCCGAGCTGCGCTTCGTCGTTCGCGTCGTAGATCGAGCCGGGGCGCAGGCCGTCGCCGAGCGAGAAGCTCACGTCGTACGCCTTCATGATCTCGCAGATCTCTTCGAAGTGTTCGTACAGGAAGCTTTCCTTGTGGTGCGCGAGGCACCACTTCGCCATGATCGAGCCGCCGCGCGACACGATGCCCGTCATCCGGTTCGCGGTGAGCGGCACGTACTGCAGGCGCACGCCCGCGTGGATCGTGAAGTAGTCGACGCCTTGCTCGGCCTGTTCGATCAGCGTGTCGCGGAAGATTTCCCAGGTGAGATCCTCGGCCTTGCCGTTGACCTTTTCCAGCGCCTGGTAGATCGGCACCGTGCCGATCGGCACCGGGCTGTTGCGGATGATCCACTCGCGCGTTTCATGGATGTGCTTGCCGGTCGACAGGTCCATCACCGTGTCGCCGCCCCAGCGGATCGCCCACGTCATCTTGTCGACTTCCTCGCCGATCGACGACGTGACGGCCGAGTTGCCGATGTTCGCGTTGATCTTCACGAGGAAGTTGCGGCCGATGATCATCGGCTCGGATTCCGGGTGGTTGATGTTCGCGGGGATGATCGCGCGGCCGCACGCCACTTCCGAGCGCACGAATTCCGGCGTGATCTCGGTCGGCGCGTTCGCGCCGAATGCCGCTGCGCCGAACGCCTGGCCCGGGTGCTGGCGGCCCATCATCGCGGCGAGCTTCGCGCCGTTCGGGCCGCTCGCCTTCAGGCTCTCGAGGTACTCGGCGCGGCGCTGGTTCTCGCGGATCGCGATGTATTCCATTTCCGGCGTGATGATCCCCTGGCGCGCATAGTGCATCTGCGTGACGTTCTTGCCGGCCCGGGCACGGCGCGGGTTGCGGTGCAGGCCCGGGAACCGCAGGTCGGCGGTGGCCGGGTCGGCCGCGCGCTCGAGGCCGTACTGGCTCGACAGGCCGCCGAGCACTTCGGTGTCGCCGCGCGCCTCGATCCAGCCTTGGCGCAGCGGGGCCAGGCCCGCGCGGATGTCGATCTTCGCGTCCGGATCGGTGTAGGGGCCCGACGTGTCGTACACGTAGATCGGCGGATTCTTTTCGCCGCCGAAGCCGGTCGGCGTGTCGGCCTGCGTGATTTCACGCATCGGCACGCGGATGTCGGGCTGGGAGCCGGTTACATAGACCTTTCGCGAATTGGGCAGCGGGGCGACGGCCGCGGCATCGACATGAGCGTCGGCGGACAGAAACTTCGGATTGGCGTTCATGCAATCTCCTGTGTGAGCGCCGGACAGGCGCTTCGGCGCTTGCCCGGAGCCCTTGACGTATGTGGGGCTCGAGCTAAGCAGGAGACGAGGCTTGGTGAGGCGGCGGATTTCGTCAGAAGGATGGCGGCGAATTCCGTACGCTTCCCTGCGCTGGCATTATCCAGATCAGGTTCAAAGGGTATTTCTCACCCGCAATGCCGGTTGTTTGACCGGGCGCATTGCAGGACCCCCGCGTTAGCAGGGCACACGATACACTGGCTTGGCGGCGGTTTCAACCGGCAGAGGGTCGGCTGTCCCGGTGCGGCCGCAGCATGGCGGGCGTTGCGGTCGCCCGTCGAAATGGCAGCGCGCGTCGCCGCCGCGCGGCCTCCCGGCCTGGCCGGCCACGGCGAAGCGGTGCAGCATGGCGCGCTTTCGCACAACTTCAAAAAAAATTTTCGCAGCGGCTGTCATTTCCCGCGACGTCGTCCGTCTATTCGGCTCCTTAAACCCATGTTGTTTTGGAGAGATGTCATGAAAAAAGTACTGATTGCCGCTTGCGTCGCCGCTTTTGCCACGATCGCCACGGGCGCCCACGCGCAGAACGATGCGATGTCGCAGCCGGGTTCGTCGATGTCGAAGGACGCGATGGGTCACGACGCGATGGCCAAGGATGCAATGGGCCATGACGCGATGAAGAAGGACGGCATGAAGAAGCATGCGATGAAGAAAGACGCGATGAAGAAGGACGCGATGTCGCACGACGAGATGGGCAAGCCGTCGGGCGACAAGATGGCGCCGTCGAACTGACGAAAGGCGGACGCGGCGCGGCCGGCGCGTGTGTCGCACGACGGCCGCCCGCATCGCGTCCCGTCCTGTCGACTCATACCGGGAGTCTTCATCATGCAAACCGTTCCCGCCACCGGGCGCGCGGCCGCCACGCCGCCCGCGCGCCCGATCCATCCGCTGTGGGTGCGCGCGAGCCACTGGCTCAACGCGCTCGCGGCGATCCTGATGGTGCTGTCCGGCTGGCGCATCTACGACGCGTCGCCGATCTATCCGCCGTTCACGTTCCCGCACGGGATCACGATCGGCGGCTGGCTCGGCGGCGCGCTGCAATGGCATTTCGCGGCGATGTGGCTGCTCGTCTTCAACGGGCTGTTCTATCTGACGATGTCGATTGCGACGGGGCGCCTCGCGCGCAAGATGCTGCCCGTCACGCCGGCGTCGATCTGGCGCGATGTCCGTGCTGCGCTGGGCGGGCGGCTGTCGCACGCCGACCTGAGCGTCTACAACGCGGTGCAGCGTGCCGCCTACCTGACCGCGATCGTCGATCTCGTCGTGCTGGTGCTCTCCGGGCTCACGATCTGGAAATCCGTGCAATTCCCGCTGCTGCGCGAATTGTTCGGCGGCTACGACAACGCGCGTGTCGTGCACTTCTGGGCGATGTCGCTGCTCGTCGCATTCTTCGTCGTTCACGTCGCGATGGCGCTGCTGGTGCCGCGCTCGCTGCTCGCGATGTTGCGCGGGCGCTGACCCGTCAACCTCGGGTGAAGGAAATCATCATGTCGGAATCCGAAAACAAGCGCGACGGTTCGCGCTGGACGCTCGACCGGAAGTCGCTCGAACTCGACGTGCGCCGCGAGCTCGAGATGCCGTCGCGGCGGCTGTTCAACCGGCGCGTGCTGACGCTCGGCGGCCTGACGATGCTGACCGGCTGCACGCTGAAGGACGACGCGTCGGTCAACACGTTCCTCGAAACGGTGTCGCGCATGAACGACCGCGTGCAGGCCTGGCTGTTCAGCGGCGAGCGGCTTGCGCCGACCTACACCGAAGCCGACATCACGCGGCCGTTCCCGTTCAACGCGTACTACGGGATCGACGACGTGCCGCACGTCGATGCGTCGACGTACCGGCTCGTGCTGTCCGGCCGCGTGACGGGCAAGCGCGTGTGGACGCTCGACGAACTGTATGCGCTGCCGCACGCGGAACAGATCACGCGGCATATCTGCGTGGAAGGGTGGAGCGCAATCGGCCGCTGGGGCGGTACGCCGTTCGGCGCGTTTCTCGCCCGCGCCGGCGCCGATACGCGGGCGAAGTACGTCGGCTTCAAGTGCGCCGACGATTACTACGAGAGCATCGACATGCCGACCGCGCTGCATCCGCAGACGCTGCTCGCATTCGACTACGACGGCCATCGGTTGCCGCCGGAGTTCGGTTTCCCGATGAAGCTGCGGATGCCGACCAAGCTCGGCTACAAGAATCCGAAACACATCATGGAGATCTTCGTGACCGATACGTTTCCGGGCGGCTACTGGGTCGACCAGGGGTACAACTGGTTCGGCGGATCGTGAGCGGTGCGGTGCGGTGCGTGGTGTGCGGTGGCGGCGCATGCGCGTGCCGCGACGCATCGGGCATCGCGGCATCGCACGCGACGCGTCACGCGGATTCGCGCACCTGGAGGTCGACGCGCAGGCCGACGGCCGCCGCCATGTTCACGAGGGCGTCGAGCCCGAACAGGTTGATCTTGCCGCGCATCAGGTCGGAGACGCGCGGCTGCGTGACGCCCAGCTGTTTCGCGGCCTGGGCCTGACTGAGCTCGAGCTGCGCGATGCGCTGCTTGAGCGCGATCATCAGCCCGGATCGCAGCTTCATGTTCTCGGCTTCGGCCGGCTGGCCCTCGAGTGCGTCCCAGACGCTTGAATAACGGTCGTTGGTCATCGTTTCCTCTCCATCGTCAGCGCGCGATAGCGCCGGGCGGCCAGTTCGATATCGGCCCGGGTCGTGCGCGCCGCTTGCTTCCGGAAGCAGTGCAGCACGTAGACGGCGTCGGCGAATGTCGCGACGTCAATGATCGGGAACGCGCCGCTCGCATCGCGCAGGCGAATTTCCCGCACGCCGACACCGACGGTACGCATCGGCTTCCAGTCGTCGGGCGCGAACCCGCGTTGTACCTGGTCGATCTGGTGGCTGGCTTCGCGTCGCGCAGGCAGCGGAAAGCCGCGAAGATCCGCGAGCGCGCTGCCGACGAAAACAACAGGTTTCGGCGGGAGAATGGTTGGATTATACAAAATTTTGTATGGCCAGTGCGGGTGTCGAAGGAAGGTCGTCCGGCGCATGAGGTGCGTGAGCCGATCGTCACGATAAGGGGGAAGCGCTGGCCGGCGTGCGGGACTGGCCGTTCGGCCGATGGCTGACCCGATTGCGACGGATGGCATGGATGGCGGTCGGATCGACATCCAGGCAACGCATGCGTGTCGCGTATCCGGCCCCCGATTTCACCCGCCCGCCGGCCGGGAAATGTCGCGCGGAAACATCATTCGTGTTCCTTTCAGACAGGTCCGACGATGCTTTCGAATCCTTGATGCCATAATGCCGAGCGTGCGCAGCCGAAACGGTTGCGCGCGTTTTTTTGTCCCTCTGCCGCCGCTTGCCGGTTCTCTTTCGTCGCCGTTCGCACTGCCATGTCGTTCCGCACGTTCGCTCTGCCTTCCCGGTCCCGCCAGGGCCGTTTGCCGGCATCGCCGGCGTCTTTCAGCGGAGCACTCGGCGTGATGTGCGGGCAGGCTGCGCAATGACGCCGCTCGACCGTCTCCTCGATTTCTTCACCCGCTTCTCGTTCCGGATCCGCCTGCCGCAAAGCCGCGGCGGTCGCGTCGCGCTGGCGCTCGTCTTCATCTATTTCGTCTGGGGTTCGACCTACAGCGGCCTGCATTTCGCGCTGCAGTCGTTCCCGCCGCTGCTGCTGTCGGGGCTGCGCAACCTGCTCGGCGGGATCGGCCTGTTCATCTTCGCGCTGCGGCGCAAGCCCGAATGGCCGACGCTGCTCGAAATCCGCAATGCGGGGATCGTCGGCACGATGCTCGTCGCGCTGTCGTCCGGCACGATCGCGCTGGGGATCAGTCTGGTCAGCAGCGGTTCGGCCGCGGTGATGGTGGCCACGGTGCCGCTGTTCGCGACCGTGATCGCGGCGGTTGCGGGGCGGCCCGTCACGAAAGGCGAGTGGTCGGCCGTCGCGCTCGGGATGGTCGGCATCGTCGTGCTGAACTCGGGCGGCGCGGCCGCGCAGAGTTCGGCGCTCGGCACGATTTGCGTGCTGGCCGGCGCCCTGTTCTGGGCCGGCGGCGCGCATCTCGCGACGCGGCTCAAGCTGCCGTCCGACCTGTTTCTGTCGACGTCGCTGCAGATCGGTCTCGGCGGCATGATCTCGACGCTCGTCGCGTGGCTGGTCGGCGAACGCGTCGAACACCTGATGGTGGGGCCGGTGTTCGCGTTCCTGTACCTGATGGTGTTCTGCACGATGGCCGCGTACGTCGCATACGGTTACCTGATCCGCCACACGAGCCCGATCATCGCGAGCAGCTGCATGTACGTGAACCCGATCGTCGCGGTCGCGCTCGGTGCGCTGCTGCTTGGCGAGCCGGTGACGATGGCCACCGTGATCGCGACCGTCGCGATCCTCGGCAGCGTCGGGCTGTCGTTCGTGTTCGATCCGGCGCGCCGGCCCGCGGCGCGCGCGGCAGCTGCCAGTTCGGCGGCCGCGGCAGCCGCGTCGACGGCGGAGGCAGCATCGGCGCCCGAACAGATCGCGGTGCCGGATGCGGCGCCGATCCTGGCGCCTTCAGCCGTTCAACTGGCCGTGCCGACGCCGGGCGCCGTGATGGATCCTGCCGCGGTCGTCGACCCGGCACCGGCGTTTGCTACGCCACCCAGCGCCGAGCCGGAGCAGGCGTTCGTGCCGCCGCCCATTACCGAACCGGAACCGGCATTTGCGCCGCCGCGCGCCGCCGAACCGGCCGCACCCCGCGCCGACGCGTGATGCGGCCGTGGCCGGTCGCGCTCAGCCGCGCCGGCCCCCGCGATGGTGGGACCAGCCCCCAAGCGCGGTGAACACCAGCCCGGTCGTGCACATGCCGATCCAGCCGAACGCGTGCCATGCCGCGACGCCGGCCGACGAGCCGAGTGCGCCGCCGATGAAATAGCACACCATGTACACCGTGTTGACGCGGCTGCGCGCCTCGGGCTTCAGCGCATAGATGCGCGACTGGTTCGAGATCTGCGCGGCCTGCACGCCGACGTCCAGCACGATCACGCCGATCACGAGCCCGACGAGGCTCGAACCCGACAGCGCGAAGATCACGAACGACAGCGCGAGCAGCGCGATCGCGAGCGAGATGATCGCGCGCGGGCCGCGCTTGTCCGCGAAGCGGCCCGCGTACGGTGCCGCGAGCGCACCCGCCGCGCCGACGATCCCGAACAGGCCGGCGGCTTGCGGGCCGAGATGGAACGGCGCGCCGGCGAGCAGCAGCGTCAGCACGGGCCAGAACGCGCTGAATGCCGCGAACAGCGCGGCGCCCGTCAGCGACGCCTCGCGCAGCCCGCGCAATTCGACCGCCAGATGCCACATCGAGCCGAGCAGCTTGCCGTACGACAGTGTCGACGTCGGCGAGCTGCGCGGCAGCCGCAGCACGATCACGGCGGCGAGCGCGACGAGCGCCGCGACCGACGCGGCGAACACCGCGCGCCAGCCGAAATACTCGGCGACGAAGCCGGCAGCCGTTCGCGCGAGCAGGATGCCGAGCAGCAGGCCGCTCATCACGGTGCCGACCGCATGCCCGCGTTCGGCGGGCGGCGCGATCTCGGCGGCGAACGGCACGGCCTGTTGCGCGATGGTCGCGAGTACGCCGATCGCGAGGCTCGCGACGGCGAGCACGGCCAGCGACGGCGCGGTAGCTGCGACGATCAGCGCGATCGACAGGCCGGCGATCTGCATCAGGATCAGCCCGCGGCGGTCGAAGCGGTCGCCGAGCGGCGCGAGCAGGAACATGCCGGCCGCATAGCCGAGCTGCGTCGCGGTCGGCACTGCGCCGATCCACGAAGCGCCGTCGGGAAACGCCGAGCGGAAGCTGTCGAGCAGCGGCTGGTTGTAGTAGATGTTCGCGACGGACACCCCCGCGATCGTCGCGAGCAGCAACAGCAGGCTGCGCGAATAGTGGGGCGAGGCGGCGTCGGTCGGGCGGTCGGTGGAGGCGGTGGACATGGCTGCGCGAACGGAAGTGGGGCGGCGCAGCGCGCGGCGCACGCGTCGGGTGCGCAGGCGGGCGGGGCGCCGTCGAGGCTGCCGATCATACCGGAGCGACGTGAATCCTGCCGGACGGCGGCAAATCGGCCAAGCCGGACAAACCGGCCGAACCGGTGTATCCGGCCGGCCGCCGCCCGTCATCGTGCGTGCGTCAACCCGTCAATCGACCAGCTCACCCGTCGGTTCATAGAACGGATAAGGCCCCGCGCCTTCGTCGACATACACGTGATGCGACGTCATCCCCGCATCGGGTACATGGTGATGGACCGCGAAGGCCGGCGGTTCGAGCCGGAACGCGGAGGGCGCATCGGTTCGCAGGTCGAATGCTACCTGATGCGCGGGCGACGGCACCGCAACTGCGAGCGTGCCGCCGAAGCGCGTGAACATCGTGCGATGCACGTGGCCGCACAGCACGCGCTCGACGTTCGGGTGGCCGCGCAGCAGCGCGTCGAGTTTCGCGGAAGCGGCGGGCGCGAGGCGCAGCTTGTCCATGTGGCCGATTCCCGACGCGAACGGCGGGTGATGCAGCGCGACGATCACGGGCCGGTCGCGCGCGGCGTCGAGCTGCGCGGCGAGCCAGGCGAGCCGTGCGTCACACAGGTCGCCGTAGCTGGCGCCCGGCACCTGCGAATCGAGCGCGAGCACGCGCACCGCGCCGACGTCGAGCGCGTACTGCACGAATTCGCCCGCCTGCAACTCGGCGCGGTCGGCGAACGCGCGGCGCAGCCCGGCGCGGTCGTCGTGATTGCCGATCATCAGGTAGTACGGAATCTCGAGCGCGGCGAGCAGCCCGTGCAGGTTGCCGTATTCCTCGTCGTGGCCGAAATCGGTCAGGTCGCCGGTGACGAGCACGGCGTCGGGGCGCGGCACGAGCGCGTTCAGTTTCTCGATGCAACGCGTGAGCGCGGCCGCGGTGTCGACGCGCCGGTACGCGAGCTGTCCCGGGCGCTTGATGTGGAGATCGCTGATTTGAGCAAGCAGCATCGTCGTTCCTCGGAATTGTCTGGTTGTTGTCGCGGCGTCGTGCGCCGCGGTGGGGTGCTGCATGAATGATGCCGGAATGACGGTTCAGGCGCCGAGCGCGATCAGGCCTTCCGGTGCGACCGTGAGGCCGACCGCCGTGCCGCGTGCAAGCGCGACGCGGCCCGGCACGTCGATCACGAGCGCATCGGGTGCCGCGTGCTCGATCGTGAGCCGCGTGCGCTCGCCGAGGAACGCGCAGGCACTCACGGCACCGCGCAGCGGCGCATGCGCGGGATCGGCGAGTTGCGCATCCTCGGGGCGAAAGAACCACTCGTCGGCGGCGTGCGGCGTCGCGATCGCGCCGCCCGTGGTCACCAGCGTGCCGTCGCGCCATTGCCCGGCGAGCCGGTTCAGCGTGCCGATGAACTGCGCGACCGTGCGATTCGCCGGGTGGTAGTAGATGTCGCGCGGCGTGCCGATCTGCTCGATGCGGCCTGCGCCCATCACGACGATCCGGTCGCCGAGCTCCATCGCCTCGGCCTGGTCGTGCGTCACGTAAACCGTCGTCACACCGAGTTCGCGCAGCAGCGTATTCATCTCGCGACGCAGCGTGTCGCGCAGCTTCGCGTCGAGCGCGGTCAGCGGCTCGTCGAGCAGCAGCACGTGCGGTCGCACCGCCAGAGCGCGGGCCAGTGCGACGCGCTGGCGCTGGCCGCCCGACAGCTGGTCGATCGGTTTGTCCGCGTGCGCGTCGAGCCGCATCATCGCGAGCAGCTCGTCGACACGCTCGCGCAGTGCGCGCGGCTCGGTCTTGCGGATCTTCAGCCCGTAGCCGACGTTGCCGCGCACCGTCAGGTTCGGAAACAGCGCGTAGTTCTGGAACACCATGCCGACCTGCCGGCGCTCGATCGGCAGTGCGGTGACGTCGTCATTGCCGAACGCGATCGTGCCGCCGGCGTCCGGCGTGTCGAGGCCCGCGATCAGGCGCAGCGTCGTGGTCTTGCCGCAGCCCGACGGCCCGAGCAGCACGAGCGTTTCGCCCGCGCCGATCGACAGGTCGAGCGGTTCGAGCACGCGCGTGCCGCGGAACGTCTTCGCGCAGCGGGTCAGGGTGATGGGAGTGGAATCGAGTTTCATGTCTGCGAGAAATTCAGCGCGGGCGCTTCTTGAGTGCCCGCGTGCCGGACGGATCGACGCCGAGCCACTGCATCGCGACGAGCAGCGGCAGCGTCATCAGCAGGAACAGGATCGTGTACGCGCTGCCCACTTCGAGGCGCAGCGACGCATACGTATCGGCGAGCCCGACCGGCAGCGTCTTGGTGTCGGGCGTATGCAGCATCCACGTGAGGTTGAATTCACCGATCGACAGCGTGAGCACCGCGAGCGCACCCGCGACGATGCCGGGGCGCAGGTTCGGCAGCACGATCGTGACGAAGCGCGTGACGAACGACGCACCGAGGCTCGCCGCGCCTTCCTCGAGCGTGCGCAGGTCGGCGCCGGCCGCGACGGCCGCGACCGCGCGGACCATGAACGGCAGCGTGAACACGACGTGGCCGACGACGATGAACCACAGGCTCATCCGGAACGCGGTGAAGCCGCCGTACACGACCAGCAGCGCGAGCGCCGACGCGAGGCCGGGCAGCGCGACCGGCAGCACCAGCGCCTCCTCGATCGCGCGCGAGACGCGGCTCTTGCTGCGCGCGAGCGCATAGCCGGCCGGCACGCCAACGACGAGCACGATCGCGAGCGTCGCGAATGCGACGTAGAGCGACAGCGCGACCGAGCCGTGATACTGCTGCCACACTTGCTCGAGCCAGCGCAGCGTGAGGCCGCTCGACAGGCCGCGGAAATAGTTGACGGTGAGACCCGCGAGCACCGACATCACGACGGGCACGATCAGGAACGCACACAGCAGCAGCGTGACGCCCCATTGCAGCGCGGCGATCACGCGCGCGCCGGTGACGCGCGGCGCGCGGCGGGCGACGCCGTTCGCCTGCGCGGGAGCGGGGGCCGGCGACGGCGCGGAAGAGCCGGAAAGCGATTGCATGCAGGAATCCTCAGGCCGCGGCGGCGGCGGTGTGGCCGGTGAAGCGGCGTGCGAGTGCGAGCACGGCCCAGGTGACGATGCCGAGTACGATCGACAGGCCGGCCGCCGTCGCGATGTTCGCGTTCAGCGTGAACTCGGTATAGATCGTCATCGGCAGCACGTTCAGGTCGGTGGCGAGCGTGAACGCGGTGCCGAACGCGCCCATCGCGGTCGCGAAGCAGATCGCGCCGGCCGCGATCAGGCCCGGCGCGAGCGCGGGCAGCACGATGTCGACGAAGATGCGCCACGGCGATGCGCCGAGTGAACGCGCGGCTTCCTCGAGCGACGCGTCGAGCTTCGACGCCGCCGCGATCACGGTGACGATCACGCGCGGAATCGAGAAGTACAGGTAGCCGACGAACAGCCCGGCGACCGAATACGCGAATACCCACTTGTCGCCGGTGAGCTTCGCGGACAGCATGCCGATCAGCCCCTGCCGGCCGGCGAGCATGATCACCATGAAGCCGACGACGACGCCCGGGAACGCGAGCGGGAACGTGAGCAGCGCGAGCAGCACGCGCTTGCCCGCGAATTCGCGGCGTGCGAGCAGGAGGCCCGAGATCGTCGACAGCACGAGCGTCGCGAGCGTGACGCCCGCGGACAGCGCGACGGTCTCGCCGAGGCTCTTCATGTAGCGCGCATTGCCGAGCAGCGCCGCATAGTGCGAGAAGAACGCGCCGTCGGCGGACACCTGCACGAGTGCCGCCATCGGCAGCAGCCAGAACGCGGCGAACACCGCGAGCGCCGGCGCGACGAGCGCGACGCGCCAGCGCAGCGGGAAAGTCAGGTCGAGCATCGATGAGGTCCGGCCGCTTACTGCATGACCTGCAGGTATTGCTGGCCGAATGCCTGCTGACCGGCCGCCATCTTGCCAAAGTCGACCGGTTTCGCACGGGCGTACTCGCTTGCCGGCAGGAACTTCGATGCGATGTCGGCGCCGAGCGCTTGTGCGCGCACCGGGCGCAGGTACGCATTGGCCCACAGCTTCTGGCCTTCGTCGGACAACACGAAGTCGAGCACCTTCCTGCCGTTCGCGTCGTGCGGTGCGCCCTTCACGAGACTCATCACGTACGGCACCGCGATCGTGCCTTCCTTCGGGATCACGAACTCGACGTTCGCGCTGTCCTTGTACTTCGCGCGATACGCATCGAAGTCGTAGTCGAGCAGGATCGGAATCTCGCCGGACAGCACGCGCGCATAGGCGGTTTGCTTCGGTACGATCGGCGCATTGGCCTTCAGCTTCCTGAACCAGTCGAGCGCCGGCTTGAAGTTGTCGAGGCTGCCGCCGAGCGCCTGGTTCACGGCCACCGCGCCCGCATAGCCGACGAACGCACTCGACGGATCGAGATAGCCGACCATGCCCTTGTATTCCGGCTTCAGCAGATCGGCCCACGAACGCGGCACCGGCTTGCCGTCGAGCGCGTCCTTGTTGACGAAGAAGCCGAGCGTGCCCGAGTGGATCGCGAACCAGTAGCCTTGCGGGTCCTTCAGGTTCGCGGGGATGTCGTTCCAGTGCGCGGGCTTGTACGGCACGATCACGCCCTTGTCCTTCGCCTGGAACGCCGACGACACGCCGAGATAGACGACGTCGGCGACCGGGCTCTTCTGCTCGGCGATCAGCTGTGCGATCGACTGGCCCGAGTTCTTGTTGTCGAACGGCACGCGGATGCCGGTCTTCTGCTTGATCGCCGCGATCTGCGCGGCCCAGTCGGCCCATTCGGGCGGGCAGTTGTAGCAGATCGCCGTTTCATCGGCGTGGGCGGCGGGCGCGCCGGCGATGAGCGCGGCAAGGGCTACGGGCGCTGCAAGCGCGCGCAGCAGCGAGGTCAGGCGAAAGGACACGGTGAGTCTCCGGGCGAGGGTGAGGCGGCTGGGGTGGCGTGGCTGTGTGCGGGGTATGTGGCGCGCGCGTTCAGGCCTTGCGCAATTGCAGGTCGGTGGCCGGCGGCGCGATCGTCGCGCCGTCGCGCACCACGTGCGGCAGGATCAGCGACGTGCGTTCGATGGCGACGCCGCCGATACATTCGACGAGACGCTGCCACGCATGGCGGCCGATGTCGCGGTTCGGTGTTGCGACGCTCGCGAGCGGCGGCGCGAGCAGTTCGCCGAGCGCGATCCCGTCGAAGCCGAGCACCGACAGGCCGTCCGGGACCGAGAAGCCTGCGCGGCGCAGCCCGCGCATCACGACCATCGCGAGCAGGTCGTTGCTGCAGAAGAGGGCGGTCGGGCGCGTCGCGTGCGCGGTGAGATGCGCGAGCACGGCGTCGGGCAACTCGGGCGCGTTGAAGTCGACTTCGACGGGCGGCAGCGCGGCAACGCCGCTTTCCTCGAGTGCCTGCGCATAGCCGAGATGGCGCTGACGCGCACGATCCGACGCCGCGAGCGAGCCGGCCAGCATCAGCACGCGGCGGTGGCCGCGCGCGGTCAGCAGCCGCACGCCGTCATACGCGGCGCGGCGGTTGTCGACCGACACCGACGGGCGTCGTTGCGTGTCGTTGTGCATCAGCACGTAGTGCGGGCCGTCGCGGTCGAGCATGTCGAGCAGCGGGTGCGTGTCCGCGTCGGCGACGGTGAGGATCAGCCCTTCGACGCGCTGCTCGCGCAGCGTCTCGATCGCGTGACGCTCGCGCGCGGCATCGTATTCGGTCGTCATCAGGATCAGCTTGAAGCCGGCTGCGGTCGCGAGCTCGTCGATGCCCTGCAGGCAGTCGGCGAACACGGGGTTCGAGAGCGTCGGCAGGACGACGCCGACGAGCCGCGTGCGCTCGCCGCGCAGTTGCCGGCCGAGCGGACTCGGGCGGAACTGCAGCGTGTCGATCGCGGTGCGGATCGTCTGCAACGTGGCGGGGCTGACGGTATGCGGTGCGTTGATCGCACGCGAGACGGTGGCGATCGAGAAGCCCGCGAGGGCAGCGACGTCCTTGATGGTCGAGGTCATGAAATAACGCGATGTAAACGTTTTCGGCCGGGGAATTATCGAAAACGTTTGTGACTTCGCGATGACGCTGGCGACGCTTGTTTCGCAAAAAAACACGACACAAACGTCTGACGGATGAGGCCGCCGGACGACGCGTACTCGATTGTATCGGGGATGGTGCGGTGCAGGAGGAAATCGTTGCCGGCGGCGCGCGGGCGGCGATTACGCATGATGATGCCGCCAGACGGCGCGGGTATCGCGATGCGGCACCGCAGAATAAGGGAACGCATGCGCAAGCAATGGTAGAATCGCGTCCGCCCTCTTGCCGGGGTGATGAAATTGGTAAACATAGCGGACTTAAACGATTGAGTGCCCGACCGGAAACGGTCGGTGCAGAACCCTTCAAATTCGGCGAAACCCCTGATGCGCGCATCGAGGCAACGCCGAGCCAAGCCTCGCGGCATCCGCGAGGAAGGTGTAGAGACTAGACGGGGGGCGCCTAAGGCGCACGGGCAGCAGGCACGCCCATGCGCGATGGCGAAGGCATAGTCCAGCGCACGAACGGTTCGCGCACGCGAAGCCGGCTTTGAAAGAAGCAGTGTGACGAAAATCCGCCGCCTTAATTGGCTTGCCGGTTCAAGTCCGGTCCCCGGCACCATCGATTGCGTCGATGAAGAACGGAAAAAACCCGCGAGAAATGAAGCGCTCGCGGGTTTTTTATTTGGGCAGCGCCGCCATCGACGAGATGGCTGTGACGCGAGCCCCGGCGGCGCCTGAACCTGATGCGGAAAGGGCGGTTTCGAGTACAGGTCGACCGGATTCGTCAGTGTTCCGGCAGTGGGGGCGCATCGGCGGCATACGCCGCGGACGGACCGACTGCGGCCAGCGCGGCCCGTGCGCCAGGATTCCCGATGACATGCCGGCACGACACGTGCATGCCTGGTTCGTTATCGTCGTCTTTGAACAGAGGCTCCGTGAGAGAAACCGGCCGTTCACTCGACGCGCAGAATCAGCTTGCCTGTCGTTTGACCGGCTTCGAGCGCCTGATGCGCATCGGCAATCGCGTCGAACGCATAGCTGCCCCCGATCAGCGGCTTGAGCTTGCCTGTCGCCAGCAGTCCGAACAATTCGGTGAGAGTCCGGCGCACGACTTCGTCGTTCAGGAACGCGTACAGCGCGAAGCCGGACACCGACCGACAGCCGAAGATCAACGCGTTCATCAACGCCTCGTCGACCGTCAGGAGTTGACCGCTCGCGGCACCGTAGCTGACGAATCGACCATATACCGCAAGACCGGACGCCAGCGTGCGGGCGACGGTCCCGCCGACCGAATCGAAGACGACGTCGACGCCTTCCTGTCCGGTGGCGTCGCTCAATCGGTCGGCCCAGTGCGCATCGCGATAGCTGATGGCCGTATCGGCGCCGAGCGTTTGCACCGCATGCAGTTTGGCTGGCGCGCCTGCGAGCCCCGTGATCGCGCGCGCACCGTCGAGTCTCGCCAGCTGAATCAGCATCGAGCCTACGCCGCCGGCCGCGGCGGTGATCGCGACCGTGCGCGCGGCCACGGGTGTTTCTCGCAGCAGCACGCGGGCCACCAGCCCCTGGAGCATCACGGCGACCGCATCGTCGTCGGAGACTTCGTCGGGAATCTTGGTAATCAGCGCGGCGCGCAGGGTCACGTATTCGGCATAGCCGCCGGTTGCGCGCATCGCGCCGAATAGCGGCGCCGCAACGCGCGCGCCGATCCGGATGTCCCGGACGTTCGCGCCGACGGCAGCGACGGTGCCGACGACTTCCGAGCCGGGCACCGCAGGCAGCGTCAGCGCCGGGCCCGGATAGGTGCCGGCGCGTTGCAGCGTTTCCGCGAAGTTCAGTCCGATGCGCGTGACGCGCACGAGGACTTCGTCCGCGGCAGGTGTCGGACGTTCGATCACGACGGGACGAAGGACGGAAGGATCGCCGACCCGCTCGATCTGGATGGCGTACATGGTGGTCATGAAAATATCTCGCTTGAAGGGGGGCGTTCGCCCCCGGGGGATGAACGAAGTGCTGGCCCGAATCGGCCGCGCAGCCGTGTGTCGCCGCGGGCCTGACGCATCAGTCCGGTTGCGCGCGATCGAACGCGATACGGCCGGCGCCATGCAGGAACAGGGAGAGCAGGCCGCCTGCCATCGACAGGTTCATCATGAAGAACGTCTGCTGCGTCTGGTCGCCGCCGCCGTGGAAGATCACCGCGGCGATGATCGAGAAGATCGCGAGCCCGAGCGCCGCGAGCCGCGTCATGAAGCCGATGATCAGCGCGAGGCCGCCGGCAACTTCGACGACGATCACGAGCGGAAGCAGTGCGCCCGATACGCCCATGTGTTCCATGTACTGCTGGGTACCTGCGTAGTTGAAGATCTTGCTGATCCCCGCGCCGAGGTATACGCCGGCAATGAGGACGCGGACGAGCACGGACAGTACGAGGTTGACGACCGGCGTTTGAACGGTCTTGTTGTACAGCACACGGTTGATCGAATTGATCATATGGAATCCATAATGAATAGGTTGGTGAATCGTTGAGCCGGCCGGGTGCCCGACCTGCTCTCGGGCGATCGACGGCTTATGTTTCGAGCGTCGGGTAGTCGGTGTAGCCGGCCTCGCTGCCGCCGTACGCGGTGGACATGTCCGCGTGCGCGAGCGGGCGATCGTGCTGAATGCGTGTGACGAAGTCGGGGTTGGCGATGAACGGATAGCCGAACGACACGAGGTCGGCATGGCCGTCGTCGAGTGCCTGTTGCGCGCGCGCCTTCGTGTAGCCCCCGTTCGCGATGTAGAACCCGCCGAAAGCACGACGCAATGCGCGGTAGTCGAACGGCGGTGCCTGGTCGGCCGCGCCCTGCGGAATGCCTTCGACGACGTGAAGATAGGCCGCGAGACCCGTCAGCCGGTCGGCGAACTGGTCGAACAGCGCCTGCGGCCGGCTGTCCGCGATGCCGCCGAAATGCGGCGTGACCGGCGAAATGCGGACGCCCACGCGCGTGGGGCCCACGACACGTCCGACCGCACGTACGACATCGAGCGGCAGCCGGATACGGTTGTCGATCGTCCCGCCATATTGGTCCGTGCGCCGGTTCGTTCCGTCACGCAGGAACTGATCGAGCAGATAGCCGTTCCCCGCGTGAATTTCGACACCGTCGAAGCCGGCTCGCAACGCGGCTTGCGCCGCATGCGCGTATTCCTCGACGAGGCCGGGCAGCTCGTCCGTGCCGAGCGCGCGCGGAACGGGGTGCGGTTTCGGTCCGCTCGGCGTGAATGCCTGCCCGTCCGGCTGGATGGCCGACGGCGCGACGGGCAGTGCGCCGTCGGGCTGCAGGTCGGGATGACCGATGCGGCCGACGTGTGCGAGCTGGACGAAGATCCGGCCGCCTTCGCGATGCACGGCATCGGTCACGCGCTTCCAGCCGTCGATTTGCGCATCGCTGTAGATCCCGGGCGTGAACGGATAGCCCTTGCCGAGCGGCGAGATCTGCGTGCCCTCCGTGATGATCAGGCCCGCCGACGCGCGTTGGGCGTAGTAGGTGGCATTGATCGCACCGGGCGCATCGCCGGCGCCGGCACGGCTGCGCGTCATCGGCGCCATCACGATGCGGTTTCCGAGCGTGATCCCGCCGAATTCCAGCGGGTCGAACAACGTGGCGCCGGGCAATGTCGTCCGGCGGGGAGGAGAGGTGTCGAGCGTCATGTTGACGTTTTCCGGTTGTGTTCATGGGGCGTCGAAGCGCGATCCGGGAGGCCCGGCATGCACGCGCCGAGCGCTGCTGAGCAGCAATTTAGGAGAATGTCGTGATCCAAACAATCGTCTAAAATGGATCGTTAGAATCTATTTTCTTGATAGCTAATGGAGCGAAGCCCCAATCTGGATCAACTGCGTGCCTTCATCGCGGTGGTCGAGGCCGGCAGCTTTTCCGGCGCGGCGCGGCGGCTCGAGCGCGCGCAATCCGTCGTCAGCTACGCGATCGCCAACCTGGAGTCGTTGCTGGGCGTGGCACTGTTCGAACGAGGGAAACGGCGGCCGACGTTGACGGCGGCCGGTGAAATCGTCCTCGCCGACGCACGGCGGCTCGACATGCTGGCGGGCCAGTTGCTGGCGAAAACCGCGGGATTGCGCGGCGGAGTGGAAGCCGAACTGTCGCTGGCGGTGGACGTCATGTTTCCACTGGCCAGGCTGGTCGAGGGGCTCAGCGCGTTCGCCGACGAATTTCCCACGGTCGCGCTCAACCTGACGATCGAGGCACTCGGCGGCGTGCTAAAGCTCGTGGTCGACGGCGGCTGCGCACTCGGCATCAGCGGCCCCGCGCAAAACTGGCCGGACGTGATCGACGCGACCTCCATGGGCGCGATCGACCTCGTCACCGTCGCCGCGCCCACACATCCGCTGGCGCAGCGCCGCGGCCGTGTTTCGCTATCCGAGGCGCGTGAACATACGCAACTCGTGCTGACGGATCGAAGCAAACTCACCGAAGGGCAGTCGTTCGGTGTGTATGCGACCCGGACGTGGAAGACCGCGGACCTCGGCGCGAAGCATCGGCTGTTGCTCGAAGGGCTCGGCTGGGGCTCGATGCCGACGCATTTGATCGAGGACGACCTGCGGCAAGGCCGGCTGGCAGTCGTGCGGTTGTCGGACCGCGATGTGTTTCGATACGAGATGTCGTTGATCCGGCGGGCCGATCGTGCGAGCGGGCCGGCGACGCAGTGGCTGGTCGACCATCTCACGCGCCTTGGCGAACCGGACGCGTGAAACGCGACGCCGGCTCTCCGCGTCACTGCACTGAAAACCGCGCCATGTGATACTGGCGCGCACGTTGCATCGCATACCTTTTTCGCCATCGGCAAACACGCCTCGCCGGCCCGCCTGAGTTTCGCCACACCACCCGTCATGACCGACTCGACCCATCACTATTACGAACCCTCGCAAGGCCACGGCCTGCCGCACGATCCGCTGAACGCGATCATCGGCCCGCGCCCGATCGGCTGGATCGCCTCCCGCGGCGGCGACGGCACGCTCAATCTCGCGCCGTACAGTTTCTTCAACGCGTTCAACTATCGTCCGCCGATCATCGGTTTTTCGAGTACCGGCGCGAAGGACAGCCTGCGCAACGTGCAGGAGACCGGCGAGTTCGTGTGGAATCTCGCGACGCGCGATCTCGCCGAGCGGATGAACCAGACTTGCGCCGCCGTGCCGTACGAGGTCAACGAATTCGAACTCGGCGGCTTGACCGCGGTGCCGTCGCGTGTCGTCAACGTGCCGCGTGTCGCGGAAAGCGGCGTGAACTTCGAATGCAAGGTGACCGACGTGATCCGGCTGCGCGATCATCATGGCGTCGAGACGCCGGCCACGCTGGTGCTGGGCGAGGTCGTCGCGGTCCATATCCGCCATGACCTGCTGAAGGACGGCATCTTCGATACGTTCGGCGCCGGCATCATTCTTCGTGCGGGCGGCCCGTCCGCCTACGTGCACGTGAAGCCCGACAGCCGCTTCGACATCTTCCGCCCCGACGCGTGACCGGTCGCGCGCCGGAGTAAGCCGGCTAGCCGGGCCACCGGGCCCGGCCGCGGCCGCCCAGAAAGACCCCGCCGAGATCGACGATTTCGCGGGGTCTTTTGCGTCGTACCTTCGCATGACCGCCGCGCGCACGACCCGTGCGCGCCCCGATGCCCGATCGCCGCCGGCCAGGCGACCCTGCGACCCTGCACCGCAGCAAACCCGTGCTGCGCCGATGCCACCGGTCGCCCCGACGCGCCGAAGCGATTCCCCATGGCAAATCTGCTCACGACGAACGAGCGGCTTGGGCATCGACGCCCGCCGCCGCAAGGCATAGATTTCCGAGGTTGACGTGCGTATCCGCACGCCAGCTCGCGCGCAGGCCGGCAACCGGCCTGCGCGTTCCCAAACAGCGTGAGACACAATCGAGCGTGGAGACGACACGATGAGCCTGTCAGAGCCATTGCGTCTGCATGTGCCGGAGCCCACCGGGCGCCCGGGCTGCAAGACGGACTTTTCCTATCTGCATCTATCGCCGGCCGGCGCCGTTCGCCGCCCGCCGATCGACGTTGCCGCGGCGGACACCGCCGATCTCGCCCGCAGCCTCGTGCGCGTGCTCGACGACAACGGCAAGGCCGTCGGCCCGTGGGCCCCGGATCTCGACGATGCGCGGCTGATCGCCGGCCTGCGCGCGATGCTCAAGACCCGCATTTTCGACGCGCGCATGATGATCGCGCAGCGTCAGAAGAAAATCTCCTTCTACATGTTGAGCCTCGGCGAAGAGGCGATCGGCACCGCGCATGCGATGGCGCTGCGCGACGGCGACATGTGCTTCCCGACCTACCGGCAGCAGAGCATCCTGATCGCGCGCGACGTCCCGCTCGAACGGATGATCTGCCAGCTGATGTCGAACGAAGGCGATCCGCTGAAAGGCCGCCAGCTCCCCGTGATGTACTCGGACCGCGAAGCCGGCTTCTTCTCGATCTCCGGCAACCTCGCGACGCAGTTCATCCAGGCGGTCGGCTGGGCGATGGCGTCGGCGATCAAGGGTGACACGAAGATCGCGTCCGCGTGGATCGGTGACGGCGCGACGGCCGAATCCGATTTCCATACCGCGCTCACGTTCGCGCACGTGTACCGCGCGCCAGTCGTGCTGAACGTCGTCAACAACCAGTGGGCGATCTCGACGTTCCAGGCGATCGCGGGCGGCGAAGGCACGACCTTCGCCGGGCGCGGCGTCGGCTGCGGGATCGCGTCGCTGCGTGTCGACGGCAACGACTTCCTCGCGATCTATGCGGCGTCGAGCTGGGCGGCCGAACGTGCACGCCGCAATCTCGGCCCGACGCTGATCGAGTGGGTGACCTACCGTGCGGGCGCGCACTCGACGTCGGACGATCCGACCAAGTACCGGCCGAGCGACGACTGGTCCCATTTCCCGCTCGGCGATCCGGTCGAGCGCTTCAAGCGCCACCTGATCGTCAAGGGCATCTGGTCGGACAGCGCGCATGAAGCGCTGACGGCCGAGCTCGAGGCCGAGGTGATCGCCGCGCAGAAGGAGGCGGAAAAGTACGGGACGCTGGCCGACGACCGGATCCCATCGCCCGCCTCGATGTTCGACGACGTGTACAAGGAGCTGCCCGCGCACCTGCGCCGTCAGCGCCAGGAACTGGGAGCGTGATCATGGCGCAACAAGAGACAGGCACGGCAACGCAGCCGATGACGATGATCCAGGCGCTGCGCTCGGCGATGGACGTGATGCTCGGGCGCGACAGCGACGTGGTGGTGTTCGGGCAGGACGTCGGCTATTTCGGCGGCGTGTTCCGCTGTACGGAAGGACTGCAGAACAAATACGGCAAGTCGCGCGTGTTCGATGCGCCGATCTCCGAGAGCGGGATCGTCGGCGCAGCGGTGGGAATGGGCGCATACGGGCTGCGCCCGGTGTGCGAGATCCAGTTCGCCGACTATTTCTACCCGGCGTCCGACCAGATCGTGTCGGAAGGCGCGCGGCTGCGCTATCGCTCGGCTGGCCAGTTCACCGCGCCGATGACGATCCGCATGCCCTGCGGCGGCGGGATCTACGGCGGGCAGACGCACAGCCAGAGCCCCGAAGCGATGTTCACGCAGGTGTGCGGGCTGCGCACGGTGATGCCGTCGAATCCGTATGACGCGAAAGGGCTGCTGATCGCGTCGATCGAGAACGACGATCCGGTGATCTTCCTCGAACCGAAGCGGCTGTACAACGGGCCGTTCGACGGCCATCACGATCGGCCGGTCACGTCGTGGCTCAAGCATCCGGCAAGCGCGGTGCCCGAGGGCTACTACACGGTGCCGCTCGATACGGCCGCCGTGGTGCGGCCCGGCAACGACGTGACGGTGCTGACCTACGGCACGACGGTGCACGTGTCGCTCGCCGCGGCCGAGGAGACGGGCATCGATGCGGAGGTGATCGACCTGCGCACGCTGTGGCCGCTCGACCTCGACACGATCGTCGCGTCGGTGCGCAAGACCGGGCGCTGCGTCGTGGTGCACGAGGCGACGCGCACCTGCGGCTTCGGCGCGGAGCTGGTGTCGCTGGTCCAGGAACATTGCTTCTACCACCTCGAAGCGCCGGTCGAGCGCACGACGGGCTGGGATACGCCGTATCCGCACGCACAGGAGTGGGCGTATTTTCCGGGCCCGACCCGGGTCGGTGAAGCGTTGCGACGCGTGATGGAGGCGTGAGATGGGGATTCATGTCATCAAGATGCCGGATATCGGCGAAGGGATTGCCGAGGTCGAGCTGGTGGCCTGGCACGTGGAAGTCGGGCAGACGATCAAGGAAGACCAGCCGCTCGCCGACGTGATGACCGACAAGGCGGCGGTCGAGATTCCGTCGCCGGTGACGGGCAAGGTGATCGAGCTCGGCGGCCGGATCGGCGAGATGATGGCGGTCGGCAGCGAGCTGATCCGCCTCGAGGTCGAAGGCGAAGGCAACCTGAAGGCCGGCGCACCGGTGCGGGAATCAAAGGTAGCAACCGCACCGGTCGCGGCAGCGCCTTCGAAGGCGGTGGCGGACGCGCCCGCGGAATCGTCCGCCAAGCCGGCGGCGAAGCACGCACCCGCGGAGCCGCGTCGTGCGAAGCCTGCCGATCACGCGGAGAAAGTGGAGCCGCCGCGCGCGGCGCTCGCGCCGGGTGAACGGCCGCTCGCGTCGCCGGCCGTGCGCCAGCGCGCGTGGGACATGGGCATCGAGCTGCGCTATGTGCGCGGCACCGGCGAAGCGGGGCGGATCCTGCACGCGGATCTCGATGCGTATGCGCGTACGGGCAGCGGGACGAGCCATGCGTCGCAGGCGCGCGGCTACGACGAACGCAACGACGAAACCGACGTACCGGTGATCGGCCTGCGGCGCGCGATCGCGCGCAAGATGCAGGAAGCGAAGCGCCGCATTCCGCACTTCAGCTACGTCGAGGAAATCGATGTCACCGAGCTCGAATCGCTGCGCACCGAACTGAACCGCCGCTACGGCGACACGCGCGGCAAGCTCACACCGCTGCCGCTGCTGATCCGCGCGATGGTGCTCGCGCTGCGCGACTTCCCGCAGATCAACGCACGCTTCGACGACGAAGCCGGCGTGGTCACGCGCTACGGCGCGGTGCACATGGGTGTTGCGACGCAGACGGACGGCGGGCTGACGGTGCCGGTGCTGCGTCATGCCGAAGCGCGCGACGTGTGGTCGATCTCCGCAGAAATTGCGCGGCTCGCCGATGCCGTGCGCGCGAACCGTGCACAGCGCGACGAGCTGAGCGGTTCGACGATCACGATTTCGAGCCTCGGCGCGCTCGGCGGCATCGTGTCGACGCCGGTCATCAATCATCCCGAGGTCGGCATCGTCGGTGTGAACCGGATCGTCGAGCGGCCGATGATCCGCGACGGCGCGGTCGTCGCGCGCAAGATGATGAACCTGTCGTCATCGTTCGACCATCGCGTCGTCGACGGAGCGGATGCGGCCGAGTTCATCCAGGCCGTGCGCGCGGTGCTCGAACGCCCGGCCCTGCTGTTCGTGGAGTGAGCACGATGAAGAACGAACACACCACACTGCTCATCATCGGCGGCGGCCCGGGCGGTTACGTCGCCGCGATTCGGGCCGGCCAGCTCGGCATTCCGACGGTGCTCGTCGAGCGCGACCGGCTCGGCGGCACGTGTCTGAACATCGGCTGCATTCCGTCGAAGGCGCTGATCCACGTGGCCGACGCATTCGAACAGGCGTGCGGCCACGCGGGCGAGGGCGCGCTCGGGATCCGCGTGCGCACGCCCGAGATCGACATCGCGAAAAGCGTCGCCTGGAAGGACGGCATCGTCGACCGGCTGACGCGCGGGGTCGGCGCGCTGCTCAAGAAGAACGGCGTGCGCGTGCTGCATGGTGACGCGCACGTGGTCGACGGCAAGACCGTCGACGTCGTCGGCGGCGGCCATACGACGCGCATCAGCTGCGAGCACCTGTTGCTCGCGACCGGCTCCGAACCGGTCGCGCTGCCGTCGATGCCGTTCGGCGGGCATGTCGTGTCGTCCACCGAGGCGCTGTCGCCTGCCACGTTGCCGAAGCGGCTGGTCGTCGTCGGGGCCGGGTATATCGGGCTCGAACTCGGGATCGTCTATCGCAAGCTCGGCGTCGACGTGAGCGTCGTCGAAGCGGCGGAGCGCGTGCTGCCCGCGTACGATGCCGAACTCGCGCGGCCGGTTGCCGATTCGCTTGCAAGACTCGGCGTGCGGCTGTTGCTCGGCCACAAGGTGCTCGGGCTCGCGGAACACGGCGCGGTGCGCGTGCAGGCTGCCGATGGCGCGGAGCAGACGTTGCCGGCCGATCGCGTGCTGGTCGCGGTGGGCCGCCGGCCGCGGGTCGACGGTTTCGGGCTCGAGTCGCTGCCGCTCGATCGCAACGGCCGCGCGCTGTGGATCGACGACGAATGCCGGACCTCGATGCGCAACGTCTGGGCGATCGGCGACGTCGCCGGCGAGCCGATGCTCGCGCATCGCGCGATGGCGCAGGGCGAGATGGTGGCCGAGCTGATCGCCGGCAAGCGTCGCAAGTTCATGCCCGCATCGATCCCGGCCGTGTGCTTCACCGATCCGGAGATCGTTACGGCAGGCTGGTCGCCTGACGACGCGCGTGCGGCCGATGTCGACTGCGTGAGCGCGTCGTTCCCGTTCGCGGCGAACGGGCGCGCGATGACGCTGCAGGCGACCGACGGCTTCGTGCGCGTCGTCGCGCGGCGCGACAACCACCTGATCGTCGGCTGGCAGGCGGTCGGGCGCGGCGTGTCGGAGCTGGCTGCCGCGTTCTCGCAGTCGCTGGAGATGGGCGCGCGGCTGGAGGACATCGGCGGCACGATTCATGCGCATCCGACGCTCGGTGAGGCGCTGCAGGAAGCGGCGCTGCGCGCGCTCGGGCACGCGTTGCACGTCTGACGCGTCTCGCGGGTGACACGAAGCCGCCGATGCGCAACGTGCGCATCGGCGGTTTTTCGTTTGCCGTGCCGGCTCGACCGGTTGCAGGACGACGGCGCATGCGTCTGGGGCATGTCGGGCGCGGTGCGCAAGATCCGCGCGCAGGCGCTGATCGCGCAAGGGCGGCTGTCGATCGAGAAAATCGCGCAGAACCCGGGATTCGGCGGCACGTCGTCGTTCTCGCAGGCGTACAGGCGCTGGACAGGTGTCGCGCCGAGCGTGCCGCGACAGGGGGCGGGTTTGTAGCGCACGCCCTGTAACTTTTGGAGATGTTGGAAGGTTGTCGGCGCGGAGTCGGCCGACGATCATGTGGGAAGCCGTAAACCGGGCCGTTCCCGGCTCGCCAACGCAGGCTCTACACGGAAGGAGCGGACATGAAATTGCTGCTCGTCGGCGCGACCGGTCTCGTCGGGCGTCACGTCCTCGAAGTCGCGCTCGCCGATTCGCGGGTCGATCAGGTGGTCGTCCTCGCGCGCCGGCCGCTGTCGCCGCATCCGAAGATGCGTGCGCTGGAAGTCGATTTCGATCATCTGCCCGACACCGCCGACTGGTGGCACGCCGATGCCGTGATCTGCACGCTCGGCACCACGATGCGGGCCGCGGGCTCCCAGGCGGCATTCCGGCGCGTCGACCACGACTATCCGCTCGCGATCGCGCGGCTCGCGCACCGCCACGGCACACCGGCTTACGTGCTGAATTCCGCACTCGGCGCGGATCCGGCGTCGCGCATCTTCTACAACCGCGTGAAGGGCGAGGTCGAGCAGGCGCTCGCCGGTGTCGGGTTCGCGTCGCTCACTTACGTGCGGCCCGGCCTGATCGGCGGCAGCCGCGATGAATTCAGGTTCGGCGAGCGGCTGCTGGTGTCCGTGTTGAACGTGGCCCGGCCTGTTTTGCCGGCGAAGTGGCGCGTGAATCCCGCGTCGCGGATCGCCCGCGCGATGCTCGACGCGGCAATCGACGCGCGGCCGGGTGTGCAGGTCATCGCGTCGGACCAACTCGTCTGACGCAAAACGGACGGCGCGCGCCGGTCACCGATCCGCGACGCCGTCGAGCCCGCCGAACTGTTCGGCAAGCGCCGCCGTGAACGCCTCCAGCGCTTCGCTGCCGTCGCAGTTCCTCGGCGTCGCGAGCTGGAATGCGACCGTATGGCTCAGCTTGCTCGCGAGCAGCCGGCGCATCTTGCCCGCGGCGACCCACGGCGCCGCGACATGGCCGGGCAGGAAGCCGACATGCGGCAGGTGATCGACGCGTTCGCGGCGAATGGTTTCACGTCGTTGTTTCTGGGATGCTCGACCGATCCCGCGTCGCGCTCGCATGGCTTCTACCGGCATCTGGGCTGGACGCCGACCGGGTCGCTCCCGGCACATCATCGATTCGTAAAACTGTTTCGTCATACCAAACAATAGCGCGACCGCGGCCCCTGCGCTGATCTACGATGGAAACATTGCATCCATCGTCCGCCGAGCCGTGTGCACTCACTACCGCGCCCCCGACGAAGACCCGGGCATCAGCGAACTGAAGATCGGCATCGGCGATCTGTATCGCCGCGACCCGTGGGCCCCCGACGTGTATCCCGACTACGCGGCGCCGATCGCGCGCGCCGCCGGCGACGGCCTCGAAGTCGTCGCGGCCGTGTTCGGCTTCTGGCCGAAATTCATGCAGCCGGAGCGGCTCGACGAGAACGGCCGTAAAAAGAAGAAGCTCGACACGGTGAACGCACGCGCGGAAACGGTCGGCTCGTCGCGGCTCTACGGCAACGCGTGGCGCAACGGCCAGCGCTGCCTGATTCCGGTGCGCTGGATCTTCGAACCCTGCTACGAAACCGGCCGCAACGTGTGGCAGCGGATCGGCGTCGACGGCTGGCAGCCGTACTGTGTCGCCGGCATCTGGCGGCGTTACGAAGGTGACGACGGCCGCGAGCGCGTGGGCATGGCGATGCTCACGGTCAACGCGGACACGCACCCGCTGTTCGCGCGGATGCATCGGCCCGACGAAGAGAAGCGGGGCGTCGTGATGCTGCGCCGCGACGATTACGACGAATGGCTGCACGTGCGCGACATCGAGGCCGCCCGGCGCATGCTGAATCTCCTTCCCGCAGCCGACATGACGGCCGAGCCCGATCAGGCATCACCCGCACGCGCCTGAGCTTTCATTATTCCGACATCCATCTTTCGACTGGACAGGTCGAACGTAGCCCGATCATTCGGACATTTTCGAAAATCGGCGGATTCCGGGTAATCACCGATACCTCGCAAGTTGTATATACAAGATCATCCGCTGGCAATGTCGGCACACGTCGTGCCGCTTGCGCGCCAGCGTGCAGACCGTGCGTGCGTGGCGCATGCCGGCGATCCACGGCGCCCCGCACCCACCGAGCCGAAAGGGCGGCTCGCAGCTTCCTGCCACGTTCAAACCATTTGTGATCCTGAGTATTTTGGAGATTTCCCCGTGTCAACGAATCCCAGCGGAAAAGCCGGCGGCCTGATCGAAGTCCGTTCGATCGACTTCATTCCCGACGCCGAGCGCCACGGCGGCTTGCTGAGCCAGTTCACGCTGTGGCTGTCGGCGAACATGCAGATCACGGCCATCGTCACGGGTGCACTCGCGGTCGTGCTCGGCGGCGACGTGTTCTGGTCGCTGGTCGCGCTGCTGCTCGGCCAGTTCATCGGCGGCGCGGTGATGGCGCTGCACGGCGCGCAGGGGCCGCAGCTCGGGCTGCCGCAGATGATCTCGAGCCGCGTGCAGTTCGGCGTCTACGGCGCGATGATCCCGATCGTGCTCGTGTGCCTGATGTACATCGGCTTTTCCGCCAGCGGCTCGGTGCTGGCCGGGCAGGCCGTCGCGCAGCTGCTGAACGTCGACGACGCGGCCGGCATCCTGCTGTTCGCGGCCGTGATCGTCGTGCTGACGGTATTCGGCTATCGCGCGATCCACGCCGTCGGCCGGATCGCCAGCGTGGTCGGCATCGCCGCGTTCGTCTACATGTTCACGCAGCTGTTCGCGAACCACGACATCGGCGCGCTGCTCGCGAACAAGCATTTCTCGCTCGCGAGCTTCCTGCTGTCGATGTCGCTGTCCGCGTCGTGGCAGATCGCGTTCGGCCCGTATGTCGCCGACTATTCGCGCTACCTGCCGCGCTCGACGTCGTCGGTCGCGACGTTCGTCGCGGTGGGCCTCGGCTCGGTGATCGGCGCGCAGGCGGCGATGGTGTTCGGCGTGTTTGCGGCCGCGCTGGCCGGCGGCCAGTTCGCGCACCATGAGGTCGCGTATATCGTCGGCCTCGGCTCGACGGGCGCCGTGGCTGCACTGCTGTACTTCAGCATCGCGTTCGGCAAGGTGACGGTGACGGCGCTCAACGCATACGGCAGCTTCATGTCGATGGCGACGATCGTCAGCGGCTTTCGCGGCAAGGGTGCGGTGTCGTCGAAGAGCCGCCTCGTCTACATCTTCGGGATGATCTGCGTATCCACGCTCATCGCGCTCGCGGGCCGCCATTCGTTCCTGAAGGAATTCACCGCGTTCATCCTGTTCCTGCTCGCGTTCTTCACGCCATGGAGCGCGATCAACCTGGTCGACTACTACTGCTTCACGCGTTCGCGCTACGACGTGCCGGCGCTGTCCGATCCGGACGGACGCTATGGCCGCTGGAACATGATGGCGATCACGATCTACGTGGTCGGCATCCTCGTGCAGTTGCCGTTCATGTCGACGCACATCTACACGGGGCCGCTCGTCGATGCGCTCGGCGGCACCGATATCTCGTGGATTCTCGGCCTGGTCGTGCCGGCGGTGCTGTACTACATCGGCGCGCGTGCGTCGCGCCGCAGCATTCCCGAACACCTGATCCTGCCGCTCGAACGCGGCGAAGTTCACCACTGACGACACGTCACGCGCATCGGGCCTGCCGGCCTGACCGTTGCGCGAGCCGGGCGCTGCCTGCACCCGGCGCTTCCCCACGTTTCCTTTCCCGCGATGCCGGTGCGGCATGACTGTCGCGCCCGGTGTCGTTTCATTCTCTGACAATTGAATAGTATGACTAAGCAAAAGACAGTCCGCGGAAGCGATTCCCGGGCGCGGCCGGCGCACGCCGGTCTTCGCATGACGTTCGCAGTGGCGTGCATCGCAGGACCGGGCGCCGCGTTCGCGCAGGACGGCGTCACGCTGTACGGCGTGATCGACGAATTCGCGCAATACGTGAATACGGGCAACGGCTACACGGCGGCGATCAATTCGGGCGGCCAGTGGGGCAGCCGGTTCGGGCTGAAGGGCGGCGAGGACATCGGCGGCGGCCAGAAGATCGAATTCGCATTGGAAAACGGCTTTAATCCGAACGACGGTTCGCTCGCGAGTTCCGGCAGCATGTTCAACCGGCAGGCATGGGTCGGCATCGCGGGGCAATGGGGCAAGGTGCGCGCCGGCCGCCAGAATTCACCCCTGTTCAACGACCAGGGCGGACAGGATGCGTTCGGCGGCGTCACGCAGGCGTCCGGCATGGACAACCTGACCGTGTTCGCGTTCCGCACCAGCAACACGCTGTCGTACCAGAGCCCGGAAATCGCCGGTTTCCAGGGCGGGCTGTACTTCGGGTTCGGCGATGCGGGCGGCGTGCGCTCGGCAGGCTCCAGCCAGCAGTTCGACCTGACCTACGAACACGGGCCGTTCGGCGCGTTCGTCGCGGGCCAGTGGCTGAAGAACGCGACGGCGACCACCACCGATCGCACGATCATGGCCGGCGCGTCGTACGAGATCGGCAAGGCAACCGTGTACGGCGGCTTCTCCGCGGTGAAGTGGGCCGATCTCGGCATCGATTCGCGCGTGTACGGGCTTTCGGTCAAATATCAGTTCAATCCGGCGAACTACGTCGCACTTGGCTACGCGTATCTGCACGACCAGTCGTCGCAGGGCAACCATGCGGACCAGCTCGGGTTGATGTACGAGTACGACCTGTCGAAGCGCACGAGCTTCTATGGCGCGCTGTCGTACCTGCGCAACCGCAAGCAGGCCGGCTATACGCTCGCCGGTGCGGCGAACCCCGGCCTGCCGCTCGCATACCCGGGGGCGAATGCACGCGGCGTGCAGCTCGGCATCGTGCATCGGTTCTGATGCAGCCGGCGCGCCGGGCCGTGTGCGCCCGGCGCTCGCCGCGGGCGCATTCGCGCCGTTACTTCCCCAGCCGCTCAGCAAGCGAATAGCGCTGCATGCAGCGCTCCATTGCGTCGAGAAACGCGTGCTCGGCCGCGTTCATCTTTCGATCGCGATGCCACAGCAGGAACACGTCGACGTCGACGAGCCCGTCGTCGGGCGGCAGCCGCCACAGCCGCTGCTGCGCGATGTCGTCGCGCACGATGTGCTCGGGCAGGCAGCCGATCCCGTAGCCGGCGAAGATCAGCCGCCGCACTTCCTCGAGGCTCGGCGACGACGCGACGATGCGGCCCGTGAAGCCCTTCTGGTCGCGAAACACGGTGAGCGGCGACAGGCTGTCGCCAATCTGGTCGCTCGTGAACGACACGAAATTCTCGGCGAGCAGATCGTCCATCCGCAGTTGCGTCTGCCCGAAGAGCCGGTGATGGCGGCCGCAGTAGATCGCATAGCGCTGGCGCAGGAAGCAGCGCATCTCCAGCTTGTCGTGCGGCGTGCGGCACAGGCCGAGCCCGGCCGTGGCCGTTTTCTGCAGCAGCGACGACAGGATGTCCGACGAGCGCATCACCTCGATCTGCAGGTCGATGCGCGGGTACGCGCGATGAAAGTCCGCGAGGAATTCGTCGTAGACGGGCGACTCGATGCGGCTCACCGTCAGCAGCCGGATCGAACCGGTCAGGTCGGCGGTGCTGTCGTCGATTTCGGTTTCGAGGCGCGAGATGCCGCCGTAGATGTCGCTCGCGATCCGGTAGACGGCTTCGCCGGCCGGCGTCGGCGCGAAGTGCGTGCCGCGCCGCTCGATCAGCTTGCGCTCGAGCGTGTCCTCGAGCCGCCGCAAGGCCTGGCTCACGGCCGGCTGCGTCACGTGCAGGCGCGCGGCCGCGCGGCTCACGCTGCGCTCCTGGATGATCACCAGATACGTGCGCAACAGGTTCCAGTCGAGTCGGTCGTTCAGGAACGGGGCGAGGTCGGGGCGCATCGGGTCTCCGGGCGGGGCATCGTCAATGACATTAGTTGAATTTATACAGCGAATAATAACTTGAAATTTGACTAATGATTTGCGGTCACCGATAAAGGAGGGGTGCCGCAGCGTGCGGCGCAATGCCGCGACAGACGGCCGTCACACGACATTGCGCACCGCCTGCCGCGGCGCGCGTCAGGAGCCCGCATGACCCAGTCCCTTCCTTCCGCCCGCCAGCCGGGGCGCGCCGCGACGGCCGCGTTCATCGGCACGATGATCGAGTGGTACGACTTCTACATCTACGCGACCGCCGCCGCGCTCGTATTCGGCGAGCTCTATTTCCCGTCGCATGACCGCTTCGTCAGCACGATGGCGTCGTTCGCGACGTTCGCGGTCGGCTTCTTCGCGCGGCCGCTCGGCGGCGTGATCTTCGGCCATCTTGGAGACCGCATCGGCCGCAAGAAGGCGCTGATGACGACGCTGATGATGATGGGCGTCGCGACCGTCTGCGTCGGGCTGCTGCCCGATTATTCGAAGGTCGGCATGCTCGCGCCGGTGCTGCTCGTCGCACTGCGCGTCGTGCAGGGAATCGCGGTCGGCGGCGAATGGGGCGGCGCGGTGCTGATGGCGGGCGAGCATGCGCCGCAGGGGCGCCGCACGTTCTTCGCGTCGTTCGCGCAGCTCGGCAGCCCGGCCGGGCTGATCCTGTCGCTGATCGCGTTTCGCGCGGTCACGTCGATGGACAAGGCCGACTTCCTCGCGTGGGGCTGGCGCTTGCCGTTCCTCGCGAGTTCGGTGCTGCTCGTGGTCGGCATCCTGATCCGGCTCGGCGTGAACGAATCGCCGGAATTCGCGCGCGTGAAGGAAGCCAACCGCACGGTGAAGCTGCCGGTCGCGGAAGTGTTCCGCTCCGCGTCGGGGCTCGTGGCGCTCTGCATCGGCGCGAACACGATCGGCATCGCGGGCGTCTATTTCACGAACACGTTCATGATCGCGTACACGACGCAGTACATCGGCGTCTCGCGCTCGCTGATCCTCGACAGCCTGTTCGCGGTCGCTATCATCCAGTTCATCGCGCAACCGATCGCCGCGTGGATCGCCGAGCGCATCGGCGGTGCACGCTTCCTGAAGCTCGCGGCGCTGCTCGCGATGCTGTCGCCGTATCCGATGTTCATGCTCGTGCAGGGCGGCACGTCCGCGTCGCTCATCGCGGGCATCGCGCTCGCGGTGGTCTGCATGGCCGGCTTCTATTCGGTGATCGCGGGTTTCGTGAGCGACGTGTTCCCCGCGCACGTGCGCTATTCGGCGATCTCTCTCGCCTACCAGATCTGCGGCGCGATCGCGGGCGGGCTGACGCCGCTCGTCGGCACGTGGCTCGCGCATCGCTTCGCGGGCCAGTGGTGGCCGCTCGCGGTGTTCTACACGTGTCTCGCCGGCATCTCGCTGCTGTGCATCGTCGCGCTCGACGCCCGCCGCGCGGCACGGCCGGCCGCCGCCGAAGCGCTCGGCTCGCAGTGAACCTCAACGAACGAATTCATCCGGAGTGCACATGAAAGACCTGCTGGAAATCGACGGCGCCCGTTTGTGGCAGAGCCTGGCGGACATGGCGCGCGTCGGCGCGACGCCGCGCGGCGGCGTGCGGCGCCTCGCGCTCACCGACGACGATCGTCGCGGGCGCGACCTGTTCGCGCAGTGGTGCCGCGACGCGGGAATGACGGTGAGCGTCGACGCCGTCGGCAACCTGTTCGCGCGGCGCGACGGCATCGATGCGCAGGCAGCGCCGGTGCTGATCGGCAGCCACCTCGACACGCAGCCCGAAGGCGGCCGCTTCGATGGCGTCTATGGCGTGCTCGCCGCGCTCGAACTCGTGCGCACGCTGAACGACGCACGCATCGCGACCGGCAAGCCGCTGGAAATCGTGTCCTGGACCAACGAGGAGGGCGCGCGCTTCGCGCCGGCCATGCTCGGCTCGGCCGTCTTCACGGGCGCGTTGCCGCTCGACGAAGCGCTCGCGAAGCAGGACGCCGACGGCATCACGCTCGGCGCTGCGCTCGACGCATGCGGCTATCGCGGCACGCGTGCGACGGGCGGTGCGGTTGATGCGTACTTCGAAGCGCATATCGAACAGGGCCCCGTGCTCGAGGCGAACGGCACGACGATCGGCATCGTCACGGGCGGGCAGGCGATCCGCTGGCTCGACGTGACGGTGACGGGCGTGGCCGCGCATGCGGGCACGACGCCGATGCCGTATCGCAAGGATGCATATTTCGCGAGCGCGCAGATGGCGCTCGAACTCGAACGGATCGTCGCCGGTCATGCGCCGCGCGGGCTCGCGACGATCGGTCAGGTCGGCATTCGCAATGCGTCGCGCAACACCATTGCCGGCGAGACGACGTTCACGGTCGACCTTCGCCATCACGACGATGCGCAAGTCGACGCGATGGAGCGCGACTTGCGCGATGCGTGCACGCGTGTCGCCACCGCGCGCGGCGTGCAGGTTGCGATGGAAACGTGCTGGCGTAGCCCGGCGACGCCATTCGATCGCGACTGCGTCGAACAGGTCGCGCGGGCGGCCGCCGCGTTCGGCTATTCGAACGAACGGATCGTCAGCGGCGCCGGGCACGACGCGATCCTGCTTGCGCGTTGCGTCCCGACCGCGATGGTGTTCATCCCGTGTGTCGACGGCCTGTCGCACAACGAAGCCGAGGATGCGCTGCCGGATGACGTGACGCGCGGCACGAACGTGCTGCTTCATGCGGTGCTCGCGCGTGCGGGTGTTGCGGCGGGCGCCGCCGTGGCGGCCGCCACGCAGGACGCATGACGCGGCGAACCGGCAAGCCGGTAAATCGAAACACCGACGAGGGCGAACGATGAAAACCTATTTCCATCCCGAGCAGTTGCTGCACCATCCGCGCAGCTACCTGTCGCGCGGCCAGATGCGTGAGCCGCAGGAAGTACCCGAGCGCGCGGCGCGGCTCGTCGCCGCCGTCCGGTCGCTGGACTTCGACGTGCGCGAGCCGGCCGACCGCGGCACCGCGCCGATCGCGGCCGTGCACGACATGAACTACCTGCGCTTCCTGGAGGAAGCGCATCGCGACTGGAAGCAGATGCCCGACGACTGGGGCGACGAAGTGATGTCGAACGTGTTCGTGCGCGACCCGAACCCGCTGCGCGGCGTGCTCGCGAAAGCCGCGCGCTACCTCGCCGACGGCAGTTGCCCGGTCGGTGCGAACACGTGGCGCGCTGCGTACTGGTCCGCGCAGGGCGCGCTGGCGGCCGCGGCCGACGTCAACGGCGGCGCACGCGAGGCGTACGCGCTGTGCCGGCCGCCCGGCCATCATGCGCGCCGCGACGCGGCCGGCGGCTTCTGCTACCTGAACAATGCGGCGATCGCCGCGCAGTCGCTGCTCGGCCGCCATCGCCGGGTTGCGATCCTCGACACCGACATGCATCACGGGCAAGGCGTGCAGGAGATCTTCTACGGCCGCGACGACGTGCTGTACGTGTCGATCCACGGCGACCCGACCAACTTCTACCCGGTCGTCGCGGGCTACGAGGAAGAGACGGGCACCGGGGCCGGCGACGGTTTCAACCTCAACCTGCCGATGCCGCACGGCGCGCCGGAGTCGGCGTTCTTCGCGCGGCTCGACGACGCGCTGCGCGCGCTTGCGCGGTTCCAGCCCGATGCGCTCGTGCTCGCGCTCGGCTTCGATATCTACAAGGACGATCCGCAATCGCAGGTGGCCGTCACGACCGACGGCTTCGGGCGGCTTGGCGGTGCGATCGGCGCACTCGAGCTGCCGACGGTGATCGTGCAGGAAGGCGGCTATCACCTCGACAGCCTCGATGCGAATGCGCGCGCGTTTTTCGGCGGGTTCGCCGCCGCGCGCTGACCGGCGCGGCGGGGCACGGCCACGTGCGTGCGGGTTCAGGTTTTCCGCCCGCACGCCGATAATTCGCGCATATGCTGAATGGATGCACGAAGGAGAGCCGCACGATGACAGCCGACCAAATCAGACGGGGTGCGATCGCGCTCGCGCTGGCCGCGCCCGGCGTAGGGTCCCTCGCGAACGCGACGGAGCCCTCGATTCCGCTGCGCGTCAGTCTCACCATTCCGGAAACCTGCACGATCGGCACCGGCGCGCCGCAGGGCGTCGCCGATACCGGCATCCCGAGTGTCAGTTGCGCGCACGGCACGCCGTTCCTGCTCAGCCACGCGCCGCTGCCCGATGCGCGGTCGGCGTCGCGCGGGGCGGGCGCGCCGTCCGCATGGACCGTCATGTTTTGAGCGGGCGGCGCGGCGCGTGCGCCTGCGCCCGCTCATGCCACTGAACGCTAGAAACTGATCGTCGCAGTGATCATGTCGCTGTAGTTGCCGGGCGCTGGCGTGGTTTGCGCCGGCACCGCGCCGTACACGGTCACGACCTGCGACGTGCCCGTGCCGACACCCGTGACCGTCGAACTGCCGCCCGTGCCGTCGCCCCACGCGATCGAACGTGCGGCGTCCGTGTAAAGCCCGTAGCTGATCGCGCCGCCGCCGCCGTTGCGCTGCATCTGGCGCGCCGTCACGTCGCCGCTGTTGCCGCCGCTCAGCGCGATTTTCCATGCGTCGCCGTTGGTGCACTGCGCGGTGATCGTACCCGTTGCCGTGAGTGTGCCCGACAGCAGGCTCGCGGTGCCGAAGCTGACGTTGGTCGCATTGATGTTGCAATTGTTGATGACGTTGGCGGTCGCGCTGAACGGGAAGGTCCCGTTCGATGTCGTCAGCGACGCGCAAGTCGGCGCACCGAGCAGATAGAACCCGGCGTTGATCGATGTCGTGTTGCCGCCGAACGTCTGCGAGTAGGTCGTGGTGCTGTTGCCGGTCGTCGGTACGGTCGGCTGGTTCCCGGTGATCTGTCCGTACACCGTCACCGTCGCGGACGCGCTCGTGCCGAGCGCGGGCTTGGCCAGCGTGACGGACGCCGGTGTCGTGCCGGAATACACCGAGCCCCACGCGACCGAATGCCCGCCGTCGAGATAGAGGTCGTATTGCATCGCGTTGCCGCCGTTGACGAGGCTGCGCGGGCTCGTGCCGCCGAGGTTCAGGCACACGAGCACGTTCGGCGTCAGCGAGACGGCCGACCACGTGCAGGTGATGCTGACCGTACCGGTCACGGCGACCGGCGCGTTTGAGATCGGGCTGACCGAGCCGAAGCTCACGTCCGACGCGGTGGCCGTGCAGCTTTCGGCCAGTGCGTGACGGGGCGAGCCGCACCACGCGATGAAGGCGACGAGGACCAGCAGCGCGATCCTCATCGCGCGGCCCGGCAGGTGACGGGGCCGATGGTCGGCAGTGTGCCGTTGCCGGGCGAGGTGAACGCGAAGTCCGCGACGCAGCGTTGCGTGCCGTAGTCGATCACGAGGTGGTTGTCCTCCTTCAGTCCGTCGATGAACGTGAGCCCGTCGTAGCCGACGATCGTATCCGTGCCGCTTTCGGTGTGATGCACGCGCGCACCGGCCGGCAGCGGCCGGCCGTCGGTATCGCGGAGGATCACCGACGCCGCGCGATAGCGCGATACGCCGAACTGCGCAACGACGCCCGATTGCGCCTGCGGCACGACCATCATCGACGTGCGGGCGATCCGCGCATCGGCGGGCAGCTTCATCGAGTCGATCGCGATCTGGTTGTTCTGGTACGCGTTCAGGTCGGGTACGAGCAGGTGCCCCGTGCGATCGGTCGTGCCGATCACGCGGTTTTCGTGCAGCACCGGAATGCCCGCGACGCCATCGGTCGATACCAGCGCGAAGCCGTCGTAGATGCGGCGCGACAGTTGCAGGCTGCTGTCCATGAACACCAGCGCACCGCTGACGTCGAGCGATGCGCCGGTCTGGCGGTCGATGTTCTGCGCGGCCGCGATGACTTCGCCCGCATGACCGAGATAGCGGACTTGTGCCTGCCGGTAGGGCACCGCGCCCGTGCCGCCCGTCTGCACGCCCCAGCCCCAGCCGCCGCCGTAGTCGGGCGGACGGCTCGCGTCGACGGTGTAGTTCGACTGGCCGCGCTGGCGCCCGACGGTCGTATTGATCGACGTGTTGCGCCCAAGCCCGATGTTCAGCGACACGAACGCACCGTTCGCACCCTGCTGCGCGAAGTCGCGGTACGCGCTCACGCTCAGCGACGCGAGATCGCCGAAGCTCAGCGTGTACGACACCGTGCCGATCCGCGTGCTCGGGCCTTGAGGCAGGCGGAAGCCGATATAGCTGAGCGACAGCGTCTGGCGGTGCATGAAAGGCAGCGCGAGCGTCGCCTGGTCGGTCGCCGCGGGCGCCGTCGCGCCGTCGCGCGAGGCGAGATCGCCGTAGCGGCCGAACGCGCGGATCGTCTGCGCGTTGATCGAGAAGCGCGGTTCGATCAATTGGTAGCCGACGCTCACCTGCGTACCCGGATAGCGGCCGGTGCTGCCTGCGACCGCGCCGCTCACGACGCCCGCATCGCCGAGCCGCAGCAGCGCGCCGATGCCGGTGTTGAGCACGCCGCCGGTCGCTTCCGCGTGCCCCTCGACGGTCAGCGCATCGGTGATCCCGCGCCGCAGCGAGCCGCTGACGGCCGGCCGCGCGTCGTAGTCGAACGACTGCAGCCCATAGTTGCGCCGCAGGAAGCCGGCCTCGAACGAATAGCTCGACAGCCCGGCGGACAGCATCCGCGTATCGACATAGAGCGGCACCGACGTCGCGACGGTGCGCCCGAGCGCGTCGCGCGTGATGACGGTCGCCTGGCCGGCGCCCGTGATGCCCGGCACGTCGTGAATGATGAACGGGCCGCTCGGCACGTTGCCGGTGTACTGGCGCACGTTGTTGATGTACAGGTCGACGGCCGACGGCACGGCCGCGGAGCCGGCGAGCGACGGGATCGGGAACGTCACGAGATCGGGGCGCAGTGCGAAATTGCTGCGCCACTGGAAGCCGCCGAGGCGCACCGAGCGCGTCCACGCGAGTGATCCCGAGATCGTGTCGCCGATTTGTGTCGTGCTCGGGCGTGCCGGGTCCGAGCGGCTCCATGACGTATCGAAGCGCGTGTAGCGCCGGCGGCCGTCATAGAAGGTCGCGACGCCCGTGGTGTCGAACACGCCGCCTGGATCGAAGTAGCGCACGTCGGTGTAGAGCGAGTACTGCCGGTCGCCGAGCGTCTGCGCGTACGCCTCGTAGTTGATCGCGACACCGCGCGACGCGCTGGCCGCCTGAGTGGGCAGCAATGCGCGGCTGTCGATCGCGTAGGGGCGGCGCAGCGTATCGGGCATCTGCAGTTCGACGCTCTGGTGTGCCGCGTCGTAGCGGTAGCGCAGGCCGGGAATCGTGTCGAGGTCGACCGTCGCCGCGTCGGTGATGCCGAGCCGGTCGGTCGCGACGCCGATCGTGTGCAGGTCTGCGCCGCTCGCCGACAGGCGGCCCTCGCGTTCGCGGAAGTGCGCGAGCAGCGTCGTGTTTTCACCGTTGATGCTGACTTCGAGGATCACGTCGTGCGTGCTGTCGGTCATCACGAGGGCGATGGGTTCATCCGCGCGTGCACAGCCGAGCGCGAGCAGGCCGCCGGCCACGAGGGCCGCGACCGCGGTGCGCGGGGAGCGTCGCGGCGCACCGCGTCCGTTGGCCGGGACCGAGCCGGTGTGTGGCGAAGGGGGAGAGGCCGGACGGCGCACCGGCGGTCTAGCCCGGCGGCTCCACCTTGACGACCGCACTGGCCGGCTGCGAATTGACGGCCGCCCGCACCGTGACCGTGCCGCCGAGCGCGACGCCCGCCGGCAGCGGCACGCTCCACTGGCCCGTGCGCCCCGCGAGCGCATAGCCGAGCAGGCCGTGCGTGAGCGGATACGTGTGGCCGTCGCCGGTCACGAGTTCGACCGATGCCAGTTGCGCGCGCCGCGTGCCGCCGTTGCGCACCCGCAGCACCCAGCCGCCGGTGCCGCGCAGGAGCGTCCAGTCGAGCTGCGGCGCGCCGTCGGTTGCCGGCTCGACGAACACCGGAATCGAATAGCGCAGCCGGATCGACACGCCGTTGGCCGGCGCTTCGCCGGGCTGCGGCAACTCGTCGATCAGCAGCCGGTAGGTCTGCTCGGCGCCGGCAGGCGTGCGCGACGCGCGCACGACGCGGATCAGTTGTTCGGACTGCGTGCCGACTTCGATGAGCGGCGGGCTGGCCAGCAGATCCTGGGTGGGCGTCAGCGTGTCCTGGCCGTCGGCCTGGTCCCAGCGGAACACGCGCACCTGCCCGTACACGGGGCGGCTGCCCGGATTGCGCAGCGTGATGCCGGTGGCCGTGTCGTCGGTGCTGAATTCGATCGTGACCGGGGAGATCTGCAGCGACGCGGCGTGCGCGGCGCCGGCCGCACACAGCAGCGCGGCGAGCATTCGACGTAATGCGGACATGGGAAGCCGTGCCGTTCAGAAGTAGACGGTTGCGGTGACGGTCGTCTGATAGGTGTCCGGCTTCGGCGTCGCCTGCACCGGCACCTGGCCGTAGACGGTAATCGTCTGTGCTGCGCCCGTGCCGGTGCCGGCCACGGTGTCCGTGCCTTGCGTGTTGCCCCAGACCGTCGTGCGACCGGCATCCTGGTAGAGCTGGAAGCCGACGGTCGTCGACGTGTTGCCGGTCGCCGTGCCGGCCATCAGCCGGCTCGCGACGCTCGATCCCGTGACCGTGCCCGCGTCGAGACCGACGTTGTAGGGCGTCGTGTTGGTGCAAGTGACGCTCACGGTCGTCTGCTGGTTGATCGCGGTGGCCAGTACCCCGCTGGTGCCGAAGGCGAGCGGGTTCGCGGCGATCGTGCAGTTCGGCTGCAGCGTCAGCGTAACGTTGAAGGTGGCGGTCGCGGTGCCGTTCGAATAGGTGGCTGCGTCGGCGGCGGGAATCGAAAGACCGATTGACAGCGCGAGCGACAATGTCATGGAAGCAATGGTGACTTTCACACTGATCCCTCATCGATTGTTTTTTTCATTGGATTTATGCCGCGCTTCGCATGCCACGATATCGCAGATGCTGATACGAATCGGCAAGTCTTTCAATCCCTAAATTTATGCTGTTTCATTCTGTTACATTTGATCCGGGTGTTGAGTGAATAAAGCCGGGGAGAGTTGCATTTTCCGATTTCTCCCGAGGAATTTGAGTGGAGTGTTATCCCGCGATGCAGCAATGACGGGGCATTCATGCGGGGTCGATACGATTTTTATGTCGACTTGGCGAGTGGGGCCGGCCGGTGGGGCACGGGTATTAACGCGCTGGATGAAATGGAAGAGGCAGGGAATGAATCGTTCGAATCGATTGAGTCGATTTCAGTATTTTGAAAGTGAATGGAATCCGGCTCGTTGTGAAATTGATCGATATTCCGGATTGTTCCATCGAGGGATTGTCGAATCCGAATGGACCGTCGAAAACGAAAACGGCCGCATTTCGCGGCCGTGAGCGTGCGTCGGTACGGATCGGCGATCCGGCATGCATCGCCGGTGCGCGACGTGTCGCGATTACGAATTCGCGGCGGCCGGTGCGCGGCGCTGCTGCGCGATCTGCAGGAACACGAGTGCGAGCCCGGCCGCGGCAATCAGCCCGCCGACGAGCGGCACGGCCGCATAACCGAAGCCTGCCGACAGCGCCGCGCCGCCGGCGGCCGCGCCGAGCGCGTTGCCGAGGTTGAACGCGCCGATGTTGACGGCGGATGCGAGGCCCGGCGCTTCATGGGCCGCCCGCATCACGCGCATCTGCAGCGGCGGCACGACCGCGAACGTTGCGATACCCCACACGAGCAGCGTGACGGCGGCGCCGGCATGCGTGCGGGCGAGCACCGGGAACGCGGCCATCGTGGCGATCAGCAACAGCAGGAAACCGATCAGCGTGCCGTCGAGCGAGCGGTCGGCGAGGCGCCCGCCCGCGATGTTGCCGATCGAGAAGCCGACGCCGATCAGTACCAGCATCGCGGTCACGAAGCCGGGTGTCGCGCCGGTCACGTGTTCGAGCGTCGGCGCGACATACGTATAGAGCGTAAACATCGCGCCGGCGCCGAGCACGGTCGTCCCGAGCGCGCCGAGCACGACGGGGCGCGTCAGCACCGAGAGTTCCGCACGCAGGTCGGGCATCTTGCCGGCGTCGCCCTTCGGCAACGCGGCGAACAGCCCGGCGATCGCAACCAGGCCGAGGCCCGCGGTCGCCGCGAACGACATGCGCCAGCCGATGATCTGGCCGAGCCAGGTCGCGGCCGGCACGCCGCCGACGTTCGCGATCGTGAGACCCATGAACATCGTCGCGACCGCGCTGGCCTGCTTTTCGCGCGGCACGAGGCTGGCCGCGACCACCGAGCCGAGCCCGAAGAAGGCACCGTGGTTGAGGCTCGTCACGAGGCGGGCGAGCAGCAGCGTCGTGTAGTCCGGCGCGAAAGCCGACAGCAGGTTGCCGATCGTGAAAATCGACATCAGTGCGATCAGTGCCGAACGGCGCGACCAGCGCGCGAGCAGCAGCGTCATCAGCGGCGCGCCGACCATCACGCCGATCGCATACGCGCTGATCAGCATGCCGGCCTGCGGAATCGACACGTGCACGCCGTCGGCGATCACGGGCAGCAGGCCCATCGGCGAGAACTCGGTCGTGCCGATGCCGAACGCACCGGCGGCGAGTGCCAGCAGCGGCAGTGCGGCGCTGCCGCCGGCGCGGGAAGGAGGGGAAGTCGTGGGGTTCACGCGATGGGCTCCTGTAGTCGAGGAACAACGACCGGCACGGGCCGTTGAGGACGGGACGAAGTGTGCCTGTATGACTTTTGCGGAAAAAGCCGTGTGCGGACGAAATTATCTTGATTTCATGTCAACAATGCCGCGGGCGCTTGAAGCTGGTGGTGGAGCGGGTGAAAGGGATGTTTGTGTGAAAGATTTTTGTAAAGCTCGGCAGGCGGCTTCAGGCAGGGAGATCGCGCTCCGTCGGCGCTCCGGCGCGGACTGACGGTCGCACCCGCCGGATGAGCCGGAAGCCGTCCATCGACTGCCCGGCAATGGAGGCCGTGCGGATTGGACGGGCCGTTCAGGCGGCCGGCATCACGCCGGGCGAATCTCGCATCATCACCGGGAACCCCTTGTCCACAAGGCCTGCAGGCAAAAAAAGCCCCGATCACAGGGGGACCGTGACCGGGGCGGAAACGCATCCTCTCTTTGGCACGAGGGTTGGATGCGCGCGCAGTATATTTCGAGCCATGACAATTCGAATCGACGTTAAACGGCCGTTTTTGGTGCCAATTTAAAAACACCGGTGCTACGGCATCCGGCGTCATCATTTTGAAAGAATTTGCGCAAAAAAGATGCGGCTGTTTAGCGTGTTTCGACAGCCGAAGCGACGGTGGGTGAACGGGGATTCCGCCCGTCATTCGGCACCGCGAATCGGGTCGCTCGAGTGCCGGGCGAGGTCGCCGCATCTGCCGCATCTGCTGCATGGTCAGCCCGCTCGGCCCGCTTCGCCGGTCGCATCGCGCACGGCCTCGAGAAACCGCGCGACGACGGGCGACGGTGGCACGGCCGCACCGTCGAACACGAACTCGATGTCGAAGCGGCTCGCAAGTTCGTCGAGCGCGATGAGCCGGACCGTGTGCGGGCAGGTCGGCGACGCACTTTCCGGCACGAATGCACAGCCCATCCCGGCCGCGACGAGGCCGATCAACGTTGGAATGTCGCTGCCGACCTGCGCGATGCGCGGCGTGAAGCCGGCCTGCTGACACTGCGCCATCAGGAACCGGTGGTGCGCGGCGGAGCGCTGCGCGTCGAACCAGACGAACGGCTCGTTCGCGATGTCGGCCAGCGTGTGCGGTGCGGTGAAGCGGCCGCCCGGCGGCGCAGGCATCGCGAGCACGAAGCGGTCGCTGAGCAGCCGTACGCCTGACAGGTGCGGCGCCTCGTCCTGACGCCACGCCATGATCCCGCCGTCGAGCTGGCCGCGCATCAGCGCGCTTGCCTGCTCGGCCGACAGCATCGGCGCGATCGACAGCTTCACGTCCGGGCATGCGTCGCGAAACGCCTTGAGGACGGTTCCGACGACGGGCAGCGGCAGGCAGTTCGGCAGCGCACCGAGCCGCAGCTCGCCCAGCTGGCCGGCCGCGCTGCGCAGCGCGCGCTCACGGCTGTCCTGCAGCGTCGCGAGCAGGCCGGTCGCGTCCTGCAGGAAGCTGGCGCCGGCCGCCGTGAGCGTGACGCCCGTTGCGCGGCGCACCAGCAGCGGCGTGCCGATCGCGTCCTCGAGTTCGCGGATCTGTCGCGACAGCGCGGGCTGGACGATGCCGGCCGCGCGGGCGCCGGCCATCACGCTGCCGGCTTGCGCGACGGCCACGAAGTAGCGCAGGTGACGGAATTCGATCTGGCGCATGCGGCATCCATTCAGGGTCATCGATATACCCGTGGAGCATAACAAACGCCATTCGATGGTATTGGAAAGCATGGGTGGCGTGCCGTACGATGGTCGTCGTTGCCGCTCGCCGTTGCACGTCGCGTGCGTTCTCTCCGTTCCCATTGGTCCTGCCCCATGCCGCTTCATATCCCGACCCCTTACATCCGCTCGCAAATCGCATCCCGCCGGCTCGGCAGGACCGTCCGGCTGAAGCTCGATGCGCTGCAGCCGTCGGGCTCGTTCAAGCTGCGCGGCATCGGCGCAGTCTGCGAAGCGCGGCATGCGGCCGGCGCGCGGCGCTTCGTGTCGTCGTCGGGCGGCAACGCGGGCATCGCGGTCGCGTATTGCGGCCGCGAACTCGGCGTGCCGGTGCTCGTCGTCGTACCGGAAAGCGCGTCGGCCCGTGCGCGCGAGCTGATCCGCGTCGAGAGCGCCGAGCTCGTCGTGCACGGTGCGAGCTGGGCCGAGGCGAACGCGTTCGCGCAGTCGGCGCTCGGCGAGCATGATGCGTTCGTGCATCCGTTCGACGATCGCGTGCTGTGGCAGGGCCACGCGACGATGATCGACGAGATGGCGGCGGCCGGCCCGAAGCCCGACGCGATCGTGCTTGCGGTGGGCGGCGGCGGATTGCTGTGCGGCGTGCTCGAAGGGCTGGCGCGCAACGGCTGGCACGACGTGCCGGTGGTCACGGCCGAAACGGAAGGCGCCGACTGCTATGCGCGCTCGCTCGCGCAGGGGCGGGTGGTCGAATTACCGGCGATCACGAGCATCGCGACGTCGCTCGGCGCGAAGCGTCCGTGCGACGCGGCGGTCGAATGGGCCGCACGACACGAGATTCACCCGGTTGTCGTGTCCGATGCCGATGCGGTGGCCGCGTCACTGCGATTCCTCGACGAGCACCGGATCGTCGTCGAGCCCGCATGCGGTGCCGCGCTGGCCGCGCTCGAGCGGCCGGTGCCCGTGCTTGCATCGGCGAAGGATATCGCCGTGATCGTCTGCGGCGGCGTGACGGCGACCGTCGAGCAGATGCAGACGCTGCGCGCGACGGTGCGGTAGGCGGGGTGGCGGACGCTGGCCGGCCTGTCGGATGACGGCCGGAGGGCCGTCGATCCTGGCGAACGTCGGCATCGGCAGTGTGTGTCCGTCGCGAAGCATCGGAGCAATGTCAGCGACACGACGGGTAGGCCGCTGCCGAAGCAGCATTTCGGTGATGAATGAACGGGAAGGATGCGTATCGTCGCGCGGCGCCGGATGTGGCCGCGCGTGACGATACGGACGGCCAGTCAGTGTGCGGCCGGTGCGCTCGCGCCGGACGGTGCCGACGATGCGACGGGATTGGCGGCGGCGGGCGCAGGCGATGCGCTTGCCGGAGCCGATGCCGATGCGGGGGCCGAAGCGGTGGGTGCGGGCGCAGGCGCAGGCGCGACCGGTGCCGGTGTTGCAGCCGCTGATGCCGCCGCGGCAGGTGACGATGCCGGGCCGGAAGCGGAGGCCGGCACGGGAGCAGAGGCCGGCGTGGATGCCGGCCCGGACGCCGGTGCGGGCGTCGACGACGCGGCCGCTGCAGGCGCCGCGCCCGAAGCCGATACCGGCCTCGATCCCGACGCCGCTACCGGCGCGGCAGCCCGCATCGCCGCCGGCGCGACCACGGCCGACGCGGCGGCCGGCACGGCGTTTGCCCCCGACTCGGGCGCGACCGCCGGCAACGAAAGCGGCACCGGCGCCGCGGGCGGCGTCGGCACGACCGGGGTCGTCATCTTCATCGGCTCGCCTTGCGGCGTCGGCGCCGGTTCGGGCAGCGGCGTGACGGGCTCCTTCTCGGCGGCCTTGACGGTCGCACGGTCGCGGCGGGCCGGGTCGATCTTCAGGAAATGCTCGACGAGATTGAAGAAGCGCTCATAGAACACGCCGGCGGGAATCGTCTCGCTGGCGGTCTTGACGAGCGCGTCATCGCTCGACCCGATCGGCAGCGACAGCGAGCCGAACACGCTCAAGCCCACGCTGGCCGACGTATTCGACTTCTTCAGCGTGTAGCGATCCTGCACCGCGTTCACGTACGCGATGCTCGACGAGCCGTCCGCGTTCGCGTCCGCGCACACGACGTGAAACTCGATCACGACGTGCATGTCGTTGTTCGGCTGGAAATTCTTGCTGCCGTCGACCGCATCGTTGCGCGACGACGACACCACATAGCCCTGGCTCAGCAGCGCGCGCCGCGCGGCCTCGCAGGCCGCGTCGGATTTCGAGTGGAATGTATGCGCGTACGGGCTGCTGGTCGCGTCGAACTGCTCCTGCTGGTAGATCGGCTTGGGCGGCGACGAGCACGCCGCCAGCACGGTCGCGGCCGCGAGCGCGCACGAAACGGAAAACAGGCGAAATCGGTTGTGCATGGCGTCTTTCAGAAGGCTTGGCGAGAGCTCGCGCAACGGCGGTGCCTGGATGAAGCGCGCGGCAATCTCGTAAGGCCGGGGCGCCATTATAGTTTCGTTTGATGTCGCGCTCGCTTCAGTCGGCCGGTGCGCTGCGTGCGGCGGCCAGCAATTGCGACGTCAGCGGATGGTGTTCGCCGCGTCGCGAGCGGATCGCGTGGATCTCCTCGGTCACGTCGCCCGCGCGCCCGAGCCGCCGCAACCCGCGCAGCAGCGACGCGTCGTTCGCGCCGAGTTCGCTCAGCGGGAACACGCCGAGGCCGCGCGCCGCGAACACGGCCATCAGCGCGCTGTCCTCGAATTCCCCCGCCACGCGCGGCACGATCCGTTCACCCTCCAGCCACCGGTCGAGGCGCGCGCGCAGCGCCGAATGCGCGGTCGGCAACAGCACGGGCAGGTCGGCGAGGCACAGCGGAAAGTGCTGCCGCGCGGCCGGCGTGACGAGCGCGGCGGGGCCATACCAGTCGACCGGCGACGCGACGAGCCGCTCGCTCGTCACGCGCAGGTTCGAACCGGACGGCGCGCCCTGGCCGGCCAGCACCAGATCGAGATGATGCAGCGCCAGCTCCGCGAGCAGTGCATCGTGCTCGCCTTCGTGGCACAGCAGCCGCAACGTGGGGGTATCCAGCACGGGTGCAAGGATCGCGTGCGCGGCGAGCTTGGAGATGCCGTCCGCGAGGCCGACCGCGAGCCGCACGGTCGGCTGGCTGGCTGCCGCGCGCACTTCGTCGGGAATCAGCCGCCCCATCTCGAAGATCGCCTCCGCGCGCGCAAACGCGGCCTGGCCGGCGTCGGTCATCGTGACGCCGCGCCCGGCCGGGCGCAGCAACTGGTGCCCGAGCGCTTTTTCGAGCTCGCGCACCTGCGCGCTGATGGTCTGCACGGCCATGTCGAGCCGCGCGGCCGCACGCGCGAAGCCGCCTTCCTTCACGACGACCCAGAAGTAGTACAGATGGCGAAAATTGAGCATCGGATCGTAATTTCGGAAAAACCGAACCAAAAATCAGATTCTCTCTGATTTTTTCGAAGCCTGGGGCGGCCTATGATCTGGCTTTCCACTTTCGTATCGGCCCATTTCATGGACTACCTGCTGACGCTTGCCGTTGACCCCGCCGTGTGGGCGGCGCTCCTGACGCTCGTCGTGATGGAAGTCGTGCTCGGCATCGACAACCTGATCTTCATCTCGATCCTCAGCAACAAGCTGCCCGAAGCGCAGCGCGCCCGCACGCAGCGCCTCGGCATCGCGCTCGCGCTGGTGATGCGCCTCGCGCTGCTCGGCAGCGTCGCGTGGATCGCCAGCCTCACCGAACCGGTGTTCACACTGTTCGACCATGCGTTCTCGTGGCGCGACCTGATTCTGCTGTCGGGCGGCCTGTTCCTCGTGTGGAAGGCGACCACCGAGATCCATCACCACGTGTCGCGCGACGGTGAAGGTGCGGGCGGTGCCGGCGGTGCGGTCGGCCTGACGATGTGGGCCGCGATCGGCCAGATCGTGATGCTCGACATCGTGTTCTCGATCGACAGCATCGTGACCGCGATCGGCATGACCGAGCACGTGCCGATCATGTTCGTCGCGGTGATCGTCGCCGTCGCCGTGATGCTGTTCGCCGCGCAGCCGCTCGCACGTTTCATCGACCGCAACCCGACCATCGTGATGCTCGCGCTGTCGTTCCTGGTCGTGATCGGCATGACGCTGATTGCCGAAGGTTTCGGTTCGCACGTGCCGAAGGGTTACATCTACGCGGCAATGGCGTTCTCGGCTTTCGTCGAAGGCATGAACATGCTGGCGCGGCGCGCGAAGGCGAAGCGCTCGGCACCGACGGAAGGCCACTGAGCCACCGCGCGTGGCACGGCTGCCGCTGCGGCGGCCGGCGTCACGCGCGTCATCCGGACTCATCCGGAATCCAGACGAAATTCGCACGGAAAGGAGAAGCGCGATGAAATGCCCTGTCTGCAAGACGCCCGACCTGTTGATGGCCGAGCGCCAGTCGATCGAGATCGACTACTGTCCGACCTGCCGCGGCGTGTGGCTCGATCGTGGTGAGCTCGACAAGCTGATCGCGCGCGAAATCGGCGATGCGCCAGCGCGTCGCGACGAGCCGCCCGTGCGGCACGATGCGCAAGCGCCGCGCGGCCACGACGGCGGGTGGGGGCGCGACGCTCGCTCGCATGACGGCCGTGACCGATACGATGGCCGCTCGTACGACGATCGCTACAAGCACGACGGCCAGCGTCGCAAGAAATCCGTGTTCGACCTGTTCGACTTCGACTGATTGCGCCGCATGTCGTAGAAAAGCCCCGCCGGGCGCATACCCGGCGGGGCTTTTTCATGCGTGCGGGATGATCGCCCGCCCGGGAACTTACGCGTTGCCGGCCGTCACGTCGATACGGCGCGGACGCGTTTCCTCGCGGCGCGGAATCGTCAGCGTCAGCACACCGTCGCGCAGGTTCGCGTCGATCCTCGACGTGTCGAGATCCGGGCTCAGCACGAAGCTGCGCGCATAGCGCGTCGCGCGAATTTCGGCATGGCGCACGCGCAGGTCGGCCGGCGTGTCGAGATGCGTGTCGGCTTCGATCGTCAGCGTGTTGTCGTGCACCTTCACGTCGAGATTCTCGCGCGGCACGCCGGGCAGGTCGGCCCGCAGCGTGACACCCAGATGATTCTCGACGATGTCGACGGCGGGCGTGATCGCGGGACGGCGGGCCGCTTCGGCGGCAGCGGGGTGGACGGTGTTCGTCTGACGCTCGGCCAGGGTCGGGTTCGTATTCATGTCGGTATCCTGAATATTATTGAACGGTGATCGCGCGCGGCTTCGATGCCTCGCGCCGGCCGACGCGAATCAGCAGGCAGCCGTTTTCGTAGCGGGCGCTGACCTGGTCGGGATCCGCGTCCCGGGGCAGCTCGACGACACGGCGGAATGCGCCGTGGAAGCGTTCCTGCGCATAGGTGCGCAGATCGTCGCCTTCGCCGCGCGGCGCAGGCTTGCGCTCGCCGCTGATCGTCAGCAGGTCCTTGTCGATCGAGACGTCGAAGTCGGCCGCGGCCATGCCGGGGGCGAACGCGACGATCTCGATGGCGCCGTCGGTGGCGCCGACGTTGAGCGCGGGAAAGGCGCCGGGCCGTACCGCGCGAATGCCGGCCGGACGATCGCCGAGCAGGTTGGCCATCTGCCGCTGCACGCGGGTGAATTCGTCGAACAGCTCGCTGCCGAAATGGATACCGCTCATGTTGGTCCTCCTGAACAGGGAACGCGGGAGACGTGACGGCGCGACGCCTGCGGCGGGCGCGTCGTGGAAGCTCCACTGGGTCGAAACGGGGGCAGTGCGTTGCATGCTGCACTGCCCGACGACGCATAATTAGTGGCAGCCGAAGCGCATTTCAAGAGGGAGTCTGCAATCTGCGTCAATGCAGGCCCGCGTGATTCGATGCGACAATCGCCGCGATGTTTTTGCAGACCAACGACACGGGACAATCATGGACATTCGACGCATCGCGATCGTCGGCGCCGGCGTGATCGGCGCGAGCTGGGCCGCCTTCTATCTGACGCAAGGTTTTGACGTCGTCGCGACCGATCCGGCGCCGCAAGCCGACACGCGGCTGCGCGACGCACTCGCAGCGGTTCTCGGCGACCGGGCCGCCGAGCTTTCCGCGCGGCTGTCGTTCGACGCCGATCTCGTGCGTGCGCTCGACGGCGTCGACTTCGTGCAGGAGAACGGACCGGAGCGGCTCGACCTGAAGCGCGAGTTGTACCGGCAGATGGACGATGTGCTGCCCGCGCACGTGCCGATCGCATCGAGTTCGTCGGGCCTGAAGATGTCGGATATCCAGACCGCGTGCGACAAGCACCCGGAGCGTTGCCTGATCGCGCATCCGTTCAATCCGCCGCACCTGATTCCGCTCGTCGAGCTGGTCGGCGGCGATGCCACCAGCCAGGAAGTGATCGCGCGCGTGAAGGCCTTCTACGATGCGCTCGGCAAGCAGACGATCGTCCTCAACAAGGAGATGACCGGCCATGTCGCGAACCGGCTCGCGGCCGCGCTGTTCCGCGAGGTGTATCACCTCGTCGGCGAAGGTGTCGTGAGCGTCGCCGATGCAGACAAGGCCGTCGCATGGGGGCCCGGCCTGCGCTGGGGGTTGATGGGGCAGTGCCTGACCTATCACCTCGGCGGCGGCGCGGGCGGGATCGCGCACTTTCTCGAACACCTGTCGGGGCCGATCACGAGCTGGTGGGACGATCTCGGCACGCCTTCATTCGATCCGGAAGTCGACCGCAAGCTGAATGACGCGTTGCGCGCGATCCAGGGCGAGCGCTCGATGCAGGAACTGGCGGCCGAACGTGACCGCCTGCTCGTCGAGCTGATCGACGCGCGGCGGCGCAGCTTCCTGCCGTGATTGCGCAGCGGCGTCGCGTACGGGCTGCGGCCGGCTACTGCTGCGCGGCGGTTTGCGGTGCCTGCGGCGTCTGCGCGAGCCATGCCGGGCTCGCGGCCTGCACCAGTTCGCGGTTGCGCGCGCGGGTCGCGGCGTTCGGCGGGTAGTTGCCGTCGTTCGTCGGCAGTTCGCCGTCGAGATAGGCCTGCTTGAGTTGTGCAATGACCTCCGCGCGGGTCAGCCCCTGCGCGGGCGCCGCGGTATCGGGCGTCTGGGCAAAGGTGGGGGACAGCAGCGCGGCGGCGGCGGTCGCGACGGCGAATCGCAAGACTTTCATGGCGTGCTCCGATCAAGGGGACGGGACACCGGATGCGCGCGGCGGCTGGCCGTGCGTTCCGATGGGTCCCATTGTCGCGAGCAGGTGCTGCGCGGACGATGACGCGTTCCGGGCAAAGCTGTCAGGTGCGGGGGCGGGCACGCTTGCGCATGCGTGCGGCGCGCCCGGTACGGTTACAACTCCGACGCCGCCGTGATCAGCGTGGCTTCGAGTGCGAGCGTCGAACGCGACGCAGCCGCCGGCCGGTCGATCACGTATTCGAGTTCGCCGAGTTCGGGCAACCCGGCGTCGAGCCGCGCGAGCCCGGCTGGAATCACGTAGCCGGCGAATGCGCTGACGCCGAGCCCCGCGCTCGCGGCCGCGCGCAGCACCGCGATGCTGCTGCTCACGACGGCGATCCGGTAAGGGCGGCCGACCGCCTCGAGCGATTCGAGCACGCGGCGGCGCGACACGCTCGGCTCCGGATGCATCGCGAGCGGCAGCACGGCCTCGTGGCCGGTGATCCGCGAATCGGGGCCGGTGCACCAGTACAACGGTTCGCTGCGGATCACGCGGCCGCGCCGGCTGCCGGCGACGCGCTTCGCGAACACGAGATCGTGCCGCCCCTCGTCGAGCGCGTCGAACAGGTCGCCCGACAGCCCGGTCGAGATCGCGAGCTCGACTTCCGGATTGCGCTGCACGAAGCTCGCGAGCGCGGCCGTCAGGTGCGCCGACGCGAAATCCTCCGACATCGCGAGCCGCACCTTGCCCGACAGCGGCGGCCCGCATACCGACGTGACGGCCTCGTCCATCAGTTCGAGAATGCGCACCGCGTAGCGGAACAGCGCGTCGCCGTGCTGCGACAGGTGCACGTTGCGCGTGTCGCGCTCGAACAGCGGCCGGTCGAGCAGCTCCTCGAGGCGGCGGATGTGCTGGCTGACGGTCGACTGCGACAGGCTCACGCGCTCGGACGCGGCGGTGAAGCTGCCGGACTGGGCGACGGCGACGAAGCTGCGCAGCAGCTCGGGCGGTAACGGACGCATTGCTAAATCCACTGAATCGGTTTCGACAACTTCATAAATGGCCGGATATTGCGGCGCTAGTATCGGATCACGCCCCGGTGCGGCCCGCAACGGGGCGCACCGGACGCGTAGCCCGCGTCGTGCCGGCGGCTGCTTCATTCAGTCTACGGCATCCGGCGTCCGGCCCGTAACCGCATCATCCCATCGACCGCCCGAGAACGTGCCCGCATGACGGGCCGCCGGGCCGCGGCGCACCGCCGCAGGAGACACGCCCGGAGCGGGATCGGCGGGCAAGATTCGGCTCCTGCTGGCGGCAATGCGCCCGTCACGAAGAGACTGGAGACGACTCATGATCATCTACGGAACCGCGCTGTTGGCGTTCTGCCACCTGGCCGGACTGTTTCTCGGCGACCTGCTCGGCAGTGCGATCGGCGTGAAGACCAACGTCGGCGGCGTCGGCATCGCGATGCTGCTGCTGATCTGCCTGCGCCTGTGGCTGCACCGCCGCGGCTGGCTGCCGAAGGAGACAGAGGCGGGCGTCGGTTTCTGGGGCGCGATGTACATCCCCGTCGTGGTCGCGATGGCCGCGAACCAGAACGTCGTCGCCGCGCTGAAGGGCGGCCCGGTTGCGCTGCTGGCCGCCGTCGGCGCGGTCGCGATCTGCGCATGCTGCATCGCGGTACTGGTGCGCACCGGGCGCGACGACACGGCCTTCGCGGGCGTGCCGCAATTCGAAGAACAGTAACGGAGGCCGCCATGCTGCAGATGCTCGAAAAAACCGTCGCCCACAACGGGCTCGTCGCGTCGTTCGCGCTGGTCGGCCTGATCATGTGGCTGTCGTCGATCGCGTCGCGCAAGCTCACGTTCGGCCGCGTGCACGGCTCGGCGATCGCGATCGTGATCGGTCTCGTGCTGGCCTATGTCGGCGGCGCATTCACCGGCGGCGAGAAGGGGCTGGCCGACGTCAAGCTGTTCGCCGGCATCGGCCTGATGGGCGGCGCGATGCTGCGCGATTTCGCGATCGTCGCGACCGCGTTCGAAGTGCAGCCGACCGAGGCGCGCAAGGCCGGGCTGATCGGCGTCGTGTCGCTGCTGCTCGGCACCGTGCTGCCGTTCATCGTCGGCGCGTGCATCGCGCGCGCATTCGGCTATACCGACGCGGTCAGCATGACGACGATCGGTGCGGGCGCCGTCACCTACATCGTCGGCCCCGTGACGGGCGCGGCGATCGGCGCAAGCTCCGACGTGATCGCGCTCAGCATCGCGACGGGGCTCGTCAAGGCGATCATCGTGATGATCGGCACGCCGGTCGCGGCCAACTTCATGGGCTTGAAGACACCGCGCTCCGCGATGATCTTCGGCGGCCTGGCCGGCACGGTCAGCGGCGTGAGCGCGGGCCTCGCGGCGACCGACCGCCGGCTCGTGCCGTACGGCGCGCTGGTCGCGACGTTCCATACTGGCGTCGGTTGCCTGCTCGGGCCCTCGCTGCTGTTCTTCACGACGCGCGCGCTGGTCGGTGCGTAGGGCGATGCGACGCGGCCCGCATGCGGGCCGCATCCATCGCGGCGTCCTCTGAGTCGCATTCGTCAACATCATCAATCGGCGGCGGCGCCAGGCTTAGAATGCCGCTGAACCATCGAAGCGGAGAACTTTTCATGACCGGATGGAATCACGCGCGGCAGGCGCGCGATGCACGCCTCGCGGCCGGTGCGCGTTTCGCGCAGGGCAAGCGGGTCGATGCGCGCGACACCGTCGCGTTGCTCGAAGCGGTGCTGCGGCCCGGCGATCGCGTGTGCCTCGAAGGCGACAACCAGAAGCAGGCCGACCTGCTCGCCACCGCGCTCGCCGACGTCGACAGCGCGAAGATCCACGACCTGCACATGGTGCAGTCGGGCGTCGTGCTGCCCGAGCATCTCGACGTGTTCGAGCGCGGCATCGCGAAGCGTCTCGACTTCGCGTATTCGGGCCCGCAGTCGCAGCGCATCGCGAAGCTGCTGTTCGGCGGCAAGATTGCGCTCGGCGCGGTGCACACCTATCTCGAGCTGTTCGCACGCTACTTCATCGACCTCACGCCGCAGGTCGCGCTGATCGCCGCGGTCAGCGCCGATCGCGACGGCAACCTGTACACAGGCCCGAACACCGAAGACACGCCGACCGTCGTCGAGGCCACCGCGTTCAAGGACGGCATCGTGATCGCGCAGGTCGACCGGATCGTCGACAAGGTGCCGCGCGTCGACATCCCGGGCGACCGCGTGCATTTCGTCGTCGAGGCCGGCCGGCCGTTCTACGTCGAGCCGCTGTTCACGCGCGATCCGGCCGCGATCACCGAAACGCAGATCCTCACCGCGATGCTCGCGATCAAGGGCATCTACGAGCCGTACGGCATCAAGCGCCTGAACCACGGGATCGGCTTCAACACGGCCGCGATCGAGCTGCTGCTGCCGACCTACGGCGAGAAGCTCGGGCTGAAGGGCAAGGTCTGCTCGCACTGGGCGCTCAATCCGCACCCGACGCTGATTCCCGCGATCGAGTCGGGCTGGGTCGAGCAGATCCACTGCTTCGGCTCGGAAGTCGGGATGGACGACTACATCCGCGCGCGTTCCGACATCTGGTTCACGGGCCCCGACGGGTCGCTGCGCTCCAACCGCGCGTTTTGCCAGACGGCCGGCCTCTATGCGTGCGACATGTTCATCGGCTCGACGCTGCAGATCGACTTGTCCGGCCATTCGTCGACGGTCACGGCCGAGCGCATCGCCGGTTTCGGCGGCGCGCCGAACATGGGCAGCGACGCGCGCGGCCGGCGCCATCCGAGCGAGCCGTGGCTGAAGGCCGGCGCGGAAGCCGACCCCGACACGCCGGCGGCGCTCAGGCGCGGCCGCAAGCTCGTCGTGCAGATCGGCGAGACGTTCGGCGACAAGAACGTGCCGATGTTCGTCGAGAAGCTCGACGCGCTGAAGCTCGCCGACAAGCTGCAGCTCGACCTCGCGCCGATCATGGTCTACGGCGACGACGTCACGCACATCGTCACCGAGGAAGGGATCGCGAACCTGCTGATGTGCCGCGACAAGGACGAACGCGAGCACGCGATCCGCGGCGTCGCCGGCTATACGGAGATCGGCCGCGGCCGCGACCGGAAGATGGTCGAACGGCTGCGCGAGCGCGGCGTGATCCGTCGCCCGGAGGATCTCGGCATCAATCCGCTCGACGCCGATCGCCGCTGGCTCGCCGCGCGTTCGATCAAGGATCTCGTGCACTGGTCGGGCGGCCTGTATGCGCCGCCGGCCCGGTTCCGCAACTGGTAAGGACAACGGCATGGAACAGTTGAACTATCGCTTCACCGCGCGCGAGCGCGCGAAGGGCGAGCAGGCCGCGGCGCTCGTCGGCGTGGTGGCATCCGGCAATCTCGAAGTGCTCGTCGAGCGCGTGCTGCCGGGCAACGAATGCGAGATCGACATCCGCACGGCGGCGGTCGGGTTCGGCGCGGTGTGGCAGGCCGTCGTCGCGGATTTCGTCGAGCGGCGCACGCCGGGCGGCCTGAAGCTGTCGATCAACGACGGCGGCGCGCGGCCCGACATGGTGTCGCTGCGGCTCGCGCAGGCGGTGCGGGCGATCGAGGGAGGGGCAGCATGAACGACGTGAAGCACGATCACGACGCCCCCGCGTTCGTCGCGAATGCCGCGAGCTGGTACGAAGCATCTGCACGGCAGCGCATCGACGGGCTGCTGGACGCGGGCAGTTTCAGCGAATTCCTCGGCCCGGCCGAGCGCGTGACGAGCCCGCACCTGCCGCTGTTCGACCTGCCTCAGCAGTTCGACGACGGGATGGTGGTCGGTCACGGCCGGCTCGACGGCCAGCCGGTGTTCGTCGCCGCGCAGGAAGGCCGCTTCATGGGCGGCGCGTTCGGCGAAGTGCACGGCGCGAAGCTCACCGGGCTGCTGCGTGCCGCGCGCGAAACCGGCAAGCCGGTGCTGATCCTGTTCGATACGGGGGGCGTGCGGCTGCAGGAAGCGAACGCGGGCGAACTCGCGATCGCCGAGATCATGCGCGCGCTCGTCGAAGCGCGCACGGCCGGCGTGCCGGTGATCGGGCTGATCGGCGGGCGCGCGGGCTGCTACGGCGGCGGCGGGCTGCTCGCCGCGTGCTGCTCGGCGCTCGCGGTGTCGGAGCAGGGCCGTATCAGCGTGTCGGGCCCCGAAGTGATCGAGACCAATCGCGGCGTCGAGGAATTCGATGCGAAGGACCGCGCGCTGATCTGGCGCACGATGGGCGGCAAGCACCGGCGGTTGATCGGCGGCGCGGATCGCTACGTGGCCGACACGCCCGATGCATTCCGTGCGGCGGCGCTCGAGCTGATCGGCCGTGCGCCGACGTTCGATGCGACGATGTTGCGCGCGGAGCAGGCCCGCCTCGAAGCGCGTGTCGAACGGTTCGGCGCGTGCAAGGATGCGCTCGACGTGTGGCGCACGCTCGGTGCAAGCGCACCGGAAGCGATCCCGGGGATGCCCGACGATGCGTTCGCCACGCTCGCCGACCAATTGCAGGAGAGCTCGCATGACGCTCGATGAAGTGCTGAATTCACTGTTCCCGCAAGGCCATTCGATCGCCCGTCACGGCGGCCTGCTGACCGGCCATGCCGAACTGGCCGGCACGCGTGTCGACGTGATCGGCGTCGCCGACCGGTTGCCGTTCGGCATCGACGAGGCACTTTCGCTCGCGGCGCGCGTGCTCGACACGATCGAGCGCGGCGGCGACACGCCGATCCTCGTGCTGGTCGACAGCGACAGCCAGCGGATGAGCAAGCGCGATGAACTGCTTGGCCTGAACGAAGGGCTGTCGCATCTCGCGAAGTGCCTGATGCACGCGGATCTCGCCGGGCACCGGACGATCGGCGTGCTGTACGGCCACACGGCCGCGGGCGCGTTCATCGCGACCGCGCTCGCGACCCGCACGCTGCTCGCGGTGCCGGGCGCGGAGCCGGAGGTGATGGACCTGCCGTCGATGTCGCGCGTGACCAAGTTGCCGATCGACGTACTGAAGGAGATGTCGCGCTCGACGCCGGTGTTCGCGCCGGGGCTCGACAATCTCGTGAAGATGGGCGCCGTCGACGCCGTGCTCGATCCGGCCCGTGCGCTCGACGCGCAGGTCGGTGAATGGCTCGGCAAGCCGGCCGACCGCGTCGACCGGCGTGCGTCACGCGGCCGGCCGGTTGCCGCCGATGTCGCCCGGCGCGTCGAGGCACTCGCGCGTGCCGCACGCTGAGCTGCCGCTGCGCCGCCACACGCTCGTCACGCTGACGGCGGCGGGGTGGGGCGCGGCATTCGCGCGCGACGCCGCGCTCGCGGCCGATCCGCTCGTGCGCGCGTGGGCCGAACGCGGCTGGCCGCTGATCGTGCGCCGCGCGTCGCCCGACGAGGCCGACGCCGGCCGCGTGCCGCTCGGCTTGCCGCTGCCGCCTTCCGCGGGCAAGCGGCGCATCGCGCTGAACGCGGCTGCTGACGCGCTCGCGACGGTCGGCCCGCTGCCGGCGTTGTCCGACGTGCTCGCCGCCGCGCCCGACGCATGGCGCACGGCGTTGCGCGAACTCGATGCGCTCGGCGCGCGTCACGGCGTGCAGGGTCGCGTGTTCGGCAGCCTCGCATGGCAGGCGCTGACGGGCGAGCCGTACATGGGGGCCTCGTCCGATCTCGACATCGTGTTCCCGCTGCCGGACCCCGCATCGCTCGTGCCGCTGCTCGACGGCCTCGCGGCGATCGACGCGCGCGCGCCGATGCGCATCGATGGCGAACTGCTGCGCGACGACGGCGCGGGCGTCAACTGGCGCGAACTGCACGCGCGGCAGCCTGAAGTCGCGGTCAAGACCGCGATCACCGTCGAACTGATGCCGGCCGACGCGTTCATCGGAGGTGCGCGATGAGCGCATGGACTGCCTGCCGCGTACCGGCGCTGTCCGACGCCGAGCGCATCGCCGAACTGGCCGAGCGCAGTCTCGTGCTCGAAATCGAGACCTATCCGAAGCCGGGGCTCGTCAGTCATGTCGACACCGGCAGTCATACCGACATGGATGCCGCGACGTTCGCCCGCAGCGCTGCCGTGCTGCGGCCCTACTTCGCCGAGTTGGCCGATGCAGGCGCGCGCGATGCGGACATGGCCGTGCTGCGCAAGATCGGCCTGCGCGCCGAGCACGCGATGCTCGCCGCGACCGGCGGCGTCAATACGCATCGCGGCGCGATCTTCGGGCTCGGGCTGCTGTGTGCGGCTGCCGGTCGGCGCGCGATACCGGGAACCATGCCGGCGGGAGTGACGCTCGGTGCGTTCGTCTCCCGCCGCTGGGGTGCCGATATCCTCGGCGGCCCGCGCTTGCTCGACAGTCACGGCGAACGCGCGAGCCGCCGCTACGGCGTCGGCGGCGCGCGTCGCGAGGCGGCCGACGGGTTCACGACCGTCTATGCGGTCGGACTGCCCGCGCTGCGCCGCGCGCAGCGCGACCTGCCTGGCGACCGCGAAGCCGCGCGCGTCGATGCGTGCTTCGCGCTGATCGCCGCGCTCGACGATACGAACCTGCTGCACCGGGGCGGGCAGGCCGGCCTCGACTTCGCGCGGGCGACCGCGCGCGCGTTCGTGGCACGTGGCGGCGTGCGTGCGCGCGACTGGCGGCTGCGCGCGGCCGCCGCGCATCGTGCGTTCGTGGCGCGGCGGCTGAGCCCGGGCGGCGCGGCCGACCTGCTCGCGATGAGCGTCTTCGTCGATGCGCTCGACGTTGACGAGGGCGTGCGATGACGCTGGCCATCCTCTGTTCGGGGCAGGGCGCGCAGCGCGCCGACATGTTCGACCTGACCGGCGCCGCGCCGCAGGCCGACGCACTGTTCGCGCACGCCGGCCGGCTCCTCGGCGACGATCCGCGCGCGTGGGTCCGGCAGGCCGGGCCGGACGCGCTGCACGAGAACCGTGCCGCGCAGATTCTCTGCACGGTCCAGGCGCTCGCCGCCGCCGCGCTGCTCGACGCGGTGTGGCCGCGCCGGCGCTGCGTCGCCGGCTATAGCGTCGGCGAAGTCGCGTCGTGGAGCGTCGCCGGGATGATCCAGCCGGACACCGCGCTCGATCTGGCCGATGCACGTGCGCGCGCGATGGATGCCGCGAGCGGCGGCGACGAGCGCATGGTGTTCGTCCGCGGCCTGACGCGCGCCCGACTCGCGCGGTTGTGCGAAGGCCGCGACGCGGCGATCGCGATCGCGAACCCCGGTGACGCGTTCGTGGTCGCGGGGCGGCAGGCCGATGTCGACGCGGTGGCCGACGACGCGTCGCGCGCCGGCGCGCTGCGTGTCGCGCCCGTCTGCGTGCGGATCGCGTCGCACACGCGCCGGCTCGCCGCGGCCGTGCCGGTGTTTCGCGCGTCGCTCGCCGTGACCGACGTGCGGCGGCCACTGCCCGGCACGCGGCTCTTTTCGGGGATCGATGGCGCATCGGTGCTGGACGTCGACGCCAGTCTCGACAAGCTTGCGCGGCAGATCGCGGAGCCGGTCGAGTGGGCGGCCTGTCTTGCCGCCTGCGTGGAGGCCGGTGCGACCGCGTTCCTCGAGCTCGGTCCCGGCCGCGCGCTGGCCGAGATGGCGGGCGGCGCCTATCCGGCGCTGCCGGCGCGCAGTCTCGCGGATTTCCGTTCCGTCGACGGCATCGAGAGCTGGCTCGCGCGCGTCGCGGCGGGCTGATCGACCGCTTGAAAAACGCGCTGTAACCCGTTCGCCGGGCCCCGGTTTTGCGCTGTGTGTTGCGCCGGCGCAGCAGCACCGCAGCCGGTGCTTGCCACGCGAATTGGCGTCGCTACAATGGCGCCCGCCATGAGACCAGCCGCCTTCCTTCTCGCTGCGCTTTGTTGCGCGGCGAGCGCCCACGCCAGCCAGATTCCGTCCGATGCCGCATCGGTCGGCACATACTTTTCGTATGACAATGCGGCGGCCGACGCGACCGTCGACCTGATCGGGCAGGCACAGCGCCGTGTGCTGCTGGCCGGCTACACGCACGTGCCGCCGACGGTCGCGAGCGCGCTGCGCGCGGCCCGCGCGCGCGGGGTCGAGGTGCGTGTCGTGCTCTTGCGTTCGCCGCGCGCGGGCAGATACAGCGGCGCGGGCTATCTGAAATCTTCCGGTATCGACGTGGCGATCGATTCGCGGCACGGCGATCCTGCGCCGCGCTTCGTGATCGTCGACGACAGCGTCGCGCTGACCACGCTGTCCGAAGGGGCGGCCGCACATGCGGAAACGGTGAACGTGTTCCAGCGTGCGCCCGAGCTCGCGCAATCCTATGCACAGTCGTTCTGGCGGCTGTACCGGCAGGCCGCCGGCCTCTGACCCTTTCCCGCGGCGCCACACGCGCCGGTATGACCCTGCTTGCATCGGCGCGGCCGATGAACCATGCTCGTTGACAGGCGCCGACGCGGGGTTCGCGCATCCGGCGCAATGGCAGGGAGCCGATCGTGTTCGAGTGTTTTGCCGATCGCGCCGATGCCGGCCGCCAGCTGGCCGGTGCATTGCGCGAATACGCGGGGCGGGACGATGTCGTCGTGCTCGCATTGCCGCGCGGCGGTGTGCCCGTCGCCTATCCGGTCGCTTGCGCGCTGCATGCACCGCTCGACGTGCTGGTCGTGCGCAAGCTCGGCGTGCCGTACGATCCCGAGCTCGCGATGGGCGCGATCGCGACGGGCGGAGCGATTCATCTGCAGCGTTCGGTGCTGCGTTCGATGAAGGTGTCCGACGCGCAGCTCGCCGACGTGATCGCGCGCGAGACGGCCGAACTGCATCGGCGTGAAGCGCTGTATCGCGGTGCCGTACCGCCGCTGCCGGTCGAAGGGCGCATTGCGATCGTCGTCGACGACGGCGTCGCGACCGGCGCGTCGATGCGTGTCGCGCTGCAGGCGTTGCGCGAGCGTCACCCGGCGCGGATCATCGCGGCTGCACCGGTCGCGCCGGCGGGCGCACGGCATGTGTTCGACGATCTGGCCGACGCGTTCGTCACGGTGACGCTGCCGCAGCCGTTCTTCGGGATCAGCCAGTTCTACGCGCGCTTCGAGCAGACGAGTGACGACGAGGTGCGCGCGTTGCTCGACGCGGCGCGGCGCTGATTCGGCATCACGTCCGCCGGATGCGGCGCGGGCGAGGGCGGCGGGCCTCGGCCCACGCGAACACGCGCTGCAGCATCGGATGGACATCCCCGTGCCAGCGCGCCCCTGTAAACAGCCCGTAGTGATCGCAATCGTCGATGTCGATGCGAAAGCGCTCGTCGTCGGCGAGGCCGCTGCACAGGTCGAGCGCCGCGTGCGTCTGGCCGGCGCCCGTGACCTTGTCGCATGCGCCTTCGACGGTCAGCAGGACGATGCCGCGCAAAGCCGCCGGTTCGACGCGCTGGCCGCCCACGTCCCACGTGCCGAGCGCAAGGCTCATGCGCTGGAACACGATGTCGACCGTATCGAGGAAATACTCGGCCGGCATATCGAGCAGCGCCGTGTATTCGAGCAGCGCGCGCCGCGCGCAGGCGAGTCCGGTCATGTCGAAGCGCGACGCGGCCAGCGCGTACCCTTCGATCAGCGACAGGAAGCGCTGCGGGTAGACGAGCGCGATCTCGCCCTGCTGAAGATAGGTGGGAAACACGTGGCGGCCGTGCCCCGCGAAGCCGGGGGGTACGACGTCGATCAGGTGGCGGCGGCACCAGCCGAGCGAATGGGCGGCAGCGGCGGTGCCGAGCGCGCTCGGATTCCGGCGCGCGTCGAGCGGGCCGCCGATCAGCGTGACGCTCGCGGGCGACGGGAGACCGCGCGTCGCCCTTAGCGCGAGCGCGCCGAGCACCGGCACGGTCGCCTGGCACACGGCGACGACATGCAGCGGCCGGTCGTCGTGCGCGAGCCCGTCGACGAAGCCGTCGAGCGTCGCGACGTACTCGTCGAGCCCGAAACGGCCCGCCGCGAGCGGCACGTCGCGCGCATTGCGCCAGTCGGTCACGCAGACATCGCCGTCCGCGAGCAGCGTCTCGACGGTTTCCCGCATCATCACCGCCGCGTGCCCGGCAAGCGGCGCGCACAGCAGCACCGTGCGCTGCGCATCGGCGCGCGTGAAGCGCCGCAGGTCGCAGAACGGCGTGCGCGCGACGACGCGCTCGCCGAGCGCCGGCCATCCGATGTCGAAATGCGGGGGCCCGTCCGGCGGCCCGAGCAGCGGCTCGAACAGGTCGTCGTAGCACGACGACGCTGCGTGCGGCAGCGTGGCCGCGGGCCATGCGTCGAACGCGTGCCGCGTCGCCGCGCGCCAGGCACGCATCCATTCCCGCTGCTGCTCGACGAGGGCGTACCACATGACGAACCTTGGGGCGGAAGGGGGTGAACTTGCATTATGGTCACTGTGGCCGGACATCGTGAGTCCCGCGCGAGGCCGGTTGATGTGCATCAGGCGCACGGGCGCACGGGCGCACGGGCGCGAAGGCCGGCCGAGCACATTCCGTCATTGCGGCAAACGCGTTCGCGGAGCCGGCACCAGCCCGTTGCTGGCGGGAACGGGCCCTAGGCGACGCCGAGCGACGCTGCTACAGTCGTCGCTCCCATTCCCCTCAAGCGGAGCGTTCGCGATGAAGCTGATCGGCATGCTGGATTCCCCGTTCGTGCGTCGGGTCGCCATTTCGGCGAAGCTGCTCGACCTCCCGTTCGAACACGAGTCGCTCTCGGTGTTCCGTCATTTCGAGCAGTTCAGGGTGACCAACCCGGTCGTCAAGGCGCCGACGCTAGTGACCGGCGACGGCGCGACGCTGCTCGATTCGTCATTGATCGTCGACTATCTCGATCACCTGGTTGCGCCCGAGCGGCGCTTGCTGCCCGATACCGCCGATGCACGGCTGCGCGCGCTCGTGCCGGTCGGTTTCGCGCTGGCGGCCGCCGAGAAGACCGTGCAGGTCGTCTACGAGCAGGCGCTGCGTCCGTCAGACAAGCAGCATGCGCCGTGGCTGGAGCGCGTGCTGAGCCAGATCGAGGGCGCCTACGGCGCACTGGAGCCGCTCGTCGCGGCCGCGAACGGCTGGTTCGGCGGCGCGCGTCTGTTGCAGTCCGACGTGACGGTCGCGGTCGCATGGCGCTTCACGCAATTCATGGCGGCCGACTACCCGGTGCTCGCGCGGATCGATCCGGCCCGTTATCCGGCACTGGCCGCGCATTCGGCGCGGGCGGAAATGCTGCCGGCGTTCGTCGAAACACCGCTCGTCTAGGGCCCGTTATTAGCGTGAACAGGCCCCAGGCGTCGCGCGGCGACGTGCGGCGGGGCCCCGTGCCGCTGTCCGTCCGCCCGCTCGGCCTTGTCGGGCAAGCCACTGTCGATTGTTCTCGGCGGCTGACAAGTGACTTCGCATTCGCGCGGTTTATCGGGACGCGGCCGGTCCCTAGAATCCACTCCATCGAATGACGCCTTGCCTGATGGAGCCGCAGATGAAAGCCCTGATCGAATCGAGCCTGTACCACCCGTCCCTCGTGTTGCCGCTGGCCGCGCTGACGCAGTTGATGGTCGAGCGCGATTTCAATCTCGGTCAGGTCGGGCTGATCGTCGCGGCGCGCGGTGCGCAGGCCGCCGTGTCGCGCTCGCGAGCGCTGATTTTCTGCCGTCAATGCGAGGCGCAGGCATGAGCGCGCTGGCGTCGAATGGATGAAAAAAGCCCGGCCGGCGCAAGCCGGTCGGGCGGATCGGGTTCGATCAGCCCCGGCTTCGGCCGGGGCTTTTTCATGGTTGACGCTCAGGCGCGTGCCGGCGACGCGACACTGTACATCTCCGATTCGTCGTCCTCGCGCATCTGGCGCACGAGCTGATGAGCTTCGCGGCGCGACGCGACGGCCGGCGGCGAGCCCTTGAGCGGCTGGCGCGCGGTTTCGGCGAGCGCGACGACCGACACGATGCCGATCACGGCGGCGCCCATCATGTAGTACGCGGGCATCATCAGGTTGTGCGTGACATCGACCAGCCAAGCGGTCACGAGCGGCGTCGTGCCGCCGAACAGCGACACCGACACGTTGAAGCCGATCGCCAGCGCGCCGTAGCGGATCTCGGTCGGGAACAGTGCCGGCAGCGCCGACGGCATCACGCCGGTAAAGCACGACAGCAGCACGCCGAGGATCAGCAGGCCGCCGAACACCGACGCCGTGGTGCCCGCGTGAATCAGCATCATCGACGGGATCGACAGCACGAGCAGGCCGACGCAGCCGGCGAGCATCACGGGCTTGCGGCCGACCTTGTCGGACAGGCGGCCGGCGGCGAGCGTCAGCGGCATCATCAGCACCATCACGATCAGCACGAGCACGAGGCTGTGCGATTCGTCGAAGTGCAGTGTCGACGACATGAAGCTCGGCAGGTACGACAGCACCATGTAGTCGGTCACGTTGAAGATCAGCACGAGCCCGACGCACAGCAGCAGGGCACGCCAGTTGCGCATCAGCGTTTCGCGGAAGCGCGCCTTCGGCACGGCCTTGTCCTGCGCTTCGCGCTCTTCGGCCTGGCGCTTGAACGCGGGCGTTTCCTCGAGCTTCATCCGGATGTAGAGACCGATCAGGCCGAGCGGGCCGGCGATCAGGAACGGCACGCGCCAGCCCCACGACAGCAGCGCTTCCTGCGACAGCGATGCGGTGAGCAGTGCGACGACGCCCGCGCCCATCACGTAACCGATCAGCGTGCCGAACTCGAGGAAGCTGCCCATGAAGCCGCGGCGCTTGTCGGTCGAGAATTCAGCGATGAAGGTGGCGGCGCCGCCGTATTCGCCGCCGGTCGAGAAGCCCTGCACGAGGCGGGCGACGAGCAGCAGCACGGGCGCCATGATGCCGATCGACGCGTAGCTGGGGATCAGGCCGATCGCGAAGGTGCCGACGGCCATCATGATCATCGTGGCGGCGAGCACGCGCTGGCGGCCGATGCGGTCGCCGAGCGGGCCGAACACCATGCCGCCGAGCGGGCGCACGAGGAACGCGGCCGCGAACGTGCCGAAGGTCGCGAGCAACTGCGCGGACGGGCTGCTGGACGGGAAGAACACCTTGCCGAGCGTGACGGCGATGTAGCTGTAGACGCCGAAGTCGAACCATTCCATCGCGTTGCCGATGGCCATGGCGCTGACGGCGCGCTTGAGGAGGCTCTGGTCGACGACGGTGATGTCGTCCGCGACGAGCGGGGCTTCGCCGGACGACGAAGCGGTGGAAGAAGCAGCGGTCGGGCTGACGTGTGTTGCGGTCAAGGTCATGCACTCCTTTGACTGCGCCGAACGGGCGGGCCGTCCGACACGGTTTGCCGGCGAGCGCGGTGTCGGGTGCGACGCGTCGGGGCAGACCTTTAAGCACTTACTGCATGACAGGCGGTAAAGGGCCGTAAGGGGCTGCTTCGACGCGGGCCCGATGGGCCGTCGCGACAGTGCGCTCATGAAGAATGGGCCGCGTGATGCAGGCGGCAGATGCCGGTGCGGACGGTGTCCAGCGTTCCGGCAAGCGCCCCGGAGGGGCAACGAAACGAGAAAAGCGGGCCTGTCGGGCGGGCTTTCCTGTGTGTGCAATTTCGGTCGAAGCGCCGGCCCGCAACGCGCGGACGGACTTCTCTCGAAATCGAATAGACAGAGATTGAATGTTGAAACAGGCGACATGATAGCACGATGACGGATGATCGTGCAAATTGCCGGGAAACGCCCGGCTGGCGGGGCATCCGGCGGGAGCGGCTCGGTTATGATCGGCGGCGCACGGCGGGGCCGTGCGGCCCCGGGTGACGGTGGCCGAATTCACGAGGAACCGGATGACCGAACTGATGAGGATCGCGGCGCTGTTCGCCGCCACCGCGCTGGCCGAAATCGTCGGCTGCTATCTGCCGTGGCTCGTGCTGAAGGATGGGCGGCCGGTGTGGTTGCTGGTGCCGGCCGCGCTGTCGCTCGCGCTGTTCGCGTGGCTGCTGACGCTGCACCCGAGTGCGGCGGGGCGCACCTATGCGGCGTACGGCGGCGTGTATATCGCGGTGGCGCTGGTCTGGCTGCGGGTGGTCGACGGTGTTGCGCTGACCCGCTGGGACGTGGCCGGGGCGGTGCTCGCGCTCGGCGGAATGGCGATCATCGCGTTGCAGCCGCGCGCGTGAGCGCGGCGGCGGCGCGTGCCGCCGGCCGCCGGCTTCAAGCCGCTTCGGCGGCGCCTGCGTCGGCGGACGTGCGCCACACGCAGGTGCCCTTGACCGACTTGTCGAGCTCGTCGAGCTGCGCCTGGTGGGCGGCGAGTTCGTCGTCGCTCGCGGCCACCACGGGCAGGTCGAGCGCGGCGAGCGACACGCGCTGGCCGTTGCCCGCACCGCCGTCGGCGCCCGCGTCGTCGAGCATGTCGATCACGAGGCTGTCCTGGCCGCGCGTCATCGCGAGATACACCTCGGCGAGCAGCTCCGAGTCGAGCAGTGCGCCGTGGAGCGTACGGTGCGCGTTGCTGATGCCGAATCGGTCGCACAGCGCGTCGAGCGAGTTGCGCTTGCCCGGGAACATCTGCTTGGCCTGCACCAGCGTGTCGATCACGCCGCCGCAATGCTCGGTGAACGGCGGCAGGCCGAGCCGCGCGAATTCCGCGTCGAGGAAGCCAAGGTCGAACGGCGCATTGTGGATGATCAGCTCGGCGTCCTTCACGAAATCGCGGATCTGGTCGACGACTTCCGCGAATTTCGGCTTGTCGCTGAGGAATTCGGTCGTGAGCCCGTGCACCGCCAGTGCGCCCGGATCGCTGTCGCGCTCGGGGTTCACGTAGAAGTGCAGGTTGTTGCCGGTGAGCCGCCGGTTCAGCAGCTCGACGCAGCCGATTTCGATGAGGCGGTCGCCTGTGCGGGCGTTCAGGCCGGTGGTTTCGGTATCGAGAATGATCTGGCGCATGTCGGGAAATACGTAGGAAACAGAGAAGCGGCCCGCGTTCAGGCCGTGAGCGATTCGACGCCGCGATTGGCGAGTGCGTCCGCGCGCTCGTTTTCGGGATGGCCCGCGTGACCCTTGACCCAGCGCCACTCGACCTCATGCTGCGCGACGAGCGCGTCGAGGCGCTTCCACAGGTCGGCGTTCTTCACGGGCGTCTTCGCCGCGGTGACCCAGCCTTTCTTCTTCCAGCCGTGGATCCACTCGCTGATGCCTTTCTGCACGTATTGCGAGTCGGTATGCACGATCACCTGGCACGGCCGCTTCAGCGCTTCGAGCGCGGCGATCACGCCCATCAGCTCCATGCGGTTGTTGGTCGTGTTGGGCTCGCCGCCGAACAGCTCCTTCTCCTTGTCGCCGTAGCGCATCAGTGCGCCCCAGCCGCCGGGGCCGGGGTTGCCCTTGCAGGCGCCGTCGGTATAAATGTCGATCGTATCGGTAGTCATGAATGTTCTTGATGAGTGGTCGGGGAGGCCGCCGGCGTCAGGCCCGGTGCGAGCACGGGCTTCTTCATCCGGATCTGGCCGACGAGGCGCATGCCGCGCACGCGCTTGACGGCCGTCACCATGTAGACGGCGCCGAAGATCGGCCACCAGCGGTCGCCGGCGGCTTCCATGAAGCCGTAGCGGGCCAGCCACTTGTCGGTGACGAGCGGCGGCCGGTAGCAGCCGAAGCGGCCGCGTTCGAGGTCGAAGCCGAGCAGCTTGATCCAGTCCTTGAGCCGGATGAACGCGATCTGATCGCGCGTGGCCGGCACGAACGGATGGTTCGCCATGCGCCCGAACGATTGCCGCATGCCCCACAGGCTGAGCGAATTGAAGCCGGTGATCACGAGCTGGCCTTCCGGCATCAGCACGCGCTCGGCCTCGCGCAGCAGGCGGTGCGGGTCGGACGTGAATTCGAGCGTGTGCGGCATCACGATCAGGTCGACGCTCTGCGACTCGAACGGCAGGTCGAGCAGGTCGCACCAGGTCGTGCTGCGGCCGTCGGGCGCGTGCTCGGGCGCATGCGCTTCACGCGCCCACGGATACTGGTACGGCGCGCTCGCGCCGCTCGCCGGATCGAGCACGAGGCCGCGATACGGCATGCGGTTCTCGCGCAGTGCGTCGAGCTGGGGCAGGCCGAGCTGCAGCGCGTGGAACCCGAAGACGTCGGACACGATCCGGTCGAGCTGCGCCTGTTCCCAGCCCAGCACGTAGCGGCCGGGCGGTGAGTCGGTCCAGGCGGGCCAGTCTATAATTTGACGGTCAGACATAACGATGATTGCGCGCCCATGAACGAGCTGGAATACGTGCCGGTTCCGGCATTCGATGACAACTATATCTGGCTCGTCTCGGACGGCCGCGATGCGATCGCCGTCGATCCGGGTGAAGCCGCGCCGGTACGCCGGGTTCTAGCCGAACGAGGCTGGCGGTTGACCGCTATTTTACTCACGCACCATCACGCCGACCACGTCGGCGGTGTCGCGGCACTGCGCGATAGCCAACCGGACGATGCTCCGCTCGTTGTTTACGGCCCTGCGGCCGAGGCGATCGGCGTGGTTACGCAGCCGCTTTCGGGCGGCGCGCGCGTGACGCTCGAGGCGCCCGCCGCCACGTTCGACGTGCTCGACGTGCCCGGCCATACGCGCGGCCACATCGCCTATTTCCAGGCGGCCGGGCAGGGCAACGCGGTGCCGCACGTGTTCTGCGGCGATACGCTGTTCTCGTGCGGTTGCGGGCGCCTGTTCGAGGGCACGCCCGCGCAGATGCTCGCGTCGCTCGACGCGCTCGCGGCGTTGCCGGGCGACACCCACGTGCATTGCGCACACGAATACACGCTGTCCAACATCCGCTTCGCGCTCGCGTGCGAGCCCGGCAATGCGGCGCTCGCCACATGGCGCGACGACGCGCAGGCGCTGCGCGCGCGCGGCGTGCCGACCCTGCCCACTACGATCGCGCATGAGCGTGCCGTTAACCCGTTCATGCGTGCGGACAGCGATGCGATCCGCGCGACGCTCGAGGCCGAACTGCACGAAACGGTGCCGGATCGCCTGACGGCGTTCACGCTGATGCGCGAGTGGAAAAACCGGTTCCGATGATGATTTCCGGAGGACTCCAAAGCTCAAGCGGTGTCTGTAAAAATTGCTCCAAATGTAGGATTTCGCTGAGTTTTCGGTGTTTTTATTGACGTGAAGCACGCACTTCCGTAGTATCGCCTGCAATTTCCAGCCGTCGGAAGCAGAGATTTTCATGCGACTTATATTGAGTGCGATGGTGGTTCTGCTGCTCGCCGCTTGTGCGAGCCAGGCCCCTGTCGCCAACAACGCCGCCGATTCGCAGGCGACGTCCACCTACCTCCGTAAATCAGCCACCGCCAAAGAAACCGTCGACGTCGACAAGCAATCCGTCGGCGACCTGACCAGTGCGGACTCCGATCTCTGGGGTCGCATCCGCCGCGGTTTCCAGATGCCCGACCTGCAGACCGACCTCGTCGACATGCAGACCACGTGGTACACGCAGCGCCCGGACTACGTGCAGCGCATGACCGAGCGCTCGCAGAAGTACCTGTACCACATCGTCGAGGAGCTCGAGGCGCGTCACATGCCGACCGAGCTCGCGCTGCTGCCGTTCATCGAGTCCGCGTACAACCCGCAGGCGCTGTCGGTCGCGAAGGCGGCCGGCATGTGGCAGTTCATGCCCGGCACGGGCCGCACGTACAACCTGAAGCGCAACATGTGGCAGGACGAGCGCCGCGACGTGCTCGCGTCGACGAGCGCCGCGCTCGACTACCTGTCGCGCCTGCATGACATGTTCGGCGACTGGTATCTCGCGCTGGCCGCGTACAACTGGGGCGAGGGCAACGTGCAGCGCGCGATCGCGCGCAACCAGGCGGCCGGCCTGCCGACCGACTACCTGAGCCTGCGGATGCCGAACGAGACGCGCAACTACGTGCCGAAGCTGCAGGCGGTGAAGAACATCATCGCGAATCCGCAGCAGTACGGCCTGGCGCTGCCGGACATCCCGAACCACCCGTATTTCGTGACGGTCACGACGTCGCGCGACATCGACGTGGCGGTGGCCGCGAAGCTCGCGAATCTGTCGCTCGACGAATTCCGCTCGCTGAACCCGTCGTTCTCGAAGCCGGTGATCCTCGGCGCGACCGAGCCGCAGATCCTGCTGCCGTTCGACAACGCGTCGGCGTTCGAGAAGAACCTGAAGGCTTACAACGGCCAGCTTTCGTCGTGGACCACCTATACGGTCAGCGAACGGGCGCGGCCGGCCGCGATCGCCGAGAAGATCGGCGTGGACGCCGATACGCTGATGTCGATCAACAAGATTCCGGCCGGCATGCGCCTGAAGCCGGGCTCGACGATCGTCGTGCCGCGCGGCGATGACGACGACGAGGACATCAGCGCCGACGTGGCCGAAAACGGCGCGCTCGCGATGGAGCCCGACGTACCCGACACGCGCAAGATGCTGATCCGCGTGCGCCGCAAGCAGTCGATGGCGGCGATCGCCGGCCGCTACGGCGTGTCGGTCGGCCAGCTCAAGGCGTGGAACCGCACGCACCGCGATCTCGTGATGCCGGGCCAGGCACTCGTGCTGCACGTGCCGGTCGGTCGTTCGGTACCGGCGGAACCCGGTCCGGAGCGGATCGCGACGTCGGCCGGCGGTGCGCACATCGAGCGCGCGAGCCTGGCGGTGGGCGGCAAGTCGCACGGCGCGAAGCGCGGCGCGGCGAAGCCGGCGGCCAAATCGGCGAAGGCGGCTCCAGCGAAAGCGGCACCGGCCAAGGCCGCAGCGCACAAGAGCAAGAAGAAGTAACGCAGTCGCGATCGCATCGTGCGGCCGGCCCGGTTCGCGCGATTGCGCTATCATCCGACGAAATGCAATGAAACGCCGTCACCGAGGTGACGGCGTTTTTGTTTGTGCGCGGCGCGGGGGCGCTGCTTCGAATGTCTTCATATAACAAGGGGAAGTGATGTCGTCGGTGCAGGTGAGGGTGCTCGCGCTGTTTTCGGTCGGGTATTTCGTGTCGTATGTGTTTCGCGGCGTCAACCTCGGCTTCGCGCCGTTCGTCACGCACGAGCTCGGGTTGTCGGCCGCCGATCTCGGCCTGCTCACCAGTCTCTATTTCCTCGGCTTCGCGGGCGCGCAGATCCCGGCCGGCGTGATGCTCGACCACTTCGGCCCGCGCCGCGTGACGGCCGGCATGCTGCTGTTCGCGGCCGCCGGGGCGGCCGTGTTCGGCACCGCGCATACCCTCGGCACGATGATGGTCGGCCGGCTGCTGATCGGCGTTGGCGTCTCGGTGTGTCTCGGTGCGGCGTTCAAGGCGCTCGCGCAGCATTTCCCGGTCGGACGGCTGCCGCTCGTCAACGGCCTCGTGATGGCCGTGGGCGGCCTCGGCGGCGTGATGGTCGGTTCGCCGTTGACCTGGCTGCTCGGCTGGACGAACTGGCGCGCGATCTGTTTCGGCCTCGCGGTGCTGACGGTGATCGTCGCCGCGTCGATCGGGCTGGGCGCACCGGAAGCGAAGCAGGTGCGCCACCAGGGCGGGCTCGTCAGCCAGTTCAAAGGGACGTGGCACATCCTGAGCAGCCGTGCATTCTGGAAGATCTCGTCGTTCTCCGTCGTCACGCAGGGTGTGTTCTATGCGATGCAGTCGCTGTGGGTCGGGCCGTACCTGCGCGATGTCGCGGGGTTCGATGCGCCGCATGCCGCGCGCCTCGTATCGGTGCTCGGTTTCGCGATGATGGCCGGCTGCGTCGGCTTCGGCGCCGCGGCCCGCGTGCTCGAGCGGCGCGGTGTATCGGTGTACGCATTCTGCGGCGTCGGCATGGCGCTGTTCGTCGCGACACAGGCCGCGATCATCGCGCGCGTGCCGGTGCCGCCGGCCGTGCTGTGGGCGGCCTACGGGATGTTCGGCGGCGTCGGCATCCTGACCTACGCGGTGATGGCCGGGCATTTTCCCGCTCACCTGATCGGCCGCGCGAACACGACGCTGACGCTCGTGATCTTCCTGCTGATCTTTGCGTTCCAGATCGGTGTCGGCGGGGTGCTGTCGCATTGGCCTGCTGCCGACGGCCGCTATCCGGCCGCCGCGCACTTCACCGCCTGGGGTGTACTGCTCGCGCTGCAGCTCGCGAGCGCGGTCTGGTACGTGTGGCCCGCGCGAGGCACTGGTCAAGCGCACTGATCCGGCGGTACGCTGGCGGGTAGGGCGGCCGCGTAAACGGGGCCGCAGCGCGTTGCCGGACGCGGCGCGCGCACGATCGGACGGCCATATCAATTGAAGATAGGGCCATTTTCAGGCTATAATTTGAAAGTTTGTGCTGATCAACCTCGCACCCTAGCGCCTACCTCACTCATCCCGTTCATCCGCCGCACGCCGCCTGCCGGGCGATGCCGCGAAGCCTCGTGCGCCACGCGCCGGGTTCGCGTCTCGACAACGCAGGCCGCGTCCAGCAAGCGACCGCGCGCGCCCACGCAGCGCGGCGCTCGCGCGGCAGGGTAAGCAGGTCGGCAGCAGGGTGTTCCCCAAGGAGCCTCCCGTGTTGCCGTCTTTTACTCCCGCCTTGCTTGCACTCGCCGACGGCACGGTCTTTCGTGGTTATTCGATCGGGGCCGAAGGCCACACGATCGGCGAAGTCGTGTTCAATACCGCGATCACCGGCTATCAGGAAATCCTGACTGACCCGAGCTACTCGCGCCAGATCGTCACGCTCACCTATCCGCATATCGGCAACGTCGGCGTCAACGCCGAAGACGTCGAAGCCACGAAAGTCCATGCCGCCGGCCTGATCATCCGTGATCTGCCCTCGCTCGCATCGAACTTCCGCATGGACCGCACGCTCGGCGACTACCTGCGCGACGAAGGCGTCGTCGCGATCGCCGGCATCGACACCCGCAAGCTGACCCGCATCCTGCGCGACAAGGGCGCGCAGAACGGCTGCATCCTGACGGGCTCGGACGACGAAGCGAAGGCAATCGAGCTTGCGCGCTCGTTCCCGGGTCTCGCCGGCATGGATCTCGCCAAGGTCGTGTCGACCACGAAGCCGTTCGAGTGGAAGCAGACCGAATGGCGCCTCGAAGGCGGCTACGGCATGCAGGAAGCGCCGAAGTACCGCGTCGTCGCGTACGATTTCGGCGTCAAGTACAACATCCTGCGCATGCTCGCGGAGCGCGGCTGCCACGTGACGGTGCTGCCGGCGCAGGCGAGCGCGGAAGATGCGCTCGCGCTGAATCCGGACGGCGTGTTCCTGTCGAACGGCCCCGGCGATCCGGAGCCGTGCGACTACGCGATCGCGGCCACGAAGCAGTTCATCGAGCGCGGCGTGCCGACCTTCGGCATCTGCCTGGGTCACCAGATCATGGGCCTCGCGGTCGGCGCGAAGACGCTGAAGATGAAGACGGGCCACCACGGCGCGAATCACCCGGTGAAGGATCTCGGCGACGGTCGCGTGGTGATCACGTCGCAGAACCACGGCTTCGCGGTCGATGCGGATTCGCTGCCGGCCAACGCGCGCGTGACGCACGTGTCGCTGTTCGACGGCACGCTGCAGGGCTTCGAGCTGACCGACAAGCCGGCATTCTGCTTCCAGGGCCACCCGGAAGCGTCGCCCGGCCCGCACGACATCGGCTACCTGTTCGACCGTTTCACCGCGCTGATGGACGCGGCGAAGCAGCGCAACGCCTGACGTCAACGACGCAACCGAAGAACGGGAGATTCGCATCATGTTCGGCCACGCACTCGGCATCACGGATATCTGGACCTACGTGTTCGGCGTGATCTTCATCATCCTGCTGCCGGGGCCGAACTCGATGTACGTGCTGTCGCTCGCGGCGCAGCGCGGCGTGAAGGCCGGCTATCGCGCGGCGTGCGGCGTGTTCGTCGGCGACACGGTGCTGATGGTGCTGTCCGCCGCCGGCGTCGCGTCACTGCTGAAGGCGAACCCGCTGCTGTTCTCCGTCGTCAAGTACGGCGGCGCCGCGTATCTGCTCTACATCGGCACCGGCATGCTGCGCAGCGCGTGGCAGAAGCTGCGCGCGCCGGCGAATGCGCCGGTCGAGGCAGCGCCCGCGGTGGACGGCGAACGGCCGTTCCGCAAGGCGCTGATCGTGAGCCTGCTGAATCCGAAGGCGATCCTGTTCTTCATCTCGTTCTTCATCCAGTTCGTCGACCCGGCATTCCCGCATCCCGCGCTGTCGTTCGTCGTGCTCGGGGCGATCGCGCAATGCGCGAGCTTCCTGTACCTGAGCACGCTGATCTTCGCGGGTGCGCGGCTTGCCGAGCACTTCCGCCGCCGCCGCAAGCTTGCAGCAGGCGCGGCGAGCAGCGTGGGCGGCCTGTTCATCGGATTCTCGGTGAAGCTCGCGCTCGCCACGATGAGCTGAGCGCAGCCGGCCGACCCACGACAACGATTACTTATTGAATTCACAAGCCATGCCAAAACGCACAGACATCAAAAGCATCCTCATCATCGGCGCCGGCCCGATCATCATCGGCCAGGCGTGCGAGTTCGACTATTCGGGCGCGCAGGCTTGCAAGGCGTTGCGTGAGGAGGGCTACAAGGTCGTTCTCGTCAACAGCAACCCGGCGACGATCATGACCGACCCGAACACGGCCGACGTGACCTACATCGAGCCGATCACGTGGGAAGTCGTCGCGCGCATCATCGAGAAGGAGCGCCCGGACGCGATCCTGCCGACGATGGGCGGCCAGACCGCGCTGAACTGCGCGCTCGACCTGCATCACCACGGCGTGCTCGAGAAGTTCGGCGTCGAGCTGATCGGCGCGTCGCCGGAAGCGATCGACAAGGCCGAAGACCGCCAGAAGTTCAAGGAAGCGATGACCAAGATCGGTCTCGGTTCCGCGAAGTCGGGCATCGCGCACTCGATGGAAGAAGCAACCCAGGTGCACGCCGAGATCATGGCGCTCACCGGCGGCAGCGGCTACCCGGTCGTGATCCGTCCGTCGTTCACGCTCGGCGGCTCGGGCGGCGGCATCGCCTACAACCGCGAAGAGTTCGAAGAGATCTGCAAGCGCGGCCTGGATCTCTCGCCCACGCGCGAGCTGCTGATCGAAGAATCGCTGCTCGGCTGGAAGGAATACGAGATGGAAGTCGTGCGCGACCGCGCCGACAACTGCATCATCGTTTGTTCGATCGAGAACCTCGACCCGATGGGCGTGCACACCGGCGACTCGATCACGGTCGCACCGGCGCAGACCCTCACCGACAAGGAATACCAGATCCTGCGTAACGCGTCGCTCGCGGTGCTGCGCGAGATCGGCGTCGACACGGGCGGCTCGAACGTGCAGTTCTCGATCAACCCGAAGGACGGCCGCATGGTCGTCATCGAAATGAACCCGCGCGTGTCGCGTTCGTCTGCGCTCGCATCGAAGGCAACGGGCTTCCCGATCGCGAAGGTCGCGGCGAAGCTGGCGGTCGGCTACACGCTCGACGAGCTGAAGAACGAAATCACCGGCGGCCAGACCCCGGCGTCGTTCGAGCCGACGATCGACTACGTCGTCACGAAGATCCCGCGCTTCGCATTCGAGAAATTCCGCGAAGCCGATTCGCGCCTCACGACGCAGATGAAGTCGGTCGGTGAAGTGATGGCGATCGGCCGTACGTTCCAGGAATCGTTCCAGAAGGCGCTGCGCGGCCTCGAAGTGGGCGTCGACGGTCTCGACGAGAAGTCGACCGACCGCGACGAGATCGCGATCGAGATCCACGAGCCGGGCCCGGACCGCATCTGGTACGTCGGCGATGCGTTCCGTATCGGCATGACGGCCCAGGAAATCTACGCGGAAACCGCGATCGACCCGTGGTTCCTCGAGCAGATCGAGCAGATCATCCTGAAGGAAAAGGCGCTCGGCGGCCGCACGCTCGCGTCGCTCACGTTCGACGAGCTGCGCTACCTGAAGCAGAGCGGCTTCTCCGACCGCCGCCTCGCGAAGTTGCTCGGCGCGAGCCCGGAAGACGTCCGCAAGCGCCGCGTCGAACTCAACGTGCGCCCGGTCTACAAGCGCGTCGACACCTGCGCGGCCGAGTTCGCGACGAAAACCGCGTACATGTACTCGACCTATGAGGAAGAGTGCGAAGCGCAGCCGACCACCAACAAGAAGATCATGGTGCTGGGCGGCGGCCCGAACCGGATCGGCCAGGGCATCGAGTTCGACTACTGCTGCGTGCACGCGGCCCTCGCGATGCGCGAGGACGGTTACGAAACGATCATGGTCAACTGCAACCCGGAAACGGTGTCGACCGACTATGACACGTCCGACCGCCTGTACTTCGAGCCGCTGACGCTGGAAGACGTGCTCGAGATCGTCGACAAGGAGAAGCCGGTCGGCGTGATCGTCCAGTACGGCGGCCAGACGCCGCTGAAGCTCGCGCTCGACCTCGAGGCGCACGGTGTGCCGATCGTCGGCACGTCGCCGGACATGATCGACGCGGCCGAAGACCGCGAACGCTTCCAGAAGCTGCTGCAGGACCTCGGCCTGCGCCAGCCGCCGAACCGCACCGCGCGCGCCGAAGACGAAGCGCTCGCGCTGGCTGCTGAAATCGGCTACCCGCTGGTCGTGCGCCCGTCGTACGTGCTGGGTGGCCGCGCGATGGAAATCGTCCACGAGCCGCGCGACCTCGAGCGCTACATGCGCGAGGCCGTGAAGGTGTCGAACGATTCGCCGGTGCTGCTCGACCGCTTCCTGAACGACGCGATCGAGTGCGACGTCGACTGCATCTGCGACGGCGAAGCCGTGTTCATCGGCGGCGTGATGGAGCACATCGAACAGGCGGGCGTCCACTCGGGCGACTCGGCATGCTCGCTGCCGCCGTACTCGCTGTCGAAGGAAACCGTGGCCGAGCTGAAGCGCCAGACGGGCGCGATGGCGAAGGCGCTGAACGTGGTCGGCCTGATGAACGTGCAGTTCGCGATCCAGCAGGTGCCGCAGGCGGACGGTTCGAAGCAGGACATCATCTACGTGCTGGAAGTGAACCCGCGCGCATCGCGCACGGTGCCGTACGTGTCGAAGGCGACCAGCCTGCCGCTCGCGAAGATCGCGGCGCGTGCGATGGTCGGCCAGAAGCTCGCGCAGCAGGGCGTGACGAAGGAAGTCGAGCCGCCGTATTTCAGCGTGAAGGAAGCGGTGTTCCCGTTCGTCAAGTTCCCGACCGTCGATCCGGTCCTCGGGCCTGAAATGCGTTCGACCGGCGAAGTGATGGGTGTCGGCCAGACGTTCGGCGAAGCGCTGTTCAAGTCGCAGCTCGCGGCCGGTTCGCGCCTGCCGGAGTCGGGCACGGTGCTGCTGACCGTGATGGACGCGGATAAACCCAAGGCGGTCGAAGTCGCGCGCATGCTGCACGACCTCGGCTACCCGATCGTCGCGACGAAGGGTACCGCTGCCGCGATCGAAGCGGCCGGCGTGCCGGTGAAGGTCGTGAACAAGGTGAAGGACGGCCGTCCGCACATCGTCGACATGATCAAGAACGGCGAGATCGCGCTCGTGTTCACGACGGTCGACGAGACGCGCCAGGCGATCGCCGATTCCCGTTCGATCCGCATGAGCGCGCAGGCGCACAAGGTCACGTACTACACGACGATGTCGGGCGCGCGCGCGGCGGTTGAAGGCTTGCGCTACCTGAAGGATCTGGAAGTCTATGATTTACAAGGTCTTCACGCTCGCCTAAACTAAGCAGTCAGTTACCTGTCGAAGCAACACGTGCCGCGATTAGGCGGTGTTTCCAGTGCATCGGAAACGCGCTTAATCGCGGTGATTTTTTTTATAGCCGTTTTTAGCGATTGAGCCGTTTATGAGCACCATTCCGTTGACAAAGCGTGGCGCGGAACTCCTGCGCGATGAATTGCAGCGCCTCAAGTCCGTCGAGCGGCCGGCCGTGATCAACGCGATCGCGGAGGCCCGCGCACAGGGCGACCTGTCCGAAAACGCCGAATACGATGCCGCGAAGGAAAAGCAGGGCTTCATCGAGGGTCGTATCGCGGAACTCGAATCGAAGCTGTCGGCCGCGCAAGTCATCGATCCCACCGTGCTCGATGCCGAAGGCCGTGTGGTTTTCGCATCGACCGTCGAACTCGAGGATCTCGAGTCGGGTGATACCGTCAGGTACCAGATCGTCGGCGACGACGAAGCCGATATCGATCACGGCCTGATCTCGGTCAGCTCGCCGATCGCACGCGCGCTGATCGGCAAGTCCGAAGGCGACGTCGCGGCCGTGCAGGCACCGAGCGGCGTGCGCGAGTACGAAATCATCTCGGTCAGCTACATCTGAAGCGGGGCGACGTGATGCCGCATCGCGTGTTCCGTCTGCTGTCGGCCGTGTGGGTCGGCAGCCTGCTGACGATCGGGTATGCGGTCGCGCCCGTACTGTTCAAGACGCTGGAGCGGATGACGGCCGGTTCGGTCGCCGCCCAGCTGTTCCGTATCGAGGCGATCCTGGGTGTCGTGTGTGGCGTGCTGCTGCTCGCGTTGTCGAACCAGCAGGTGCGGCGCGGCAGCAGCGATTATCGCCGCGTGCGCTGGATCGTCGCCGCGATGGTCGTGTGCGTGCTGGTCGGGTATTTCGCACTGCAGCCGTTCATGAACGCGCTGCGAGTGGCTGCGATGGACGCGGGCACCGATATCGCGAACTCGCCGTATGCGAGCCGCTTCGGGATGCTGCACGGCGTCTCGAGCGTGTTCTACCTCGTCGAGAGCGTGCTGGGGCTGATGCTGATCTGGCGTCTGCCGGCGCGCGACGCCTGACGCGAATGCCGCGCGGGCCCGGTCGATGCCGGGCCCGCGGGCAGGGCGGCGGTACGGCGTAGCCGTGCCGCCACGATGCTTACTTGTCCTGGAACGGTCGCTTCGTGCTGGCCTGGCGCTTCTTGGCGCGCTTCACGTTACCGCCTGCCGTCACGCGCTCGTTGCCGCGCACCGTGACCTTGACCGGCCGCGGGCGACGCACGGGGCTCGCGTTCGGCGACACCTTGACGACCTTGACGGTGCGCGGAGCACGGCCCTTCTTGTCGTCGACGGCTTCGGCCGCGCTGGGCACGGTGCCGGCACGACGGCCGCGGGACGGAGCCGCTGCGGCGGCTTCGGGCTTCCAGATCACCAGCAGCTTGCCGATGTGCTGGATCGGCGCCGCGCTCAGGCGGTCGCAGATCTCGTCGTAGATCGCGATGCGCTCGTCGCGCTCGTCGCCGAACACGCGGATCTTGATCAGCTGGTGCGCGTCGAGGTGCACCTTGATTTCCTTCAGCACGGCGTCGGTCAGCCCTTCGGCCCCGATCAGCACGACGGGCTTGAGCGCATGGGCCTGGGAGCGCAGCGCGGAGCGCTCGGCGGGAGAAAGCGAAAGGGCGGGCATGGAAATGTCGAAATCTAAATAAGGGCGCGCTGACTGAATAGCGATCGCGGGAAGTTACCGCGTCAGCCGTGCGCCGAAACCACGTAAAATCGCGGCTTGGGCCTGAAAAGGGGCCGCAGCCGCGCGAAGAAGACGCGTATTATCCGCTAAAAGCGCGGCTTCACGAAGCAATTGGCAGCAATCTCTCTCTCGAATGGCAAAAAACCGCTTCAACCAGCACTGGCTGCACGACCACATCAACGACCCCTACGTCAAAATGGCGCAGCGGGAGGGCTATCGCGCGCGCGCCGCGTACAAGCTGAAGGAAATCGACGAGCAGGACAAGCTGATCCGTCCGGGCCAGGTGATCGTCGACCTCGGCGCGACGCCGGGCAGCTGGAGCCAGTATGCCCGCAACAAGCTCGCGCAGGGCAAGAAGCGCGACGCGGAGCGCGAAGGCGGCATCGACGGCACGATCGTGGCGCTCGACATCCTGCCGATGGAGCCGATCGCCGACGTCCACTTCCTGCAGGGCGACTTCCGCGAGGACGAAGTCCTTCACCAGCTCGAAGAAGTGCTCGAAGGGCGCGCGGTCGACCTTGTTATTTCCGACATGGCCCCCAACCTCTCTGGCGTGGCCTCGGCAGACGCGGCGCGCATCGAGCATCTGTGCGATCTGGCGCTCGAATTCGCGCAGAATCATCTGAAGCCGGATGGTGCGCTGCTCGTGAAATGCTTTCACGGCAGCGGCTACAGCCAGATCGTCGAGAAATTCAAACAGCAGTTTAAGACCGTCGCGCCGCGCAAGCCGAAGGCGTCCCGCGACAAATCGTCCGAAACGTTCATTTTGGGTCGGCATCTGAAACGTCCGCGCTGATGCGCAACGAGGTGCCGCAAACGGGCTCCGGCCCTTGCCAGACAAGCGAAGCGCTATCGCGGCGGTTGTCAATGCTTATGGCGAGGGTGGTCGGACTGGATTAGAATGACCGAGGGGCGCCGCAAGGAAAATGTAGGCGCTCGTCTACGAGTGAAGGAGTGGTGCTTTGAACAACAATATGTTTTCGAAGGCAGCGGTGTGGCTGGTGATCGCACTGGTGCTGTTTACGGTGTTCAAGCAGTTCGACAAGCCCCGCGTCCAGGAAGGCGTGTCCTATTCGCAGTTCATGGACGACGCCAAGAACGGCAAGGTCAAGAACGTCATCGTTCAGGGGCGCAACCTCACCGTCACTCCGGCTGATGGCCAGAAATACCAGATCGTGTCGCCCGGCGACATCTGGATGGTTGGCGATCTGATGAAGTACGGCGTGCAGGTCAGCGGCAAGGCCGACGATGAGCCGAATGCGCTGATGTCCGCGCTGTACTACCTCGGGCCGACGATCCTGATCATCGTGTTCTGGTTCTACATGATGAGGCAGATGCAGGGGGGCGGCAAAGGCGGCGCATTCTCGTTCGGGAAATCGCGCGCGCGGCTGATCGACGAGAACAACAACGCGGTGAACTTCTCCGACGTCGCGGGCTGCGACGAAGCGAAGGAAGAAGTGTCCGAGCTCGTCGACTTCCTGCGCGATCCGCAGAAATTCCAGAAGCTGGGCGGCCGCATTCCGCGCGGCGTGCTGCTCGTCGGCCCCCCGGGTACCGGCAAGACGCTGCTGGCCCGCGCGATCGCGGGTGAAGCGAAGGTGCCGTTCTTCAGCATCTCCGGTTCGGACTTCGTCGAGATGTTCGTTGGTGTCGGTGCAGCTCGTGTGCGCGACATGTTCGAGCAGGCGAAGAAGCATGCACCGTGTATCGTGTTCATCGACGAAATCGACGCGGTCGGCCGTCATCGCGGCGCCGGCATGGGCGGCGGCAACGACGAACGCGAACAGACGCTGAACCAGATGCTCGTCGAAATGGACGGCTTCGAGGCGAACTCGGGCGTGATCGTGATCGCCGCAACCAACCGCTCCGACGTACTCGACAAGGCGCTGCTGCGTCCGGGCCGTTTTGACCGTCAGGTCTACGTCGGTCTGCCGGACATCCGCGGCCGCGAACAGATCATGCGCGTGCACCTGCGCAAGGTACCGATCGCGAACGACGTCGATGCGGCAGTCATCGCACGCGGCACGCCGGGCTTCTCGGGCGCCGATCTCGCGAACCTCGTGAACGAGGCAGCGCTGTTCGCCGCGCGTCGCGGCAAGCGCATCGTCGAGATGCAGGATTTCGAAGACGCGAAGGACAAGATCTTCATGGGTCCGGAGCGCAAGTCGGCCGTGATTCGAGAAGAAGCGAAGCGTGCGACCGCTTATCACGAGTCGGGCCACGCGGTGATCGCGAAGCTGCTGCCGAAGGCCGACCCCGTGCACAAGGTCACGATCATCCCGCGCGGTCGCGCGCTGGGTGTCACGTGGCAGCTGCCGGAGCATGACAACGAAACGTACTCGAAGGACTACCTGATGGACCGCCTTGCGATCCTGTTCGGTGGCCGGGTGGCGGAAGAGCTGTTCATGAACCTCGTCAGCACCGGCGCATCGGACGACTTCAACAAGGCAACGCAGACGGCGCGTGCGATGGTGGCCCGTTTCGGCATGACCGACGCGCTCGGGCCGATGGTCTACGTCGACGACGAGAACGATGCATCGCCGTTCGGCCGCGGCTTCACGCGCACGATCTCGGAAGCGACGCAGCAGAAGGTCGATTCGGAAATCCGCCGCGTGCTCGACGAACAGTACGGCCTTGCGCGCCGTCTGCTCGAAGAGAACCGCGACAAGGTCGAAGCGATGACCGCCGCGCTGATGGAGTGGGAGACGATCGATGCCGATCAGATCAACGACATCATGGAAGGGCGTCCGCCGCGCTCCCCGAAGAGCTCGCCGGCTGTCGGCGGCGATTCGTCGGGTGGCGGCAGCAGCGCCGAGGTGAAGCCCGCCAACGCGCCGGCACCTGCTTCGCCGGCGGCATAATCTCCGCTCTAGCGCTTTAGCGCCGTTCACGGGCTGGTGTGGCTTCACACCGGCCCGTTTTGCATTCATTCACGCCAGTTGCTCGTGTCCGATTCCGCTGTTTCCCCATTCATTCCCGCGCCACTCCAGTGCGGCCGCTTCGAACTGACGTTCGAACGCCCGCTCGTGATGGGCATTCTCAACGCCACGCCTGATTCGTTCTCCGACGGCGGCCGCTTCCTCGCGCGCGACGATGCGCTGCGCCAGGCCGAGCGGATGATTGCCGAAGGCGTCGACCTTCTCGATATCGGCGGCGAATCGACGCGCCCCGGCGCGCCGCCCGTGCCGCTCGACGAGGAACTCGCGCGCGTGATTCCGCTCGTCGAAGCGCTGCGGCCGCTGAACGTGCCGCTGTCGATCGATACCTACAAACCGGCCGTGATGCGTGCGGCGCTGGCCGCAGGCGCCGACCTGATCAATGACATCTGGGGGTTCCGCCAACCGGGCGCGATCGACGCGGTGCGCGATGGCAACTGCGGACTGTGTGCGATGCACATGCTTGGTGAGCCACAGACGATGCAGGTCGGCGAACCCGATTACGGCGACGTCGTGACCGACGTGCGCGATTTTCTCGCCGAGCGCGCGCAGGCGCTGCGCGATGCGGGGATTGCGCCGGAGCGGATCTGCGTCGATCCCGGTTTCGGATTCGGCAAGGCGGTTGTCGACGACAACTATGCGCTGCTGGCCGCGTTGCCGGACACGGCACCCGTGCGGCCCGACGGCCGCGCGTATCCGATACTCGCGGGCATGTCGCGCAAGTCGATGCTCGGCGCGGTGATCGGCGGCAAGCCCCCGATGGAGCGCGTCGCGGCGAGCGTGGCGGCCGCAGTGTGCGCGGCCGAGCGCGGGGCGGCGATCGTGCGCGTGCATGACGTCGCGGCGACGGTCGACGCGCTGAAAATCTGGAATGCCGTGCGCGAAGCCGCGCGGCAACGATAAGTCAGAAGACGAAGGAGGAAGAATCACCATGGGACGTCGATATTTCGGCACGGACGGCATTCGCGGCACGGTGGGCGAGGCACCCATCACGCCGGATTTCGTGTTGCGTCTCGGCTATGCGGCCGGCAAGGTACTGGCAGGCTCGGCCGATGTCGCGGCAGGTTCGCGTCCGACCGTGCTGATCGGCAAGGACACGCGCGTGTCGGGCTACATGCTCGAAGCCGCGCTCGAGGCCGGATTCTCGGCGGCGGGCGTCGACGTGATGCTGGCCGGCCCGATGCCGACGCCGGGCGTCGCGTACCTGACGCGCGCGCTGCGCCTGTCGGCGGGCGTCGTGATCAGTGCATCGCACAACCCGTATCACGACAACGGGATCAAGTTTTTCTCCGCCGACGGCAACAAGCTGCCGGACGACACCGAAGCCGCGATCGAAGCGTGGCTCGACAAGCCGCTCGAGTGCGCGTCGTCCGACGGCCTCGGCAAGGCGCGCCGCCTTGACGACGCAGCCGGCCGCTACATCGAGTTCTGCAAGAGCACGTTCCCGGCCGCGTTCAACCTGCGCGGGCTGAAGCTCGTGATCGACTGCGCGCACGGCGCCGCGTACCAGATCGCGCCGCACGTGTTCCACGAACTCGGCGCGGACGTGATCCCGATCGGTGTCGCGCCGAACGGCTTCAACATCAACGACGGTGTCGGCGCGACCGCACCGGACGCGCTGGTGCGCGCGGTGCGTGCGAACCACGCCGATCTCGGCATTGCGCTCGACGGCGATGCGGACCGCCTGCAAGTGGTCGACGCGACCGGTCGCCTGTACAACGGCGACGAACTGCTCTACGTGCTCGTGAAGGACCGGATCGCGACCGACGGCAACGTCGAAGGCGCGGTCGGCACGCTGATGACGAACCTCGCGGTCGAAGTCGCGCTGCAGCGCGAGGGCGTGAAGTTCGTCCGCGCGGCGGTCGGCGATCGCTACGTGCTCGAGCAGCTGCGCGAGCACGGCTGGCAGCTCGGCGCGGAAGGCTCGGGGCACATCCTGTCGCTCGACCGCCACTCGACCGGCGACGGCATCGTGTCGGCGCTGCTCGTGCTGGCCGCGCTGAAGCGCAGTGGCAAGACCCTCGCGCAGATGCTCGACGGCGTCACGCTGTTCCCGCAGAAACTGATCAACGTGCGGATGAAGCCGGGCGCCGACTGGAAGGGCAGTACGTCGATTCGCGCCGCGATCGACGCAGCCGAGGCCGCGCTCGCCGGCAGCGGCCGCGTGTTGATCCGCGCATCGGGCACGGAGCCCGTGCTGCGCGTGATGGTCGAAGCACAGCAGGCCGCCGACGCGGTCCGCCATGCGGAGACGATCGCCGACGCTGTGCGCGCGGCGACGACCTGACGCGGCGGCCCTGCGCGTCAGGTCAAACACCTGCGCGCCGGTGTTCCGGTGAACTCGCACACGGCGCCTTCGGGGCGCCGTGATTTCGTCAGACGCAAAGGTTTGCGATACCTATTAAGAAGGGCGCGTCGCCACCGCGATCCCGGTTCGGAAAATCGTCGGACCCTGATAGCGGGCCAGCCACAAGCGGGGGCTTTCCGTGTCGCAGACGCTGCGCTACGATCCGCTCGCACCGATGTAAAACGGGAAGTCTCCCGTCCCTTCCAGGCAGGCAATTCTTGCCGCCACCGCGGTTCCGGCGCCGTCCGGGCGCCGCGCGCGCCGCACCCGATACTCCCTTTCAACCAGTCATGTTACTGTCACGCCAGTTTCATCGATTGTCACATTACCGTCATGAGGAGCCCCTAACCTTCGCGGTGCCGTAGTCATCCGCTCACACACTGGAGGTCTCATGAAATTGATGCAAACCGCGATTGCCGGCCTGGCTGGCGCGCTTTTCGCCGTCGCCGCTCACGCTGCCGACATCACGGGCGCAGGCAGCACGTTCGCGATGCCGATCTATACGAAATGGGCTGCTGACTACCAGCAGACCGGCGGCGCGAAGGTCAACTACCAAGGTATCGGCTCGTCGGGCGGCCTGAAGCAAATCAACGCGAAGACGGTCGATTTTGCCGGTTCGGACGCTCCGCTGAAGGATGAGGAACTCGCGAAGGAAGGCCTGTTCCAGTTCCCGACGGTGGTCGGCGGCGTGGTGCCGGTCGTCAACGTTCCGGGCGTGAAGCCGGGTGAACTGACGCTGTCGGGCCCGGTGCTCGGCGACATCTACCTCGGCAAGATCAAGAAGTGGAACGACCCGGCGATCGCCGCACTGAACCCGAAGGTCAAGCTGCCGGACACGGACATCGCCGTGGTTCGCCGCGCTGACGGCTCGGGCACGAGCTTCATCTGGACGAACTACCTGTCGAAGGTCAACGACGAGTGGAAGTCGAAGGTCGGCGAAGGCACGACGGTCAACTGGCCGACGGGCACGGGCGGCAAGGGCAACGACGGCGTCGCAGCCTTCGTGCAGCGCCTGTCGGGCGCGGTCGGCTACGTCGAATGGGCGTACGCGAAGAAGAACAACATGGTCTACACGGCCCTGAAGAACTCGACGGGCACGGTGGTCGAGCCGAAGACGGAAACGTTCAAGGCCGCTGCTGCCGGCGCGAACTGGTCGAAGTCGTTCTACCAGATCCTGACGAACCAGCCGGGCAAGGAAGCATGGCCGGTCGTCGGTGCGACGTTCGTGCTGCTGCACGCGAAGCAGGACAAGCCGGAGCAGGGCGTGGAAACGCTGAAGTTCTTCAGCTGGGCGTTCAAGAACGGCGAGAAGGCTGCCGACAGCCTCGACTACATCTCGCTGCCGCCGGCAGTCGAAGCGGAAATCCGCAAGCAGTGGAAGATCAAGGTGACGGACGCTTCGGGCAAGCCGGTCGCCGCGGAGTAAGCATTGCAGCGGTTCGCTGCCCGGCCGTGCCGGTCGGGCAGTGCGTGCGGTAAAGCCGGGCGTTACGGCGCCCGGCAATCAAAAGCAGGCACCCATGTCTGATATTTCCTATACGTCCTCACGGTCCGCCGACGTTGCGCAGCAACGCGCGCCGAGCCGCCTCGGGGATGTCGTATTCGGCGGTCTTGCACGGCTTGCCGCCATCGTGACCCTGCTGCTGCTCGGCGGGATCATCGTCTCCCTGATCATCGCGTCGATGCCGACCATCCAGAAGTTCGGCCTCGGCTTCCTGTGGCAATCCGAGTGGGATCCGAACTCGGACATCTACGGCGCGCTCGTGCCGATCTACGGCACGATCGTGACGTCGGTCATCGCGCTCGTCATCGCCGTGCCGGTCAGCTTCGGCATCGCGCTGTTCCTCACCGAGTTGTCGCCTGTGTGGCTGCGCCGCCCGCTCGGCATCGCGATCGAGCTGCTCGCCGCGATTCCGTCGATCGTGTACGGCATGTGGGGCCTGCTCGTATTCGCCCCGATCTTCGCGGAATATTTCCAGAAGCCGATCGGCCGCCTGTTCAAGGACGTATGGATTCTCGGCCCGCTGACCGCCGGCCCGCCGATCGGTATCGGCATCCTGGCAGCCGGCGTGATCCTCGCGATCATGATCATCCCGTACATCGCATCGGTGATGCGTGACGTGTTCGAAGTCACACCCGTGCTGCTGAAGGAATCGGCGTACGGCATCGGCTGCACGACCTGGGAAGTGATGTGGAAGGTCGTGCTGCCCTATACGAAGACGGGTGTGATCGGCGGCGTGATGCTCGGCCTCGGCCGCGCGCTCGGCGAGACGATGGCCGTGACCTTCGTGATCGGCAACACGAACCTGCTCGACAGCGTGTCGCTGTTCGCACCGGGCAACAGCATCACGTCGGCGCTGGCGAACGAATTCGCGGAAGCGCAACCGGGCCTGCATACGTCCGCGCTGATGGAACTGGGCCTGATCCTGTTCGTGATCACGTTCGTCGTGCTGTCCATCTCCAAACTGCTGCTGCTTCGTCTCGAGAAGGGAGAGGGCAAGAAATGAGCGAGCCCATCATGAATTTCCCGGGTCCGGACGGCGCCGTGCTCGACGCGATGCGCAACCGCCTGCAGCGCAAGCGCAAGGCCATCAACGCGATCGCGCTGGCCGCATCGCTCGGCGCGATGGCCTTCGGCCTGCTGTGGCTCGTGTGGATTCTCTACACGACGGTGCATCTCGGCGTCGGCGGCCTGTCGCTGCAACTGTTCACCGAATCGACGCCGGCGCCGAACACGGAAGGCGGCGGTCTCGCGAACGCGATCGTCGGCAGCCTGCTGCTGTGCGGTTTCGGCACGCTGGTCGGTACGCCGATCGGCATCCTCGCAGGCGTCTATCTTGCCGAATACGGCCAGAAGAACCTGCTGGCGAGCACGATCCGCTTCATCAACGACATCCTGCTGTCCGCGCCGTCGATCGTGATCGGCCTGTTCGTGTACGCGATCGTCGTTGCGAAGTCGGGCCGCTTCTCGGGCTGGGCCGGCGTGATCGCGCTCGCGCTGCTGCAGATTCCGATCGTGATCCGCACGACCGAGAACATGCTGAAGCTCGTGCCGAACGCACTGCGTGAAGCGGCCTTCGCGCTCGGCACGCCGAAGTGGCGCATGGTGCTGAAGATCACGCTGCGCGCGTCGGTCGGCGGGATCATCACGGGCGTGCTGCTCGCCGTCGCGCGGATCGCCGGCGAAACGGCGCCGCTGCTGTTCACCGCGCTGTCGAACCAGTTCTTCTCGTGGGACATGAGCCAGCCGATGGCGAACCTGCCCGTCACGATCTACAAGTTCGCGATGAGCCCGTTCGCGGAATGGCAGTCGCTCGCATGGGCGGGCGTGTTCCTGATTACGCTCGGGGTGCTCGGACTCAACATCCTGGCGCGCTCGATCTTCTCGAAAAAGTAACGGCGGAGCAATCCGATGAATATGGCAGAAAGCCACCTGAATCCGGTCGAGCGCACTGCAGCGCCGGCCGGCACGCAAGAAGCGGCGCACGGCCGTCCGCTCGAGCCGCTGAACGCGAAGATCGAGGTCAACAACCTCAACTTCTTCTACAACAAGTTCCATGCGCTGAAGAACATCAACCTGAGCATTCCGGAAGGGAAGGTGACGGCGTTCATCGGCCCGTCGGGCTGCGGCAAGTCGACGCTGCTGCGCACGTTCAACAAGATGTTCGCGCTCTACCCGGAGCAGCGCGCCGAAGGCGAAATCCTGATGGATGGCGAGAACCTGCTGACGACGAAGCGCGACATCTCGCTGCTGCGCGCGCGGATCGGCATGGTGTTCCAGAAGCCGACCCCGTTCCCGATGTCGATCTACGACAACATCGCGTTCGGCGTGAAGATGTTCGAGAAGCTCACGCGCTCGGAAATGGACGATCGCGTCGAGTGGGCGCTCACGAAGGCTGCGCTGTGGAACGAAGTGAAGGACAAGCTGAACCAGAGCGGCTACGGTCTCTCGGGCGGCCAGCAGCAGCGTCTGTGCATCGCACGCGGCATCGCGATCCGTCCGGAAGTGCTGCTGCTCGACGAACCGTGCTCGGCGCTCGACCCGATCTCGACGGGCCGCATCGAGGAGCTGATCGCGGAGCTGAAGAGCGACTACACGGTCGTGATCGTCACGCACAACATGCAGCAGGCCGCACGCTGCTCGGATTTCACGGCTTACATGTACCTGGGCGAGCTGATCGAATTCGGCGAGACCGAAAAGATCTTCATCAAGCCGGTGCGCAAGGAAACGGAAGACTACATCACCGGCCGGTTCGGCTGATGACGGAGAACAACAGCCATGTCGGATAAACATCTGTCGAGCCAGTTCGACGCCGATCTCAACGCGGTGTCGTCGAAAGTGCTGGAAATGGGCGGGCTCGTCGAGTCGCAGATCGTCGGCGCGATGCACGCGCTGAACGAATTCGATCGCGATACGGCCGAGAAGGTCATCGCGGCCGAGGAAACGCTGAACGCGATGGAAGTCGACATCGACCAGGAGTGCGGCAACATCATCGCGCGGAGGCAGCCTGCCGCGCGTGACCTGCGTCTTTTGATGTCGATTTCGAAAACGATTACGAACCTCGAGCGCGCCGGCGACGAGGCCGAGAAGATCGCGAAGCGCGTACGCCGCCTGGTCGACGAGCCGGCTGCGCGCACGGTCAACATCGCCGAGATCAAGGTGTCGGGCGAGATGGCCGTGACGATCCTGCGCCGCGCGCTCGACGCGTTTGCGCGTCTCGATACGGTGGCCGCCGCGCAGATCGTCAAGGACGATAAGGAAATCGACCAGGAATTCCGTGCGTTCGTGCGCAAGCTCGTGTCGTACATGCAGGAAGATCCGCGCACGATCTCGGTCGGCCTCGAGTACCTGTTCATCGCGAAGGCGATCGAGCGGATCGGCGACCACGCGAAGAACATCGCCGAATTCATCATCTACATCGTGAAGGGCACCGACGTGCGGCACCAGCCGCGCGACACGCTCGATCGCGAAGCCAACAGTTAATCGACTCCGTAAGGAAGAACAGAGGTGCCGATGCCCAGCAACATTCTCGTCGTTGAAGATGAGCCCGCGATTTCCGAACTGATCTCGGTAAATCTCCAGCACGCCGGTCACTGCCCGATTCGGGCGTACAACGCCGAACAGGCGCAGAACCTGATCAGCGACGTGCTGCCCGATCTCGTGCTGCTCGACTGGATGCTGCCGGGCAAGTCCGGTATCGCGTTCGCGCGCGACCTGCGCAACAACGAACGGACCAAGCACATCCCGATCATCATGCTGACTGCACGCGGTGACGAGCAGGACAAGGTGCTCGGCCTCGAAATCGGCGCGGACGACTACGTGACGAAGCCGTTCTCGCCGAAGGAGCTGATGGCGCGGATCAAGGCCGTGCTGCGCCGTCGCGCACCGCAGCTGACCGAGGACGTCGTGTCGATCAACGGGCTGCGCCTCGACCCGGCCACGCATCGCGTCGCCGCGCATGCGGAAGGCAGCGAGATCAAGCTCGACCTCGGCCCGACCGAGTTCCGCCTGCTGCATTTCTTCATGACGCATCCGGAACGCGTGCACAGCCGCACGCAACTGCTCGACCAGGTATGGGGCGACCATGTATTCGTCGAGGAGCGCACCGTCGACGTGCACATCAAACGATTGCGTGCGGCCTTGAAACCGGCCGGCTGCGATGCGATGATCGAGACCGTGCGCGGCAGCGGCTACCGGCTCGCCAAGCACGCGTAACGTATTCACGCATGCCGTGTGCCACGGCATGCCGTTCATTCTTTCGGGCGCTGAATCATGAACATCATCTGGGCGCGCTTCCTGGTGTCGCTCGTGCTGCTCGTGCTGATCGGCGTATTGGTCGGCGTCTTCGCCGGCCCGACCGCGGGCCTCGTGTTCGTGGTCGTGATGCTGGTCGCGCAGGGCTTTTTCAGTACCTTTCATACGCAGCGTCTGTGGCGTCTGCTCGATGCGCCGGTCTATGGCGAGGTGCCGAGTGCGCCGGGCATCTGGGGTGAGATCTACTATCGCCTGCACAAGCTCGCAAAGCAGTGGCACGCACAGGTGCGTCAGGTCGAGCAGCAGCATTCGCGCTTCATCCAGGCGATCCAGGCGTCGCCGAACGGTGTCGCGATGCTCGACGACCACGACCAGATCGAGTGGTGTAACGCAATCGCCGAGGTCCATTTCGGCCTCGACGCGAAGCGCGACCTGCGCCAGCACATCACCAACCTGGTTCGCCATCCCGAGTTCGTCCGCTACCTGAATGCGCAGCATTACGAAGAGACGCTCGTGATGCGCGGCATGGGCGATTCGCGGCAGAACGTGCTGGAAGTGCAGGTGTTTCCGTACGGCGAGAATCGCAAGCTGCTGCTGACGCAGGACATCACCGAGCTCGAGCGAACCGATGCGATGCGGCGCGACTTCGTCGCGAACGTGTCGCACGAATTGAAGACGCCGCTCACCGTGCTGTCGGGGTTCCTCGAGACGATGCGCGAGCTGCCGCTGAACGAGGAAGACCGCGCGCGCTATCTCGAGATGATGGAGCAGCAGGCCTCGCGGATGCGGCACATCGTGACCGACCTGCTGGTGCTCGCGAAGCTGGAGGGCGAGAGCAAGCCGCCGCTCGATCGCGCGATCGACATGCGTGCCGTGTTCGACCATCTGAAGGAGGACGCGCAGACGCTGTCGAACGGGCATCACGACATCGCGTTCTCGATCGACGAGACGCTCGGCGTCACCGGCGCGCAGACGGAGCTGTTCAGCGCGTTCGCGAATCTCGTCACGAACGCGATCCGCTATACGCCGGAAGGCGGCAAGATCGTCGTGACGTGGCGGCGCGAAGGCGCGCAGGGCGTGTTTTCCGTCACGGACAGCGGCTTCGGGATTCCGGCCGCCGACCTGCCGCGGCTCACCGAGCGCTTCTACCGCGTCGACCGCAGCCGTTCGCGCGACACCGGCGGCACGGGGCTCGGCCTTGCGATCGTCAAGCACGTGCTGCAGCGTCACGACGCGCACCTGTACGTGCAGAGCGAGGAAGGGCGCGGCAGCACGTTCACCGCGCGCTTCCCGGGCTCGCGCATCATCGCGATCCGGCCGGCCGCTTACGAGGCATGATCGCGTAACGGCATGCCGGGTTCGAAAAAAACGCAGCCAGCCGGCTGCGTTTTTTATTTGGAGCGACTCGGCGCGCGACTTGCGCCGCGCCGCCGGTTCAGGAGCAGAACTTCGCGAGCAACCCGAGTTGCGCATTGCGGATCGTCTTGCCGGCGCGGCGCCGGCGGTAGTGGCCGTCGCTTTGCATCTGCCATGCCGACTGATTGTCGCCGAGGCATACCGACAGGCCTTCTGCGATCACGCGCCGCTTCAGCTTGCGATCGCGGATCGGGAATGCGACTTCGACGCGGCGGAACAGGTTGCGGTCCATCCAGTCTGCGCTCGACAGATAGACCTCTTCGGCGCCGTTCGCGTGGAAATAGTAGATCCGGTGGTGCTCGAGGAAGCGGCCGACGATCGAGCGCACGGTGATGTTTTCCGACAGCCCCGGCACGCCGGGCTTCAGCGCGCAGACACCGCGCACGATCAGGTCGACCTTGACGCCGGCCTGCGACGCTTCGTACAGCGCCGCGATCACCGTCGGCTCCAGCAGCGCGTTCATCTTCGCGACGACGCGTGCGCGCTTGCCGGCGCGCGCATTGTCGATCTCTGCGCGGATCGAATCGATGATGCGCGGATGCAGCGTGAACGGCGACTGCCACAGCTCGTGCAGCGTGAGTTCACCGCCGATGCCGGTCAGTTGCTGGAACACGTGATGGACGTCCTCGCAGATCTTCTGGTCGGCCGTCATCAGCCCGAAGTCGGTGTAGAGGCGTGCCGTGCGCGGGTGGTAGTTGCCGGTGCCGAGGTGCACGTAGCGGCGCAGCGACGCCTTGCCGGCCTGCACGACGCGCCGCACGATCAGCATCATCTTCGCGTGGCACTTGTGGCCCACCACGCCGTACACGACATGCGCGCCGACGGCTTCGAGCTGCGACGCCCAGTTGATGTTGGTTTCCTCGTCGAAGCGCGCGAGCAGTTCCACGACGACGGTCACTTCCTTGCCGTTGCGCGCGGCTTCCATCAGCGCGTCCATCAGCGGCGAATCGGTGCCGGTGCGGTAGATCGTCTGCTTGATCGCGACGACGCTCGGATCCCTCGCGGCCTGCTGCAGCAGTTCGAGCACCGGCTGGAAGCTCTCGTACGGGTGGTGCAGCAGGATGTCGCCGTTGTCGATCGCGTCGAACATCGTCGGCGCGTTCGTGATCGCGGACGGGGTCGACGCGGTGAACGGCGTGAACTTCAGGTCGGGACGGTCGACGAGATCGGGAATCTGCATCAGCCGCACGAGGTTCACCGATCCAGACACGCGATAGCAGTCCTTCTCGCTGAGTTCGCTTTCCACGAGCAGGCGGCGCACGATATGCGGCGGCGTGTCGGCCGATACCTCGAGGCGCACTGCATTGCCGAGGTGGCGCGCGGGCAGCTCGCCCTGCAGCGCGACGCGCAGGTTCGTGATTTCATCCTCGTCGACGAACAGCTCGCTGTTGCGCGTGATGCGGAACTGGTTGCAGCTCTTCACGCTCAGCTGCGGGAAGAGTTCGCCGACGAAGCGCTGCATGAACGAGCTCAACAGCACGAAGCCGTGCTCGAAGCCCGACAGCGCGTGCGGCATGCGTACGACGCGCGGCAGTGCACGCGGCGCCTGCACGATGCCCATCACGGCCTGGCGGCCGAATGCGTCGCGGCCTTCGAGCTCGACGACGAAGTTCAGGCTCTTGTTCAGCACGCGCGGGAACGGGTGGGCGGGATCGAGGCCGATCGGCGTAAGCACCGGCAGCAGCTCGTCGAGGAAGTAATTTCGCGCCCATTCGAGCTGCTCGTCGTTCCACGTGTCGCTCGCATGGAAGTAGATGCCTTCCTGTTCGAGCGCCGGCAGCACGGTTTCGTGCAGCATCGTGTACTGTCGATGCACGAGCCGCTGCGCGCGTTCGACGACGAGGTCGTAAGCATGTTGTAACGACATGCCGTCGGGCGTCAGTGCGCCGGGGTTGTCGCGGATCTGTTCCTGCAGGCCCGCCATCCGGACTTCGAAGAATTCGTCGAGGTTGCTGCTGGTGATGCAGATGAAGCGGAGGCGCTCGAGCAACGGGACTTGCGGATCGGCCGCTTGGGCCAGCACGCGCTCGTTGAAACCGAGGATGCCGAGTTCACGATTGAGAAGCGGGTAGCGGACGGACATCGGCAGAGTAGGGGGTAATTCGGGCGATGATTCGAAAGGACGCTCGGAAACTCTCACGGTACGATGACGTGCTTATGACAATAATGTATTTATATCGGGAAATTCTACGCCGTAACCGTTTCGTCTCATAAATGTTTCGGCTATATGCAATCGAGCAGGTTGTATGCCCGTGAAGCGTGGCAATGGCAAGCGTTCCACGCTTAAAATGTCGCCTTTGATTGACCGCCCACGGTTGTCGCACCGGCCGCCGCGGGCGAACGCGCACGGAGCCCCTTCTGATGGTTACAACCCCCCACTTGCTGGCTGCCGTGGATCTCGGCTCGAACAGCTTTCGGCTGATCGTCGGACGCGTCGAGGAAACGCCGGCGGGCAGCCAGATCTATCCCGTCGACGCGCTGCGCGAGCCCGTCCGGCTGGCTGCGGGCCTGTCGAGCGACAAGATGCTCGATCGCGCGTCGCAGGAGCGTGGCTGGGAGGCGCTCAAGCGGTTCGGCGAGCGCCTGCGCGATTTCCATCCCGATCACGTGCGCGCGGTGGCGACCAACACGCTGCGCGTCGCGAAGAACGCGGGCGAATTTCTCGGCGAAGCCGAAGCGGCGCTCGGCTTCCCGATCGAAGTGATTGCGGGCCGCGAAGAAGCGCGGCTGATCTATGCGGGCGCCGCGCACTCGGTGCCGGCGAGCGCCGGCAAGCGGCTCGTCGTCGACATCGGCGGCGGCTCCACCGAATTCATCATCGGCTCGCACTACACGCCGATCGTGATGGAGAGTCTCTATATCGGCTGCGTGAGCCACAGCCGCACCTTCTTCCCGGCCGGCAACGTCGACGAATACACGATGCGGCAGGCCGAGCTCGCGGCCAAGCGCGAGATCCAGATCATTTCGAGCGAGTACAAGAAGGCCGGCTGGGACCAGGCGATCGGCTCGTCGGGCACCGCGCGTGCGCTCGCGGAACTCGTCGAGGCAAACGGCTTCAATGATCCGGGCATCACGCACGGCATTTCGCGCGGCGGCCTCGAGCGGCTGAAGCGTGCGCTGATCAAGTCGGAGAACGTCAACCGGCTGAAGCTGATCGCGCTGAAGCCCGATCGCGTGCCGGTGCTCGCAGGCGGCCTCGCGATCATGCTCGCGGTGTTCGAGGAACTCGGTGTCGACTACGTCGATACGACCGACGGCGCGCTGCGCCTCGGGGTGCTGTACGACCTGCTCGGCCGGACGCAGCACGAGGACATGCGTGCGGTGACCGTCGAGGGCTTTACGCGCCGCTACGGTGTCGATCGCGCGCAGGCCGAACGGATCGGCGCGCTGGCGGGGCGTTTCTACGACGAACTCGAGGAAGCCGACGAAGAGGCGCGCGAGGAAGGCCGGATGTTTCTCGGCTGGGCGGCCGCGTTGCACGAGATCGGTTTGTCGATCTCGCACAGCGCGTATCACAAGCATTCGGCCTATATCGCGAGCAACGCGGACATGCCGGGTTTTTCGCGCACCGACCAGGCGCGCCTCGCCGCGCTCGTGCTCGGTCACGCGGGCAAGCTCGGCAAGCTGTCGCAGGCGCGCGAGGTCGAGTGGCCGCTGCTGTTCTGCCTGCGGCTCGCGGCGCTGCTGTGCCGGCGCCGGACCGATGCGGGGCTGCCGGATATTTCCGTGTCGCAGATGAAGAAGGGTGGGTATGAAGTACGCCTGCCGAGCGCATGGGTCGAGCAGAACCCGCTGACCGACTACAGCCTCAGCCAGGAGGCAGCCGAGTGGGAGAAGGTCGGAATCCCGTATCGCGTGGTGTATACCGGCGCGTAAGAGGTCGATGGCGGGGCGCGGAGGGGCTGGGCAGAGGGGTTGGCTCGATACCCCTCAGGATGGCCGCATGATCGTCCTGGCGGCCGCTCAGTCCGACGAGCAGACGATCGCAGTCAGGAACGGAAACGCCTGCTTGACGGTCGCGTCGCTGCCGGCCTTGCGCACGGCTTCCTCCACCGCGCTTTTCGTGCCCCGCACCACGACGCCATAGGCCCAGTCGCCGATCGGCGTGCCGTCGCCCGGGCGGAAGATCGGGTCGTTTGCCTGGTATCCGAGTACGACATAGACGCCGAAGCCGTACGCCGTCAGCGCGTGGCTCGTGCGGAATGCATTGACCGAGTTCGATTCGACGTGCATCGGCTCCGACTGGATGTCGCCGGCGGCGAGTAGCGGTGCGACGAATTTGTGGCCGGTCGAGTGGCAGTCGAGTGCGTCGTCGAGCGCCTTGGCCGACGCGGTGCCGGCAGTCGCGAACGCGAGCAGCGATGCGCAGAGGGCGGTCTTCAGAATGTTGTTTTTCATGCGCGAGGGCGGGTTGTCCACGTGCATTATCGCGTGTTCCGGCAAGTGCCGTATGCGGGCCGGGGGGGGGCTCGTTGGCCCGTATGCCGTCGGTAATTCGACGGATCGGCCAGGCGGGCGCTCGATCCTTTCCAGTCAGCCTTTCCTGCATTGAAAGCGAATGGCCATGAGCCAATTGCTTTGTGCGGACTTTCGAAACAGGGCCGCCGAGGGCTGCGTGGAATCGTTGTAGCGTCGATGCCGCAATTGGTCCCTACAATGAATCGAGGCGCTGCGAACCGCGAATCCCGGTTGACGCTTAAAGGGCCCAGAAACGGAAAAGGGGCTACGGTATAACCGTAACCCCTTGATTCCTTTGGTCGGAGCGATAGGATTCGAACCTACGACCCTCTGATCCCAAATCAGATGCGCTACCAGGCTGCGCTACGCTCCGACGAGCCAAAGATTGTATCGTTGAACGTCTGATCCGGTCAATCCCTATATGCGGGTAAATGCCGCGGCGGCAAGCGTCCGCCATTTGCGACAATTCGCCCGGTCATCGGCGGGCCCGGACGCATGGGCGCGGGGCCGCTCGCCGAAGCAAGGAGAACATCATGATGAACCTGATCCTGTGGCGCCACGCCGAAGCCGAAGACTACGCGACGAGCGATCTCGCGCGCCAGTTGACCGTCCGGGGCCGCAAGGACGCGCAGGCGATGGCCAAATGGCTGCGTGGGCGGCTCGAGACGAACGCCGTGATCCTCGCGAGCCCGGCGGCACGCACCGTGCAGACGGTCGAGGCGCTGACGGACCAGTACCGGACGGTCGACGCGCTCGCGCCGGGCGGCAGCGTCGACGGCGTGCTGGCGGCGGCCGGCTGGCCGGAAGGCATTGCACCGACGGTCGTGATCGTCGGGCACCAGCCGACGCTCGGCAGCGTTGCCGCGCAACTGATCGCCGGCGGCGACGACAGCTGGAGCGTCAAGAAGGGCGGAATCGTGTGGCTGGCGAGCCGCACGCGTGACGGCAGCCGGCAGGCCGTGCTGCGCGCGGTACTGACGCCCGACCTGCTGTGAGGCCCGTCTGAAGGGCTTTGAAGGGATTCGTCGTACGGTTTCGCAAGCTTTCTGCTAAAGTCAATTCGGCGACACGTCATTGAAAGGACACGGTCGTGCCACATAACGGTCACGGCCGATTACTACATTGGCGGGCATGTCGTCCTATTCCTTACGATCAGGAAAGCCTAATGCGAGAACTGCCGACGCCTACGCTCCCTTTTGCCTCGCTGCCCCTCGACACGTCGCGGCGCCACCTGCCGCGCGCCAGTGAAACCGTCACATCGGAGTATCGCCTGCGCGCCGCGTGGGCGCGTACGGAAGACGAATTGCGCGAAGCCCAGCGCCTGCGTTACAGCGTGTTCGCCGAAGAGATGGGCGCGCAGGTCAGCGGCCCCTCCGGTCTCGACGTCGATCCGTTCGATGCGTACTGCGACCACCTGCTGGTTCGCGATCTCGACACCCTGAAAGTCGTCGGCACGTATCGCGTGCTGCCGCCGCACCAGGCGGCGCGTGTCGGCCGCCTGTATGCCGAAGGCGAATTCGACCTGTCGCGCCTCACGCACCTGCGCGGCAAGATGGTCGAGGTCGGCCGCTCGTGCGTGCACAGCGACTACCGCAGCGGTGCCGTCATCATGGCGCTGTGGGGCGGTCTTGGCGCGTACATGATGCAGAACGGCTACGAGACGATGCTCGGCTGCGCGAGCGTGTCGATGGCCGACGGCGGCCATTACGCGGCGAACCTGTACCAGTCGCTGTCGGCCGGCTCGCTGACGGCGCCGGAATATCGCGCGTTCCCGCACACGGCCCTGCCGGTCGACGAACTGCAGACGGGCACCGTCGTGGCGCCGCCGCCGCTGATCAAGGGTTACCTGCGTCTCGGCGCGAAGATCTGCGGCGCCCCGGCCTGGGATCCCGACTTCAACTGCGCGGATTTCCTGACGCTGTTCCGCCTGTCCGACATCAACGCGCGCTACGCCCGCCACTTCCTGGGCTGAGCCGTCGGAATCGCGTCGCGCCCGTCCGGGTGCGCGCAAGCGAACGCCGTCGCGTGGCATGAGCCGCGCGACGGCGTTCGTCATCTGGTCAACGTGTGTGAATCGGACCCCGTTAATTTCGGCGATACGCGACCACCAGCGTGCCGCGGGACGGCACGTTCGAGAACGGCCCAGGGAAGGGCCGGACGGCAGCGGCGCGCTTAGTGCTTGCGCCGCCAGTCGAGCAGGTGGTGTTCGGCCATCCAGTGGTGGATCATCCCTTCGCCTTCATGGCTGCGCTTGTATTCGCGCGACTCGAAGAACGACAGGGCGACGAGCACCATCAGACCGACGAACAGCCCGACCAGGCCGGCAATTTCTTCAGACGACATGGCAGCCTCCTTTCCACGGCACAGCGCCATGCGTACATAGTAGGACATGCGCGGCGCAACTCCGAGGCAGGATTTCCGCTAGACTCGGCGCGGTCCCGGCGTGCGATGGGCGCGCCGATTTCCGGAGCCATACCCGATGACCCGTTTCATGCTGGCCGTGCTGGCCGCATCTTTTCTCGCCGGCTGTACCAGCGATCCGCATCAGGCCCGTCGCGGCCATCCGCCGGAAGATCCGGCCGACTATCACGGCGTGCCGACCGACATGACGCCGCCGTCGATGCTCGACGCACCGCCGCCGAAACCCACGCAATAACGGCTGGTTCGGCCCGCCGTCAGGCGCGGGCCGCGGGCGCGTCGGCGCCGATGTGCCGCAACAGCGCCGGCAGGTAGCGCGCCAGCGTCGCGCCGCGTGCGGCCATGAACAGCAGCAGCGCGAACCAGAGGCCGTGATTGCCGAACGTGCCGACCGCGGCGAGCGTGGCCACGACGAAGATCGAGAACGACGCGACCATTGCGCGCATCAGCGATTGCGTCTGCGTGGCGCCGATGAAGACGCCGTCGAGCAGGAAGCCCCAGACCGACACGATCGGCGAAAGCGCGGCCCACGGCAGGTAGCGCAGCGCCATTTCGCGGATCGCTGCCTGGTCGGTCAGGCGCGCGACGATCCAGCCGCCGGCGGCCCAGTACACGAGTGCGAACAGCAGCGCGCCGAGCGCCGACCAGAACAGCGTGACCCGCACGGCCCGCCGGAACGCGCTGCGGTCGCGCGCGCCAGCGGCCGCGCCGACGAGCGCTTCGGCCGCATGCGCGAAGCCGTCGAGGCCGTACGCCATGAACGTCTGGAAATTCAGCAGCAGCGCGTTTGCCGCGAGCGTCGCATCGCCCTGTTTTGCACCGAGGTGCGCGAACCAGCCGAATGCGCCGAGCAGGCACAGCGTACGCAGGAAGATGTCGCGATTGAGGACGATCAGCCGCTTGAGCGCGACGCGGTCGGCGAGTGCACGTACCGCGATCGGCGCAAGGCCGCGCGGCCGCAGCCGCCACAGCATCCATGCGCCGAGCGCGAAACCGCATGTGTCCGCGGTGGCCGTTGCGGCGCCGATGCCGGCGATGCCCCAGCCGAAGCCATACACGTAGAGCAGCACGGCGCCGATGTTCACCGCATTGATGAATACCTGCGCGACGAGCGCGAGCCGCACGCGCTGCATGCCGAGCAGGTAGCCGAGCACGACGTAGTTCGCGAGCGCGAACGGTGCGCTCCAGATTCGCGCATGGCTGTAGGCAAGCGCAGTGGTGCGTACGGCATCGCTGCCGCCGAGCGCGGACAGCGCAAACGACAGCAGCGGCACCTGCAGCGCCAGCACCGCGGCGCCGAGTGCGAATGCGACGATCAACGCGCGCAGCAGGTTCAGGCGGATCCCGGCGGCGTCGCCGGCGCCATGCGCCTGCGCGACGAGGCCGGTCGTCCCCATCCGCAGGAAACCGAACCCCCAGAACACGAAATTGAAGAACAGCCCGCCGAGCGCGACGCCGCCCAGGTACTGCGTGCCGTCGAGGTGGCCCGCGACGGCCGTGTCGACGGCACCGAGGATCGGTTGGGTCAGGTTCGCGAGGACGATCGGGAACGCGAGCGCGAGGACACGCCGGTGCGTGACGGCAGCCGTGCCGGCCCCGTGCGGTAACGCGGCTTCGGACATGGCGGACGCGTCAGGCGCGTTCCTGCACGCAGACCCAGGGCGAGACGACGACCGCCCACAGCTCCGGGTTGCGCGTCGCGTAATCGGCAGCGGTTTCGGCCGGCATGCGTGCGACGAGGCCCGCCGACAGCCAGCGCGTGACCTGCTCGGCATCGTCGTCGGCAACGGCTTCCGCGACGCTGACGAGATCGAGGTCGCGCGCCACGGACAGCAGCTTGCCCTGCGCGAAGAAGCGTTCGAGATCGCACCAGTCGATCTTGGCGGTTTCGCCGAGGAGTTTGGCGTAGAGCGCGCTGTGCGACGCGCCCGCGTCGGAGTGGTGATCAGAGGACATCGTTTTCTTGGAAAGACTGCGTAGTGGCGCCACTATAAACCATCCGGCCTGGCCGGCGGCACGGGTGGCGGCCGGCCTACGCGTCGCGCAGCGCGCGGCGCACGATCTTGCCGGTCGCGGTCATCGGCAGGCTGTCGACGAACGCGATCGCGCGCGGATACTCGTGCGCGGCGAGGCGCGTGCGCACATGTGCCTGCAGCGCCTGCACGAGCGCATCGTCGCCGGTGTGGCCGGGATTCAGCACCACGAACGCCTTGACGATCTCGGTGCGCGTCGCGTCGGGCACGCCGACGACGGCGGCCATCCGCACCGCCGGATGCGTGAGCAGGCAGTCCTCGATCGGGCCCGGGCCGATCCGGTAGCCGGCGCTCGTGATCACGTCGTCGTCGCGGCCGACGAAGCGCACGAAGCCGTCGGCGTCGATCGTGCCCGTGTCGCCGGTCAGCAGGTAGTCGCCGGCGAACTTGTCGCGCGTCGCGTCGGCGTTGCGCCAGTATTCGAGGAACATCACCGGGTCGGGGCGGCGCACCGCGATGCGCCCTTCGACGCCGGGCGGCAGCGGCGTGCCGTCCGCGTCGACGATCGCGACCGCATGGCCGGGCACGGCCTTGCCGATGGCGCCGGGCTGCGCATCGAACAGCGCCGCGCACGACGACAGCACCATGTTGCACTCGGTTTGCCCGTAGAACTCGTTGATCGTCACGCCGAGCGCATCGCGTCCCCAGGCCGTCAGCTCGGTGCCGAGCGATTCCCCGCCGCTCGCGACGGATTTCAGCGACAGCGCGTAGCGTTCGCGCGGTGCCGGGACGGTGCGCATCAGCTTCAGCGCGGTGGGCGGCAGGAACGCATGGGTGACGCCGTGCCGTGCCATCAGCGCGAACGCCGCGTCGCCGTCGAATTTTTCGAAACGGCGGGCGAGTACGGGTACGCCGTGATGCCACGACGGCAGCAGCACGTCGAGCAGGCCGCCGATCCATGCCCAGTCGGCGGGCGTCCAGAACAGGCGCGCGTCGCGCGGGAAGCACTGCTGCGACATCTCGACGCCCGGCAGGTGGCCCAGCAGCACGCGATGCGCGTGTAGCGCGCCTTTTGGTTTGCCCGTCGTGCCGGACGTATAGATGATGAGCGCCGGATCGTCGGCGGCCGTATCGGCCGGCACGAAGTCGGATGTTTCGGCGGCGAGCGCCGCGTCGTAGCGCAGCACGCCCGGCTGATCGGGCGCATCGTTGCCGATGCAGTAGACGGTATGCAGTGCCGGCAACCGGGCGCGCAGCGGTGCGATTTTCGCGTAGCCGGCTGCGTCGGTGACGAGCGCAGCCGCCTCGCTGTTCGCGAGCCGGTATTCGAGCGCATCGACGCCGAACAACGTGAAGAGCGGCACCGCGATCGCGCCGAGCTTGTACGCGGCGAGGTGCGCGACGGCCGTTTCGGGGCCCTGCGCGAGAAAGATGCCGATCCGGTCGCCGCGTCGAAGGCCGGCGCGCACGAAGCTGTTCGCGAGCCGGTTAGAGGCATTCCTCAGGTCGTCGAACGTGATCCGGAAAACGTCGCCTTGCGCCGTTTCGTGGACCAGCGCGAGGCGTCCGCTGCCGTCGGCCCATTTGTCGCAGGCGTCCACGCCGATGTTGTAGCGCGCCGGGACGTCCCACGCGAAGCGGGAGAGCAGGTCGTCGTAGCGATCGGCGGCGGGCAGCATCGAGGTGTCTCCTGGGGGCGAACGTGGCGTCGCGCGAGCGGCTTACATCAGGATTTCACGCAGACGAATCCACAATGGCGTCCGAGGGTAGGGAATGTTCGTACTCGTCCACAGCCTCGGCTCAGTGCACGATTCCACAATGACGCATAAGATCACGAAAAAATCAGTGTGTGACCATGGATTTGCTTCTGATAGCTGCGGGGTTCAGCCTGATAGGAATCGGCGTACTGGTAGCGTTTGCCCGTCACGTCGATCCGTTGTCCGGCCGGTTCACCGGACGTCTGCGCAAGCGCTGACATCACCTTTCCCGGTTTTCACCGCGACGACACGCGATGCGTGCCGGCATCGCGTGTCGTCCATCGGGTGCTCAGCGCGCCGGCAGGTAGCGTGACGGGTCGATCGATCGGCCGCCGTAGCGCAATTCGAAATGCAGCGCGACCCGATCGCTGTCGCTGTTGCCCATCTCGGCGATCGATTGCCCTTGCGTGACCGACTGGCCTTCCTTCACCAACAGCGCGCGGTTGTGCGCGTAGGCGGTCAGGTAGTCGGCGTTGTGCTTGAGGATGATCAGGTTGCCGTAGCCGCGCAGCCCGTTACCCGCATAGACCACCACACCCGGTGCGGCCGCGACCACCGGCGTGCCCGGCGAGTTCGCGATGTCGATGCCCTTCGATTTCGAGCCGTCGAACGTGCGGACCACATTGCCGGCTGCCGGCCAGATCAGCGCGATGCTCGAGGCCGGCTTGACGGCCGATTCGACCGGGGCGGAAGGCGCGGGGCGGGCCCGGCCGGCACTGCCGGTTCCGGTGGTCGACGGCGTCGATGCGGTGGTCGTGCCGGGTGGCGGCACGACGCGCAGCACCTGGCCGACTTCGATCGCATCGGGGTTCGTCATCTGGTTCCAGCGCACGATGTTCGATACCGACGTGCGGTTGTCGCGCGCGATCTTGTAGAGCGTATCGCCACGCTCGACGCGATAGAACCCGGGGCCGACAGGCGCGGAGCCGCACGCGACGAGCAGGGCGGCGCAGGCGGCTGCGAAGAGTCGCTTCGTTGTTGTTCCGAACATTGAACCTCGCAAAACCCTGCCGCTCGTGACGCGGCAGGCAACACAAAAGGTCCGATTTTAACGGGTTCGACCCGCGCGCCGCAGTTTGGGCCGTTATCGGCGCTGCGGCGCGCTGCCTGACGGCGTCTCGGCCTGCGTAACAAGCCTGCGTATCAGCCGGCGAGCGGGAGGACGCGAATCCGCAGCGTGGCCGTTTCGGTCGCACCGGGCGCCAGCATGCGCAGCCCGAGGCCGTTGTGGATCGCATCCGGCAGGCCGAGCCACGGCTCGACGCAATAGAAGTCCGAATCCGGCTTCTCGGTCCAGGTCGTCACCGCGTACCACGGGATCGAACCCGGCACGTCGAGCGCGATCTCGATCGTGCGGCGGCGGCCCGGCATCACGATGCGCACCGGCGTGGCCGGCACGCCGTCGAGGCAGTGGAAGCGGTCGAGGATGTCCGGGTTGTCGAGGTGATAACGGGTGTCGCCCGGTTCCGGCGTGCTGATCGAGCCGTCGGCCTGCTGCGCGCAACGATGCGTGGGCGGCAGCTCAAGCGTGGTCTCGGCGCGTTCGCCGTGCGGCAGCGCGAAATAGAAATGGTGGCCGGCGTAGTAGGGCAGCGGCGTGTCGCCGCGATTGCTCGTCGTCAGCGCGACTTCGAGCGTGTGCGAGTCGGCCAGCCGGTAGGTCGCCTCGAACCGGAAGTCGAACGGGTAACTTGCGCGCAGCGCGTCGGTCGCGTCGAGCGTCATCGACAGCGCGGCGCCATCGGCCGACGGCCGCGCGGCGAACGGCAGGTCGCGCGCGAAGCCGTGCATCGGCAGGTCGCGCACCACGCCGGCGGCGTCGCGCCAGCGGCCGAGTTCACCGTCGACGCGATGACGGCCGAGGAACGGGAACAGCAGCGGGTTGCCGCCGCGCACGCGCGCGAGATTGCTCCAGTCGGCCGTGTCCGGCCAGAAGATCACCGGTTCACCGTCGACATCCCATGACAGCAGGCGGCCGCCGAATTGCGGAGCGACCCGGACGAGCGACGGGCCGGCGTGAAGTTCGTGAATGTCGTGTTGCTGGAAGGTCGGCATGGCGAATCGGTTGGGCGGGTGGACGGGAACGGCGCGCTCCATTATCGGGCCATGGAGGCTCGGGGAAAACCCTTCTCGGGAAATCGCGAGTTTTTAAGACTGTCGACGGTCGGGATAATGGCTCTAAACCGGTGATGTTGCCGGGTCATGACACTTCGTGGAGGGGGCCATGGATCTGGCAATGGCAATGGGTATCGCACTGTTCGGCATGTTCACCGGCAGCACGGTATTATTTTTCTATCAGCTCGGCCGCTGACGGCAATTCCTGCCGAAATCGAAAGGCCCGCCATGCAAATGGCGGGCTTTTTGCTTTCTGACTGCTTACAAGATGCAAGCGTTTGTGTGCATTGCCGCAATATCCAGCCAAATGCCTTGGCGCAGTAATCCGGGCTCGGCATAATCGGGGCGCGTTTTTTCGGACGCGCATCGCGTCGTCCGCTTCTCTTTCTGCTCAAACCTCACTAAAAGGACCGACGCGTGAGTCTCTGGTTTCTGGTATTCCTGAGCGTCCTGCAGGGCGTCACCGAACTCTTCCCCGTCAGCAGCCTTGGCCATACGCTGCTCGTGCCGGCGCTGTTCGGCATGCACATCGACAAGCACGCACCGCAACTGCTGCCGTTTCTCGTCGCGCTGCACCTCGGCACCGCACTGGCGCTGCTGTGGTACTTCCGCGCGCGCTGGGTCGCGCTGATCAGCGGCTTCTTCGCGCAGCTCGGCGGCCGCAAGAACGACGACGGGCACCTGATGTGGGCGCTCATCATCGGCACGATCCCGACCGGCATCGTGGGGCTGCTCCTCGAGAAGCGCATCGAACGTGTGTTCCACGACCTGCGGATCGTCGCGGTCGCGCTGATCGTGAACGGCGTGCTGCTGTGGCTCGGCGATCGCATCCAGCGCAGCCGCGCGCATCAGGCACCGGAGAAGATGACGTTCAAGCAGGCGTTCTTCGTGGGTCTGGCGCAGATCGGCGCGCTGATTCCGGGCTTCTCGCGCAGCGGGCTGACGATGATCGCCGGCAATGCCGCAGGGCTGACGGCGGAGAAGGCTGCGGAATTCTCGTTCCTGCTCGGTACGCCGATCATTTTCGCGGCGGGTGTGCTCGAGCTTCCGAAGCTGTTCCATGCGCGCGACCAGCTCGCCGATGCGCTGCTCGGCGGCGTGCTGACGGCGATCGCCGCGTACCTGAGCGTGCGGTTCCTGATGCGCTACTTCGAAGGGCGTGGCCGGCTGGCTTCGTTCGGCGTGTATTGCGTGATCGCCGGTGTGTTCTGTCTCGGCTGGTTCATGCTGCATCCGCAGCCGGTTTGAGGTTGCGATGGCTCGCTTCACGTGAGTTGACGCGATGATCGGGTATAATTTCGGGCTCGGCTTCATGCCGGGCCCGTTTTGTTTCGGGGCTTCGAGGATGGTGGTTTTGTCGTTGCTCGATGCCCAGTGTCAAATGCAGCCCGCGCCCAGCCGTGTCTTTTCTCCCCGACCGCCCTTAGCTCAGTTGGATAGAGCAACGGCCTTCTAAGCCGTAGGTCACACGTTCGAATCGTGTAGGGCGGGCCATTCCGAGTACTTCCAGACGTTCCGGGGTTACGCCGGGGTTACGCACGAGCTACGCAGGTTGCTGCATCAGTGATTCGCGTGAGACGGTGTGCGGCGCACCAAAACAGCAACAATCGCGCCAGTTTTTCTGCTGCAAACCCCTATAGTAGTCTTGCTTGACGATAGTATTGCAGCGCAATACTATGAAGCCATGATCCTATCCTTCAGATGCGCTGACACGGCGGCATTGTTTGCCGGGACGCGTATTGCTCGGTTTGCCAACATTGAAGCCGTAGCGATGCGCAAGCTGGCCATGCTGCATCGGGCTGCGGCCTTGAGCGATCTGCGTATCCCGCCGAATAACCGGTTGGAGGCCCTTCAACGAGATCGTGCCGGGCAGCATAGCATCAGGATTAACGATCAGTTTCGCGTCTGCTTCCGCTTCGACGCGGGCAATGCGTTCGACGTTGAGATCGTCGACTATCACTAGGAGGCGCCCTATGCCACGTGAAATTCTATACCCCCGCCCAGGAGAGATCCTGCAGCTGGAGTTCCTGGAGCCGATGGGCATCACCGCGTACCGGCTCGCCAAGGACATCGGTGTTCAACAGCAACGGATCAGCGAGATCATCGCGGGTCACCGTGCGATTACGGTCGATACAGGGCTTCGTCTGTCGCGTTATTTCGGCATGAGCGATGAGTTCTGGACCGGACTGCAACTCGACTATGAGACGGCCATGCACAAAGCGGAAATCGAGAGAACCCTCGCTGCAATCACCCCTTATGAGCCGGAAGAGGCTTAAATCTGAAGTCGCCCATTGTGGCGACTTTTTTATTGCGCTGTCTTTCGGCACACCTAGAAAAACTGCCACATGCTGCATCAGACTGACTTGCGAGATGTGACCTTCGCCGATCTTCAGGCGCTCAAGGACAACCAGGTCCCAGAGTCCCACACGCTCGATTTCAAGCGTGATTTCCCGACCGAGAGGGACGCGCGGGTGAGTCTTGCAGCCGACGTCGTGGCATTTGCAAATACCCGTGGTGGCGATCTAGTCTTGGGCGCCGATGAGCAAGGCGGTGTTATCACCCAGTTCAAGCCGATTTCGCTTGAGGACAAAGATGAGGCATTGCGCACGTTGCAATCGGCACTGACCGACCTCATAGAACCCAAGGTTCCCGGCGTTCATCTCGAGGCTGTCGACGTTCCCGGCGGCGGATATATCGTTATCGTGCGCACTCCGCCCAGCTTTCAAACTCCCCACCGGGTGCGTAAGAGCGGAGTGTTTTACACGCGAACCTCAACCGGGATTGATCCCATGGATATCTCCAGCATACGCAGCGCTTTTCTTCGCGGCGAAACTGCGATCGAGAATATCCGCAACTTCCGTGCGAAGAGGATTGATGATCTGTATCAGCGCCCAATGCCGTCACCGCTCGAACGGTACGCGACGGGAGTGCTGCATGTGGTCCCGATGGCCTCGGCACTTGGAGGACTGAATTTCGACGCCTCGGAGTTGTATGCCGTTGCGCAAGTCCTGCCCCCGCCGACACACGAAGCGGGGCGCGGAGCTCGTATAAATCTCGATGGGGCCTTGACTATTTCGGCCACGAGAGAGCAGCTGTTTTCTTATACGCAACTCTTCCGAAATGGAAGCATTGAATCCGTGATGCGAATCCAGTGGGACGAATCCGATGTGGCATGGGTCGGGAGCATGGAGAAAGCGCTGTTGGATGAGCATCACCAGACCTTGAAAGATGCTCTCATTAAGCTCGGCGTGGACGGGCCAGCGGTGGTTATGCTCTCATTCGTCGACATAGGTGGCGTCCCGCTCGAGCCCAAGGGAACCCGTGCTGCAGCGATAGCGGGCAGTGTTGCAACCGTGCCTGCGTACTACCAAAACTTGCTATTGCCAGAGCTGGTTGTCGAATCTTTTTCCACGTCGACGGCGGACATCTACGGGCCTCTGTTTGATATGGTGTGGAACGCTGCGGGGCGCTCGATGCGACCATCGCTTGAGCGATGATCGCACTACAAGCTAGCTAAATCGCGTAATCATTGCCATCATCGAACAGGGATGTCAGTTTTTCTGTTCTACAACTTGCTCGGTTCGATGGATCACGAACACACGCATCCCTTCCCGGATTTTTGCGCCGCTTTCAGGGAGTGGGAAGCCAGCCTGATCGGCTATGGTTGCCGTTTGAACCGCAGCGTCATTGACGCGGATAGATCGCACTGTCAGTTCTTCAAAATAGATTGGTCCCTCGATGGCGAGCGTGTCACCGACGTTGACCGCTCCGTTCTCAATCACGACGCCGAATGCATTTGCTTTCGACCAGACCCCGGCGATCGAGCCGATGAATTCGTAATGCGTTGGAACTACGCTTACGCGTTTGCTGGCGTACAGCAGGGGCGTGACGTCACCTGAAGTCCATTTCCATCGACGCATATTGACAAGGATTCGATACAAGTCGAACGATGTCATCAGACCAAGGCTCGTCTCATCCGCAACCGTCAGTAGTTCTTCGCGAAATGGCATGTTGTTATCGCGCTCGAGCGGTGGCATGTGGCGCTCGTGATTGATAATCGACAGCCCTTGAACTTCGGGATTCTTCGATTCCCTGGAGTGGATCAGCGCATGCTTGTTTGCCTGTGTAGCGTCCTCGTCGGTTGGGCGACCGCCGATGCCCTTGATATCAACCACGAGCACGGGGTGGCGATCTTCGATACGCAGGTCTTCTCGTCGACTCTGTTTGGCTTGGTCGCGAATCTCATCCACGTCCACGACCTTGCGGAACCCCATTTCAGTTAGGGCTCGCTTCACGGCATTTACCAATTCGTCGCCGGTTGCAGTCAGGAGGTCGTGAATCCAACCGTTCTCGATTTTTTCCGCATCGATCTGACCGTCCAGCGCGGCAAGCGCGGCCCGCGTTTCTTCTTCAATGCGTATCCGTTCACTCCGCAGTTCCGCGACCCGCGGGAGTTCGTATTCAGGGCGATGTGTCCATGCGCCCGTTGCTATGTCTGGGAACAGATCTGGCAAGTATTCGGGCAGTACCGTCGTGAGCAACTCGTCAAGGAAAGCTGCCTTATTCGCTAGCTGCGGGACTACCAAGGTGACGAGCCGTCCTTCCTTTTGGAGACCCGCGGCGACCCAGCCGTTAAACTTGTTGACTGCTAGAGCTGTCCATTCGTCGGTCGGGTATCGCGGTCGTATTGCGCATGTAAATTCGCTTCCAGGCAGGTGTTTGGTTACTAGCTTACCCAAGCTGGATCCGTCGACAGCAGTAGTTACGGAACCGTGATCGTCGTCAAGCGTCAAGGACTCTAAGTCGCTTGTTAGGTTCCATACGCTAAACGAGAGTTTTCTACCGGGGGTTAAGCGGTTCCCGTAGTCCGTTGATGCAAATTTGGCGTCATGCTCCTGGACCAGATCGGCAAAGACTATGATGACGCCACCTTGTTTCAAAGTCCTCTCGAACACGTCTCTGTTGCGTAGCGCTGTCAGTCCGCGGTTATCGATATATCCAAGGTTCTTCTTAACCCAGACATCGAGTTCTTGTGGCGGCACATGCTTTTCGCCGGGGGAGCTGTCGTCGATCGCAGGGAATGTGAAGTCGGCAATGATGATGTCGCATTCTTGATGTCCAGACAGAAATTCGTGGTTGATTGCAGGAGTGTAGCCGGCCGTCTGATCAACTTTGTAGGGACGCCCGAGAGTACCAACTACCACGTCGGCCCATTTTGACTCGATGGTTGCCACTACGCTCGGCGCAAGGTCCAAAAGGAGTAGTTTTGGCTTGCTGTGTTTCTGGGGAGCTGGCAGGTCGGTCTGCGCTTCACGATCACTGAGTGCCAGCGATTCATCGCTCTCATCTGACGACTGCAGAACTTGCTCCTCTGCGGGCATAGTGTTCTTTATTTTTGAGCTGAGAAACATCGCGTTGTCGGTCTCGTGTGGGGACTTCATTATTGCTGAAAACTGACGTCGACTGGTAAGTTGATACCAGAGGCTAGGAGCGTTGATGCGCTTGACGTGACCTGCCCCCTTCAACAGGGCCAATGGGCTTCTAGCAAAGTTCCTTTAAACCAGCTCCTGGAACGCGGCAGGAGCATCCGCGGTTGCCCGATGTTTCGCCGCAAACTCTGACGGCGCAAGGTAGTTCAGTGCGCTGTGCGGCCTTTGCTCGTTGTAGTCCTGACGCCATGCCGCGATGACAGCCCGAGCGTGCGCGAGCGTCGTGAACCAGTGCTCGTTAAGGCATTCGTCGCGGAACTTGCCGTTGAACGATTCGATGTACGCATTCTGTGTTGGCTTGCCCGCCTGAATCAACTTCAGCGTGACGCCGTTCGCATACGCCCACTGGTCAAGCGCGCGGCTCGTAAATTCGGGGCCCTGGTCTGTTCGCACCGGCTTGGGATAGCCACGGAAGCGAGCTGCACGGTCCAATGCCCGAGCGACATACAAACCGGAGATGCCATGGTCGACGACGATGTCGACAGCCTCTTTCGTGAAGTCGTCGACGACGGTCAGGCACTTCACGCGCCGGCCGTTGGAACGCGCATCCATCACGAAATCGATTGACCACACCTCGTTGGGCGCGCCCGGCAATGCCAGTTGCTCACGCTCAATCATGACGCCGTGGCGCTTGCGACGGCGCCGCACAGCCAGCCCTGCCTCACGGTACAGGCGATTGATACGCTTGTGATTGGCGTGCGTGCCTTCGCGTTCCACCAGGGCGTGCAGTCGACGGTAGCCGAATCGACGACGTTCGTGCGCCAACTCCACCAGACGCGCCACTAGCACCTCATTCTCGTGGTCCGGCCTCGCGTCGTAATGCAGCACGCTGCGAGAAAGCCCGACAAGCCGGCAGGCGCGGCGCTCGGAGATGTTGACCTTCTCCCGAATCGCCGACACTGCTTCGCGTTTGGCTTGCGGGCTCAGGGCTTTCCCTTGACCACGACCTTCAACGCTTCCATATCGAGCATTGCTTCGGCCAGCAGTTTCTTCAGCCGGGCATTCTCCACCTCGAGGTCCTTGAGCCGGCGGGCTTCCGAGACTTCCATGCCGCCAAACTTCGCACGCCAGGTGTAGAACGACGCATCACTGAACCCGTGCTTCCTGCACAGTTCCTTGACCGGCATACCGGCTTCAGCTTCCTTCAGAAACCCGATGATTTGCTGTTCCGTAAAGCGCTTCTTCATGTTCGTCTTCTTCTCCGAAAACGAACTTTACTAGACTCCGGCTGGCCCTGTTTGTAGGGAGCAGGTCACGGGTGACGCATGTTCGAAAAGTGGCTCATCAAACTCGGGCAGCGCGAATGAAGCTGATGCCGCTTGGCTTGACGATATTGAAGTCGAGGTGCGTAGCGCGTCCAGCGCATGATTGGGATAGGGCGCGTGCGCTTCCCATTCATCGTGTTCGCCGATCACGGTGGGCGACGGCGAGAATGGGAGCGGGGTTTGTGGGGAAGTCGGACGATCCTTGGTCGCGAGCCAGTAGAAGCCGAACGCGAACATCGCGAAGAGAGCGAGGGCCAAGCCGATCAGCACGGCGATATAGAGGGGGGAATTCACGGAGCCTCCTGAGCGAAGTGCGTCGATGCGGAAGTGCATCGGCGGAGCGGCCGTAGCGGGCGGCGCTCATGGAGGTGATATAGATCTGAAAGTTTTTTGAATGATTCGATTCGAGCTTACGTTTCAGCGAACCGGAGTCGAACTGTCAGTTTTGCGAGGCTCTTGTGTAAGAAGGACGGGTGCCGCTAATCTTCAGATTTTTAAGAAAGGTTACGGGAAGACGATGAACCTGTTCCATGTCACTCAGTCGGGCTGCACGTGATGGTCTATGCCACGCCGGAAAAGAAAATGCTGAGAAACATTAAGGAATCGTTTTCGCCTCGGGCCTGGGCGTGCCGGCTCGGTTGGACGGCACGGTGGAGCGCAGAAATAGACGCGGACATTGTGCGTGTGCGTGCAGAGAATGACGTTTGGGCGTCCCCACTAGACGTGTCATTACGCGCTCAGCGAGGGTGGATCTGGTCGTCTCTTCATATTGAGGGGATGGAGATTCGACGGCTGCGAGGACTGTCGCATCAAGATGCTGAGCGATTTGTTACGGCAATTACTCACGCAAAGGCAGTGGCATTGCAGCGGTTGGAAGCCGATCTCGGAGTAGACGAGAAGACGCTGGTTCCTTTGTGGAAGCACGTAGTGCGGGAGCAGTCGGCGGATCGCTATCTCACGGCACGCGAACGAGCGAATCTCCTTGATCGAATCGCAGCTGAAAAGAAGAGGTTGGATGGTGCGTTTGCACGTAGTCGAAGCCCGCATGCAAAGCGATTCACGATCAGCGAAGAATTAAAGCGGGCAATTCTGTATTTGCGCGCGCTGAACCACGATGGCGATCGGTTGCTGAGGCAACGCAACGACGAATTCGTGGAGCGCGAGTTAGAGCGATGGCGCGGATTCTTCGCGTATTGCGAAGAACGGGCGTTGACGGACGAACAGGCGAGAGCGGCAATCACGTTCGAAGAAAATACGTTGCTCATTGCTGCTGCGGGCTCGGGCAAGACATCCACGGTTGTGGGTAAGGTTGCCTATGCCTTGGTGAAGGGCATCGTGCGGCCGGAGGAGATCCTGTGTCTGGCATTTAACGGCAAGGCTGCCTCAGAAATTGCTGCGCGCACCACGGCGCGATTTCGCGCGATGATTGCGGATGCGTGCCCGATCGATCCAGCGATCAAGAGTCGGGTCAGAGAGTTGGTCGATAGTGGCGTAAGGATTGAGTCACGCACGTTTCACTCGCTCGGTCGCAAGATTGTCGAGCAAGTCGAAGGTCGCCCTCTACGCGTTTCTGAGTCTGCCGAGAACGCCGTTCGTCTAAAAAGAGCGGTTGAGCGATGCAAGAAGGAGCCGAAATTCGCAGCAGACTGGTTGCTCCTGCAATCGGTTGCGCGCTTCCCCAAACCGCCCGAGGCACGTTTCCATTCGGAAGACGAATACGTGGAATACTTGCGCGGTATGTGGCGTCAGCGCAAGCTCGGCTACAGGAACAAGGAATTCGCTGACGGCATTCTCACGATGGGCTGTACGAAACCCGTCAGGTCCTTTGAGGAAGTTGCCATTTCTAACTGGCTGTTCCTCAATGGGGTTGATTTCGAATACGAAGCCGCATATGCAGAAGGCGCAGAAAAACTATGTCCCGGAGCAACATGGACACCTGACTTCACATATAGCGTGCGGGATGCAGCCGGAGTGTCGCTGATTGTTCACGAGCACTTCGCGCTCAATGAGAACGGAGAGGCCCCGAAGTTCTTCAAGAATCCAAAGGGATACGCCGAGGAAGCGGATAGAAAGAAGCGGATATTGAGTGGACTCGACGTTCGTCATTTCTGGACAACGAGTGCTGAGTTCACGGATGGAACGCTTTTTGACAAGCTTCAGGTGCGGTTGAAGGCAGCGGGAATCGTGTTGCGTCCTCGTTCCTCAGAGGAGGTACTTGCGAAGCTCAAAGACATCGGTGTACTCGAGGACTTTGATCTTGTTGGGCGAGCGGTCTCGCAAATTCGTCAGAACGGCTGGGACCAGCAAACGTTGATTGAGCGACTTGCCGAGCAAAGCGAACCCGCTCGCGCGAGATTGTTTTTGCAGGCGGCGTGGCCCGTCGCCGTGGCGGTGAACGACTTGCTCAAGGCGGACAAGTGCATCGACTACGACGAGATGATCCGTCGGGCCCTGGGCTATCTGCGTGGCAAGCCGGATCTCTTGCCGTATCGGTTCATTCTGGCTGACGAGTTTCAGGATACTGCGCCGGGGCGTGGTGAAATGATTCGCAAGATGCTACATGCGCGCGAGGACAGTTTGTTCTTTGCGGTGGGGGATGACTGGCAGGCCATCAACCGATTCGCCGGGTCCGATCTGCGTTTTTTCCGCGAATTTGGCTCGACGTTCAATCGCCGCACGGCGGCGGACAAACAATGTGCCTTGACGCAGACTTTTCGAAGCAATCAAGGGATTGCCGACGTCGCCCGAACGTTTGTGTTGCGCAACGCGAGTCAGATGCCAAAGATTGTTGAGGCATACGATCGAACCCGCGAGGCCGTTATCGACGTGCGAACGTACAAAACCGAGCGAGAGCCCGAAGCCCTTATCAATGAGATATTGACGAGCTGGGTTTCCCAACATCCGCCTGGCCGCAAGCCGTCAGTATTCATATTGGGCCGTTATGGGAGGTACCACGCCGGCGGATTGACTGCGCAACAACTCGCGGAACTGGACGAGAAATGGGCTGATCGAATCGAACTGCTTAAAACAAAGGATAACGAGCCGCCGAGTCTTTACACGACGATGCATACGTCAAAGGGGTTGCAGGCTGACTATGTGCTGATTGTCGGCATGTATCGAGCCGAGCATGACTTTTTTTGTTTCCCGAGCGAGCGTGAGGATGATCCGCTGTTGCAACTTGTGCTACCGCCGAAAGAGGCGCTAGCCGACGCAGATGAACGCCGCCTCTTCTACGTTGCGCTGACTCGTGCGAAACATCGCGTTGCGTTGTTGACTCAGCAACAGTTTCCATCGCCGTATGCTTTGGAGCTCTTGCACGCGCATCGGGACGGAACGGTGTTGTTCAATGGAACGCAGGATATGCCGCCGCAGTGCCCTCAGTGTGACCACGGGTTGGGTTTTAAGCAGTACAACCCGGCGAAAAAAAAGTGGTTTTACGCTTGTACTGATCGATGGGAATGCGGGACGACATGGTCGCTGTGATCTACCGCCAAGCCATTTTCTGGGGTGTGCTCGATACAGTGACAAAAGCGTCCAGCCGGAGATTTGCTATCCTAGTTCCCATCGTTTCGAGCCGAATACGCATGCATTGAGGCGCCCAAGTGGACCCAGGCCGTCAATTTGTCTTTCACAATCCCGAAGCGTTTCTTGCAATGTCCGTACAGGCGGCGCTGAGGGATACGTCTGCGGCGGACGAAGTGAACTATGCTCGGTTGCCGCCGCGGTTCGTTATCGTGTCGCAGGAGCCTTGGATGCATGGGATCGCGTCAGGCTGGAGGCGCAGAAGGTTTGGCAGTTCGATTTCCAATCGAGGCTGGCGTCTTACCCAATCGATCAGCTCTTCGACGAATTTCCTAGATTCGTGACCACCTGTGTTCGTTCATTGGTGGCCGGACTGGACCCACAGGATCTGGAAAACGCTCGTCGCAGCTTGACTTGGCAGATTTACCATGCTAGCAACGGCGCAATGTACGAACCGACAGCCGCGCTCCATCGATTGCTGGATAGCGCTTACATCGCGGACGACATACCGATAGGTCTGGTTGAGTTTCCAGCACCTGCGCTTTGCATCATTCCAAATTCTGCGTGGCAAGGATACAAAGAAGACGGTATCCGAGCGATTGCTCTGTTCCGACGTAGGCTCGAATCAGAGAGGACAAGTACTGAGCAATTGACGATGGTGACTTGGCAGGAATTCAGCAGCGTTGACTTTCGTACGCAATTGGTTTCCTATCCGCTGGATGAGCCCGATCGCACGGTCAAACAGATACTCGAAGATCTGAACAACCAATGTGCTCCAGAGAGGCGCGAGACGGCTCTTGTCTACTGGCATCAGGTTTTCGACTACGTCGTAAAACTGATGTTATATCTGAAACTTCCGGATGCACACGTCGAGGCCGATCTTGCCTATAGTCGGGCACCGAGGGAGTTCAAGGGACTAGGGCAGCGGAAACGCCGGGAACGGCTCGCGGAGATCGAGTACTTGTACGATCGACATATCGTGGGACCGGCGGTCGTGGATGGGAAGCTGATTGGAGCGGAAGGCAAGGAGACTGGCATACCGCATCACGAAAAGAGTCCGCACTGGCGTCGCCCGCATTTTCAAGATGCAGCCGCATGGTCCGCAATCGTCGTTGCGCAAAGTCATTTTTGTTGGGCCGACGATTGTGCGCTCCGACAAGCTTGGTTTGTAATCCCTGGGTGGGAAGGATGCCCTCGGGCCGTCCATGTGCGAGACTCGCCTTGTGTATCATCTCGACTGCTATTTGACAAACGAGCGAGCACAGTTATGTTCAAGGCCGTAGCCTTTGTCGTGGTCGGAATTGGCTTATTGATCGCAGCGGCGATAAACGTCCAGATGACGCGCGAATTCATGCGGACGTCGATCATGGTGCCGGGCGAAGTGGTTAGGTTGAACGCGGGCGGGTATCACCCTGAAATCGAGTTCGTGACCAAGGCAGGCGAACATGTGTCATATCCGCAAGGCGGGATTGTGTCAAAAATGGCTGTCGGTGATCGTCCGCAGGTGCGTTATCTTGCCGAGAATCCGATTCCGACTGCGAGAATCGACCGATTTGATGCGATCTGGGGGAATGCGGTCTTTTTCGCACTCTTCGGATTGGGCTTCATCGTTTGCGGGTTGATCAACCTTCCGTCACGACAATAACGAGATCACTGGGGCGCAGATATGTCATTTCTGAGACTGAGCAAGTGGACGTATCACACTGGGGCAGGTGGTGGCCTGAGCGTTGAGATCGTGATGGCAACGGGCGGCACGATCGTGCTGACTGACCCCGAGAAGCACGACCAGAGCTTCTACTACGGTGGTGTCGGTATCGGGATCGGCGCGGGCCTGAAGATTCCGAAAATCAAATTGCCGAAGTTCTCGATACCGGAAATCAAGTTGCCGCCGATCCGGGGCCGCAGCGTCGGGGCGGCGGGCTCCACGCTGGACTTCCCGAGTTACGGTAGCATCTACATGACGAGCGCGTTTCGCGGTACTGAGCTGTCGCGATCGGATTTTCAAGGCGGCACGATTTATGTCGATGGGTCGTTGTCGGCGCTTTATGGTTGGGCGGGTGACGCGATGTTGCTCGGCATGAATCCGGCGTTGTTAGCAGCAGGGCTAGCAAACCCCGCCTTCAGTTGGTTGCTCACGCGAGCCATTTCCGAGGCGCCGGCTGTATTGTTCATGCGCGGGCAAACGGTGGGTTTCCAGGCTGGGGGCAGTGGCGGGATTCTTGCCGGATATGTTCACTGATCTATATCAGCGGTTGCGTCCCAGGGCGTGGTGCGCACCGCAAAAGCTCCTTTCCGCTCTCGGCCGATAACACGACGAGTTGAACATAGCTGTTTGACTGAGCGTACGGGCCGAAGAACCGGTCCATAACAGCCGAGAACCGATGCAGGCTGACATCTCGTGTCGCAGCATCGGAGAACGAAAGCAGGATTTCCACACCGCGAACAAATGACGGGAACTGATTGTCGAGAGACATCCATCTGATCGCTGGTTTGTAGTCGAGGGATACGATCGCGTCGATGCAACGTTGGGCAACCACGCTGGAACGCGGAGCATGGAAACGGAGAAACTCCTTCAGCGCGGGTAGTCCGGTCCGCGTCAGATCGAGCGGATGCGGCGCCAGTGCCGACAGGACGCGCCAAAGTGCACCGCCACGCGGCAAGGCAGCCGGCAAGGTGGGGCGGGTGAGCAGCATGATCGGGCACGCCAATGCCGAACCCTCGTACAGAAGATCGCTATCCGGGGCACCGATCGGCAACCGGGACGGCATTGCTCCGTTGGTTGCCAGGACATCGACATCGACCTGAGGGTGTCGCGGATGAGCGGTTTGACCCTTTAAGTCGACCAACGCCAGTTGCGATTCCGCCAGCGCGCCGTCCGGCATGGCTTCCGGATCTCGGTAGGCTAGCCAATAGATGGCGGACGAATCCATGGGCCGCGCGTGACTGAATGCACGATACGGCCACACCTGCGTGCGCGGTGCTGCGTGTGAAGCGATGGCGGCCTTGTCTTCGCCCGACTTCGTACGCTCGCCCAGATACACGGCTTCAACCGAGTAGACGCTCAGTGGAATGCCGGTTGCCAACGGGGTCGGCGTGATCGGATAGGTGGCGTCGTGACTGGTTAGGTGGATAGGCGTTGCCGCCCGTTCGAACAGGTTGACGACTGGCGTGCAAAACAATCGGAACGTGCTGATGTTCAGCGTTGCCAGGATCTGAGCGGTGCCGGAATCATGGGTGGTGCCTTGCACGGCGATGTGAAGCGTCAGTCGTCGAGCTGCTTCGGCGCGCGCGGCGCGACGCATTCGACCCAGGTCGATGTCGACGAAGTCAAACTTCTCGGGGAAGGCAAAATACTCGATCAGATGCCGGAACGATTGTGCGCTTGTATCGTCTTCGTTCGGCAACAATCGCTCGCCATCGGCAAAGCCGGCCGGCTCAATGGGGATTTTCGACAAGCGGGTCCAGCGTCCGCTTTCGTCCACCTCCACGTAGGCGGCCGATGCACGAAGCAACAGCGTATCGGAAAGCGCGGCGACGAGCGGCCGCTCTCCGGACAGGTGTACCCGCACTGGGGCGGACGGAATGGCGTCGTCGAATGCTTGCGACGCGGATTCGCTTGTAAAGGTAATTGAAATGATCCCCGTCACTTCTGCCGGGATGCGCGCCGCTGCTGGCGCAAGCGTCGCTGGCGAATAGCGAGCCGAGTGAATACGTAATGGCGACAACGTGACGTCGTAGACGGTACGGAAGCGACACGGTGCGGCATTGGCGTCCAGCATCGTGCCGCGCGCTATCGTCAGCGGTTCGGTAAGCTGACCGAACAGAACCGATGGGTCGAACGAGGCAACCGCGCATGACGGGACCGTGCGCAGATACTGCGGATAGGCAATTTCGAGAAGTGCCTCGGTGAATTGCGGATAATCGTCATCAAGCTTCGCATCGACACGAGCGGCTAGCAGCGCGAACGTCTGTACCATCCGGTCGACGTGCGGATCTTCGACGTGGCCGCCAGACATGCCGAGGCGTGCTGCAATCTTCGGAAAGCGTCGAGCAAAGTCCGCCAGACTGCGTGCAAGCAGTCCGACTTCACGTTCGTAATGTGACAGCAAGTGGTCCATTCGCTGCAAATATTCAACAATCCACGATAATCAGTCCCCGTTTTCCGGAGCCGACATCTAGTCCAAATGGCGCGCAAGCATATTAAAATGGCCGCGCCGACAAAAAACTGCCCCTCCGCTGAGAGATTCCGAGGCTACATATGCAAATGTCCGAAATTGCGAGCTTCTTCCAGCTCCAGAGCAATCGCCTGTTTACGATTGAAACGCCATTGAAAGGTCGATCGGATCTCGTGCTCGTCGATTTCCATTGTACCGAGGGGTTATCTCAGAATTTCGAGATGCATGTCCGGCTCGCGTCGCAGGACAAGAATATCGAGCTGAAGAAGCTGATCGGCCAACCTGTGACAATCACGTTGCAGTTGACCGATGCGCTCGCCAGCTCCGAAGAGCGTTACTTCCACGGATACGTCGCAGCGTTTTCGCATCTCGATACCGATGGCGGCTTTGCGATGTACAGCGCAACGATCCTGCCGTGGCTCTGGATGCTCTCGCGCCGGCAGGACATTCGGATCTTTCAGGAAGAGAACACAGAGGCGATTCTCTCGCGCGTGTTTCGCGAGTACGGCAAGCTCGCTTCGTTCGAGTTCCGGCTCTCGAAGGGAACGCAGAATCGCAGCTATTGCACGCAGTACCGGGAAACGGATCTCGCTTTTGTCGAACGGCTGATGCGAGAGGATGGTCTGTTCTACTACTTCGAGCATGCGAAGGATGGGCACAAGCTGATCATCGCCGATAACTCGGTGACCGCGAAGCCAATCGACGGACGCAGTCCATCGCTGCAATACAACCAGGGCGAGGCGATGGACGATCTTGCCGTCATCACGTCATTTCAAGCACAGCGTCAGCTTGCACCGGACACGGTCGGACTGAAAACTTTCGACTACAAGATTCCTCATGCCCGGCGATTCGTGTCGGGTGGAACGGAGGTCAATCAAGGCGATGTACCGTCCTACGAGATCTACGACTACCTCGGCGAACATGGCTTCGCTGACAGCGATCGGGGTGAAGAGCTCACGCGCTTCCGGACGGAAGCGCTGGCTGCACACAGCAAGACGTTCGTCGGGGTGACGACGGGTCGGCGGATGATGCCGTGCCGATACTTCGAGCTAGACGACCACTACGATCACGCCAGCACCAAACAGGAAGACCGGCAATTCCTATTGCTGACTGTGTCACACACCGGCACGAACAACTATGAGCCCGGTGAGGGGAGTTCGGCGTATTCATGCAGCTTCACCTGCATTCGCAAGAAAATTCCGTACCGTCCGGCATTCGAAGGGGAGCGTCCGACGATCGTCGGGCCGCAGACGGCGATCGTCGTAGGTCCGAAAGGCGAGGAGATTTATACGGATAGTCTCGGCCGGGTGAAGGTGCAGTTCCACTGGGATCGTCTCGGCAAACGCGACCAAGGGAGTTCCTGCTGGGTGCGCGTGAGCCAGCCGTGGGCGGGTAGCGGTTTCGGGATGATTCAGATCCCGCGAATCGGGGATGAGGTGGTCGTGAGCTTCCTGGACGGAAATCCGGACCGTCCCCTCGTGACGTCGCGCGTTTACAACTCGCAGAACATGCCACCGTGGGCGTTGCCAGCCAACGCGACACAGAGCGGGATTCTGACGCGCTCGACCAAGACCGGTAACGTCAACACGGCCAATGCGATTCGCTTCGAGGATAAGAAAGGCGGGGAAGAGGTCTGGCTACACGCCGAGAAGGATCAGCGCATCGAGGTCGAGCACAATGAATCGCATTGGGTTGGCAACGATCGCACGAAGAACATCGATCACGATGAGACGGTACACGTCGGCCACGATCGCACGGAAACCGTCGACAACAACGAGACGATTCACATTGGGGTGGATCGTACCGAGACCGTTGGCAACAACGAGACGCTGACGGTCGGCGGCAACCGGAACGAGACGATCGAGGGGATGGAGAATCTCCTGATTGCACTGACGTCGACGGAGACGGTGGGGCTGGCGAAAGCCCTGACCGTTGGCGGCGCGTATACGGTGACGGTAGCGGGCGCGATCAACACGGCGGCCGGGCTTGCCAGCGCCGAGGAAGTGGGGCTGTCGAAAACCACGATGGTGGGCAAGACCTATACGGTTACTGCGGGCGATCGTATTGAGTTGCGAACCGGTAAAGCGTCAATCGTTCTCGAAAGCAGCGGACACATCACGATTAGCGGGACGAGCATCGACATTCTCGGTTCCGACGCGGTGAAGGTCGACGGCAAGACCGTCGATCTGAACTAAGTGCTACGACGATGGAGTTCCGTAACCTCACGCCCTTGCATGCGATGGCGTTCAATGCCGTCGACGTGCCGGGCAACGAAATCCACGTGGTGGCGCTCAAGGCGGCGTATCGGCTTGAGCCGGCGCCATCGTTTGACCCCGATGGCGATACACATCGTTGCGTGTTGCTGAGCGGTGACAACGCCGTCCCGTTGGCGATGGCAGACGAATACGAAGGCGAAACGGGTAAGAGCAGCGTGAAATGGGAAAGCGATCTCGCGCCGTTCAAACCGAAGTGTGATGTCCTGGTTCGAGCGACAGCACACGCCCCGCATGGCACGCCTGCGGCTTCGTGGGCCGCTCGCGTACGGGTCTTCGATGCCGGGACGATGGTCATCGACAAAGGACTGCGCGTCACGGGACCGCGCTCATTTACGAAGGGCTGGCGCGGGTGGAAGCTCGGTGAACCTGAACCGACACGAGCTGTTCCGGTGCGCTGGGAGCAGGCATACGGCGGCACGAGCCGCGTCGTCCTTGCGCAGAGCGCAAAGAGGGCGAACGCGGATCTTGAGCTGAACGAAGTCTGCTTCACCAACCCGCTGGGCCGCGGTTGGGTCGAGAAGCGCTTCCTCGATCGGGCGACCCATAAGGCGGTCGTCGCTTCGTTGTGGGCATCATCGATTCCAGGACCATTGCCGAAGATTGCCGAAATTCCGGCGCCGCAGATCGAAGCATGGGACGTTCCGATAACCAGTCTCGACGTTGCCGAGCACTCCGCTTCGGGGCTGGATGCCAAGCAGATGAAAGAGGTCGTAGCCCGCTACGCGACGACGCCTGTCGGATTGGGTGTTGTCGGTCGCGCGTGGACACCCCGTTTGCAGTTTTCCGGGACTTACGACGAGACCTGGCATAAGACAAGATGGCCGTACCATCCGGTGGATCATGACTTCCACTATTGGAATGGTGCGCCGGCAGATCAGCAGATCGAATGGCCTGCGCCGGGACTCGCCTTCGAGCTTGCCAATCTCGCGCTGCCGGAGCATACGCATGCAGGCTTTTTGCGTGCGAGGCTTCCGGGGCATCGCGCCCTTGTGGCGCTTCGCTTCAAGAGCGGGGAAATCGTGCCACTCGAGATGAAGCTCGACACACTTTTGATCGATACCGAAGAAATGCGCGTATCGGCTACATGGCGGGCGGTTTTTCCGTTGCAGCCGGCGGTGCGCGTGTGCGAGGCGCGTTTCGAACTGGATCAGCATGCGCCTCTGCTGCGAATGGCTGTCCCGAAAACAACCAGCGAACCGGAGGACGCGTGGCAGACAACGTAATGGCTCGCAAGGATGGGCAGTGGACCATCGTGTCGATGATGCCGGACGTATGCAAAACCCCCATGGGGAGTAGCACGCCGCCCGTACCTTATCCTGTCACGGCGAGCCTTGGCGATAGTCAGATGACGTCGAAGACGGTCTTTGCGAACGGGAATCCGATCGTGCGGTTCGATTCGAGTTTCGCGCCGGATACGATCGGCGATCAGGCCGGTGTGGCACATGGAGTCGAAAGCGGAACCGTTGGCGCCAAGTGCTGGCCTATCGACCATAGCAAGACCGTCCGGGTCGAGAGCAAGATGGTCGTGCGTCACAGCGATCAGTTCTGGATGAACGGCAATTACGTCGGGAAGGAAGCAAAGGCTGCCCGTTGGCGTGGTCGGAAGGCCCAGATTGCCGAGGCACGGGAGAAAGCTGCTTCGATGCCGCCGGGACCGGAGCGGAGCAAACTCGAAGCGGCGGCAAATCGCTTCGAGCAAAACAATACAGCCGTCGAAAAGGCGCGTTTGGCTGAGAACGTTTACCACCCGGGGCAGGCGGCGCCAGAGGGATGGACGAACGTCAGCGGCGACCCGGCGAAATTGGCTCAGTTCAAGTTGAAGCCCAACGATTTTTCGATACCGGGGACAAATTTTCGCGCGCAGGTCTACGAGCCCGATCCTGCAGTTTTCGGAAACGATTTCAAGACGCAGGTGGTTTTTCAGGGGACAGACAAGTACAAATGGTCCGACTGGGCCAATAACATCGCTCAAGGAGCCAATAAGAACTCGGCCTATTACGATCGTGCAGTCAAGATCGGGCGAGCGCTTGAGAAGAGTGGAACCGATGTGGACATTGTGGGGCATTCGCTCGGTGGCGGCATGGGTTCTGCCGCATCGCGCGCAAGTGGCTTGGCTGCGACCACGTTCAACGCAGCTGGCCTCAATCCGGCGACAGTAGCGCGCTATGGCGGGACGCCGGTGGCATCCGATATTCAGGCGTACCGCGTGGAAGGCGAGATCCTGACGAAGGTTCAGGAAGGCAGTCACGGCATGATGCCTACAGCTGTAGGCACGCCGCACATCCTTCCGGGAACGGGTGGTGCGGTCGCACGCCATGGCATGAACCAGGTCATCGATGGCATCGAAGCACAAAAAACAGCCGATCAGGCGACGATCGTTCAGGAGACTCGTCCTTGAGGACCAATACGACAACTTCGCCGGCCCGAAGCGTGAGGTACACGGCGCGGTGGCGGTGGATGGCTCTAGCCGCTGTCTCTGCACTAACAATCATCGTAAGTGGATGCAATATGAGCGCGAACTCACCCAGCAAGTATTTTGACGGCAGCTATCTGTCTGCTGCCAAGGCGATCAGCGATGGCGACGTTGCTCAACTGAAATCGGCGTTGTCCGGGATCGACGTGAACAAGCCCGGGCGACAAGAGATGACGTTGCTTTGGTTTGCCATCTCGACCAAGAATTTCCCCGCGATCAGCGAACTGATCGCGCATGGCTCAAAGCCGGACGCTCAAATTGTGGGGGGGCTGGGCAGCGCGATGTACTTCGCGATCACCAATGAAGACACTCGCTACCTGAAGGCCATGCTCGATGGGGGCTTGTCGCCGGATACGGTCGATAGCGATGGCACGAGTCTGTTGCAGCGGGCGATGGAAGGCAACGGCGCGATGGAGCGAGTCAAGCTGCTCGTCGAACATCACGCAAACATCAATCATCGCGACAGCATTGGCGGGACCGCACTGGATTCCGCGCTCGACGTCGCCAAGCCGGACATTGCGATTTTTCTCGTTGAGCATGGTGCCGATGTCAACGCCCATACGACGAACGGCGTGAGCGTGGCCTACTCCGTGCAGAAAGACATCGACGCACTGCAACCGGAGGCCAAGCAGGCCACGGTCACCGACATCTCGTTGGATAAGGATGGGCAACCGGTCAGAACGACACAGACGCCTCCCGCACCAGGGTTGTCGCCCCAGGGCAAGGAGCGCTTGGAAAAATTCGAGCGTCTGCGCGCGCTGATGATTGCGAAGGGGGCGAAGTTTCCGCCCGACCCGCCGGCGAAGGTTCGAGAACAGATGAGCAAAAAATAAGTCGGGGAGCGTACTGTGGGTGACAAGGGCAATACTGTCGGCAGATTGTACGGTCAGGCGTCGATGTCGAGCGCCCCTGCGTCTTCAGCCAATCCGCCGGTGAAAGCGGAAACACCAGAAGAGGAGGGTTGGTTCTCCAAATGGTGGGGCAATACGAAGCATGAGCTGAGCGAGGCCGCAGATCATCCATGGGAGGCGACGAAAGGCGCTGTCAAAGGGATTGCCAATATACCGTCCGATATTGGCGAGTTGCTGATCAAAGGCAGTACGCTCCAAACCGCAGGGCAAATGGAGCAGGCTGCGGCTATGCAAAGTGTGTTTGGGCAAACGCAGTCTGCTGAGGCGCTGATGCAGGGGGCGCAGGAAGTCAAGGCGAGTGCTGGCTCTATCGAGCTACCCAAGTTCCAGATGAGCAATGCGGCCCAGGCCGGCGGCGACAAGATTGCGACGGCGGCGTCACTTCTTGCTGGAGGAGCCGGGCTGGCCAAGGGCGGAGTCAGAGGTATGGCGGCCCTGGGTAAGGTTGGTGCTGCTGAAGGAGCTGAACTCAGTAAGACTGCCGCAGCCACCGGGAAAGTGCTCCGGACTGAAGGGACTATCGCAGAGGGCACCAAGGCTGCGGATGCAACAGCGGACGCTACTAAGGCGACAAAAGCGGCCGAGGGGGCAGGTGCCGGTAAAGCCACCGGAGACGGCGCTAAGATACTGCGCAACGGCTATTCGTACGAATTCGATGCACAAGGGCGCGTATCGAAGGTAGGAGGGAAGCTCAAGCTCAATAAGACCCAAGGGCGTAACGTGAAGGCGCAACGGGAAGCTGGCGGCGTCGACCGGCTACCAGATGATCAAGGCGGCCACTACATCGGACGCCGATTTGATGGGCCCACGGACGATTTCAATCACTTTGCGCAAAATGGCAACTTCAACAACGGTGCTTACAAATCCCTTGAAAACTCTTGGCAACGGTCGATAGAGCAAGGAAAATCAGTTGAAGTGGAGATCACGCCCACGTATGCTGGTGAGTCCTTGCGGCCGAGTGCGATTACCGTTCGCCAGTGGATAGATGGAATTCCGTCGGACCCTATCAAGTTCGGGAACAACATTGGCGGGAAACTTAATTGAGAGTCGAGAACACATGAATCAAGAAATTATTCCTGGCGCAGATGACATTTACCCGCAACTTGGACAGCTGATTTTCGACGCTATTCCGGAAGAATTTAGTATTGCATGGGTGCGCGTTGAGATGATCGATGACGTATCTTCTTGTGGGATGTTTTATAAGAAATCGAGCGGTCGTTTTCAGTACCTGAACGTTGGGTTGGATGATATTGAGGGAAAATTTGCGGAACTTCGGGAATTATTTAAAAAAGCCGGTCGTGAACCTTGGACCGGGGCGACGTTCCGGTTGTCCGAGGATGGCGAATTTTCGGTTGATTTGACTTATGATGATATTTCGGATTTCGGGCGTGCGTCGGAGCGCCGTGAAGTCTGGATCGCAAAATATCTCGGCGAAAATCCAGCAATCGACTGGCGATAACGGGGAGGGAAAAATCGATGGGACGGGAAATGAGGCGTCGAGTCGGTCGTTGATTATTGGAAGTTCATTCGCAGGGTGGAGTGTGCGAGATTGAAATTCCTTACCGGGTGCGCGATTAATCGAGACATGTTCTATCTGTCCAGTACTTTGGACGAGTTGGTGGCTACAGAAGACACTCCTGTTTCGCGGATGGTGTTTTGTCAACATCAAACGGCCGACAAATGGTTCTACCACGACCTTCCTGCGTGGCGTGTTGTGTCAACCTGCTACCCAAATCCCGCTCCCAATAGTGTCCGCAAGATCTATGCACTGAGTGAGCAGGGGGACGTCGAAAGTTACAGTCTGGATGGTTCGGTAATCGAGAAAATCGCGGATGCTGGCCTAGAGCCGGCGTCACCCAACTATGGATACGTTACGCGTATTCGAGAAATTGATGGTCACCTTTATGTTTGTGGATATGGTGGCCAAGTCTATAAGCACGACTCAGCGGGCTGGGCACATGTTGATGGCCAGCTTCTCCAGAAGAAAGTTGACATTGGTAGCATTGAAGATCCGAGCGAGTTACTTGCGGCATTGACGAAATCCACCGACGAAGCGATCGGTCTTATCGACATCAACGGTCTCGATGAGAAATCTATCTATGTCGTCGGTAATGATGGATACATGGCATTTTTTGACGGCACGAGCTGGACAAAATTGCCAAAAGCAACAGCAGCTCATCTCAATTGTGTCATGCCAGTCTCGGCCGATAGCGTTTGGGTCGCCGGAAGCAAAGGGACTTTGCTAAAAGGCAACTTTCAGACCGGCTTTAGTGCGGTGGCCCGGAAGAGCCTCAGTACGGACTTTTATTCGCTGGCGTGGTTTAACGATCGGATCTTCATCGGTGCCGGCGACGGCATCTATGAGCTCGATGAAAATGGACCACAAAGGTTGATGGTTAGCGACAAGTTTTCCTTGGACGGTGTTTCGACCGTGGAGGCGAAGGATAGTGTTTTATGGGTGTTAGCGTCTCGAAGGCTCGCCCGATACGACGGGGCACAGTGGGAAGTATTCGAAAATCCTCACAATAGTCCCTGAAGTCTGGGTAGGTTTCCCTTCCTAAACGTCCCGACCTGATGACGGTCGCAGGCTAAAGTTGTATCAGAGGCCGGAGGATTCGATGGACGTGACACTTCAGCTAGCCAATGCGTTCGCTTTATCGTACCAACGATTCCAGAAAGTGCGCGCGCGGTGGATCGAAGTTTCGACCGTGATCGGCGGGCTACTGCCCACGTCACTGCTGACTGTCTCGGTCCAACGGTGTGGCGAACTCGATGTTCTCGTTCGAGCGTTAGAGGATGAACGAGCTTCACCACATTGGGATGCGCGGGCAGATATTTCTGCGGGTTCGACCTCGCGTATCGTGATGCTTTCCGAGCTCTGGGTCGGATCCGCGTACGAGATTGTCAGGCTGTTGGACGAGCGCAAGCTAGCGCCGGCCAGCATGGACTTCACGGAGTTGCATGATGAACTTCGTACTATCCGCGTACCGGTCGAGAAGCACGAAATCGCCCGAGACAGGAAGCTGCAGGCCCCTTTAGAGTTTATGCGCGTTCCACCGCGTGTAGGAGACGAGCCGTTGACCCGCCCCCGATTTTAGTCCGGACTGCAGTTAGAGTCCAAGGTTAAAAACTGCTGCTTTGCATCGTGCGCCAAGGCGAACTGCACCGGCGTCAGATAGCCGAGTGAGCTATGAGGCCGCTCGGTGTTGTACTCGATACGCCATTCCTCAATCAGCCGCTTGGCGTGGCGCATTGAGACGAACCAGTGCTCGTTCAGACATTCGTCACGGAATCGCCCGTTGAAGCTCTCGATATAGGCATTCTCCACCGGCTTGCCAGGCACAATGAACGACAGCGTGACACCGGTTTCGTAGGCCCATGCATCCAGCACCTTACCAGCGAACTCCGGCCCATTGTCGACCGTGATGGATGCGGGTAAGCCTCGCATCTCCTTGAGCCGCTCGAGCACTTGCTGCACGCGTAGGCCCGGCAATGAAGTATCGACCTCGATGGCCAGGCACTCGCGCGTGTAGTCGTCGACCACGTTCAGGCATCGAGACCGCCGACCATAGGCCAGCCCGTCAGAAACGAAGTCCATCGACCAACTCTGATTCGGGCCTGTTGGTAACGGCAGCGGCATGCGCTCGACAGCTGCAATACGCTTGCGTCGCCGCCTGCGCACGCTCAGTCCCGCCTTACTGTACAGGCGCCAGATTCGCTTGTGGTTGGCGAAGCAGCCCTCACGCTGCAACAGCACGTGAATCCGGCGATAGCCGTATCGGCGCTTCTGCGCCGCGATGGCCATCATCCGGCCAGTCAGCGTTTCGTCGTCAACCCGGCGACGTGATTTGTAGCGGAACAGCGAGTGCGAAATCCCTACCAGCCCGCAGGCCCGGGTAACACCCATGGCGCGTTCGGTCATCAAGGTTCGGACCGCTTCGCGCTTGGCCTGCGGGCTTGCTACTTTCGGGCCAACAGGTCCTTCAGCGCGGCGCTGTCGAGCATTGATTCGGCCAACAGGCGCTTGAGCTTGTTGTTCTCCTGCGCCAGTTCCTTCAAACGCTGCGCTTCGGAGACCGTCATCCCGCTGAACTTCGCTTTCCAGTTCTAGTAGGTCGCTTCCGAGATGCCGTACTTGCGGCACTCCTCCGCCGGCTTCAGGCCAGCCTCGGCTTCCTTCAAGATGCCGATGATTTGCTCTTCGGTGAATCGCTTTTTCATTGCCGTTCCTCTCTGGAACGGACTCTACACCGTCACCGTACTAAACGCGGGGGGCAGGTCAGGTCACACGTTCGAATCGTGTAGGGCGGGCCAGCTTGATCCCTCGAAGACCTTCACCAGTCCGCCCCGGATTACACCCCCCCCCTCACTCAACCGTCACCGATTTCGCCAGATTCCTTGGCTTGTCGATATCCGCGCCACGCAAACACGCTGCGTGATACGCGAGCAGCTGCAACGGCACCACATGCAGGATCGGCGACAACAATCCGTAGTAATCCGGCATCCGCAGCACCGACACGCCTTCGCTGTTGTCGATCCGCGTATCGGCATCGGCGAACACATAAAGCTGGCCGCCGCGCGCGCGCACTTCCTGCATGTTCGACTTCAGCTTCTCGAGCAACGCGTCGTTCGGTGCGATCGTCGCGACGGGCATCGTGTGCGTCACGAGCGCGAGCGGCCCATGCTTCAACTCACCCGCGGGATACGCCTCCGCGTGGATATACGAAATCTCCTTCAGCTTCAGCGCACCTTCGAGTGCGATCGGGTAGTGCAGCCCGCGCCCGAGAAACAGCGCATTCTCGTGTTGCGAGAATTCCTCTGCCCAGCGCTCGATCTGCGGTTCGAGCCCGAGCACATCCTCGAGCGCACCGGGCAGCCGCCGCAATTGCATCGTGTAGCGCGCGAGCTGCGCATCGTCGACGTAGCCGCGCAGCCGGCCGAGCGTGACGGCGAGAATGAACAGCGCGACGAGCTGCGTCGTGAACGCCTTGGTCGACGCGACGCCGATTTCCGGGCCGGCCCGCGTCAGGAAGCGCAGGCCGGTCTGCCGCATCATCGCGCTGGTTGGCACGTTGCAGATCGCCAGCGTGTCGATATGGCCGAGCGCCTGCGCGTACTTGAGCGCGGCGAGCGTGTCGGCGGTCTCGCCGGATTGCGACACGCTCACCACCAGCGTGTTCGGCATCGCGAGTGCGTCGCTGTAACGGTATTCGCTCGCGATCTCGACCTGCGCGGGCACGCGCGCGATCGTTTCGAGCCAGCGGCGCGCGGTCAGGCCGGAATAGTGACTCGTGCCGCACGCGAGAATCAGCACGTTGTCGATCTGCTCGAATGCCCGCGCGGCGTCGGGGCCGAATACGGCCGGATCGAACAGCCCCGCATCCGGGATGGTCGCGGCCACGGCCTCCGGTTGCTCGAAAATCTCCTTCTGCATGAAATGCCGGTACGGCCCGAGTTCGACCGCGGCCTGCGCGGAGGAAATGGTTTGTACCGCGCGTTCGACCGGTGCGCCGCCACGATCGAGTACGCGCACGCCGCCCGGCGTCAACTCGACGATGTCGCCTTCCTCCAGAAAGATGAAGCGGTCGGTGATGCCGGCGAGCGCGAGCGCGTCGGAGGCGAGAAAGCATTCGCCGTCTTTCAAGCCGACGACGAGCGGTGAGCCGACCTTCGCACCGATCAGCCGTTGTGGCTCGTGCTTGCTGAACACGGCGATCGCGTACGCGCCGTGAAGCTGGGAAGTCGCTGCACGCACGGCGGCGAGCAGGTCGCCGCGATACTGGCTGTGGATCAGGTGCGCGACGACCTCGGTGTCGGTCTGGCCATCGAATTCGTAATGCGCATCGGAAAGTTGCTTGCGCAACGTTTCGTGGTTTTCGATGATGCCGTTATGCACGAGCGCGATTTCGTCGCGCGAGAAGATCGGATGCGCGTTGCAGGTTGCCGGTGCGCCGTGCGTTGCCCAGCGCGTGTGCGCGATGCCGGTGCTGCCGGTCAGGCCGGTGGTGCGCACGTGCGCGTCGAGATCGGCGACGCGCGACACACTGCGTTCGCGACGCGCCTGGCCGTTCACGACCGTCGCCACGCCGCATGAATCGTAGCCGCGATACTCGAGGCGACGCAACCCTTCAATCAGAATCGGGACGATGTCCCGTTGCGCGACCGCGCCGACGATGCCACACATGACACGTCTCCTCCCTGTTAGTCATCATGGACCGCGCACGCCGGTGCGTCAGCGCGATGCGGTTGCCGTTGCCGCTGCCGTCGTGAGTCCGCATCGAGCGGGGATGACGGGCGCGGCCATCCGGCTTTCGAATGCCAGATAAAGCGACTCCTCCAGTACGTTCCAGTGCGCGCCGTGCCGGTACGGGCCCGATCGCGCTTGCCAGCAGGCGACGTTGCCCCAATCGCCCATCTTGAGCGCAACCAGCGCGATCAAGCTCCACGGATAATCGGTGTTGGCGAGTTGCGGCCAGCTCCTGCCGTACTTCTTCATCCATTGCGCGTAGACCGTCTCGCCAGATTGTTCGGGAACCTGAATACCGGAAAGGAGCGGGAGAATCTGCGCGATCTTCGCCGGATAAAAACTCGTATCGCTGACCTGCTGCGTGCTCGCACGAAAGCCGGATCCGGCGCCGCGCCAGAAGACCTTCAGGATCGCGGATGCCAACTGGTCGGCGCGCTGGCTCCACGGTCCAGCATGCGTGTAGTCGGCGCGTCGGACGTAGTACGCCGCGAGGGCCTGGAACGCGCTGTGTACTTCGACGTTGTCCATCAGCAATGCGACATGCAGCGACGACGAGATCTGATAGACGCCGGAGGGCTTGTCGAGCAGCGTGTCCAGATGCACGCCGGCGCGGTTCAGGCTGAGCTCCCAGGCCGCGGGCAAGCCGTCGGGCGGCGCGAAGCGCGCGAGCAGTTCGATCCAGGTTGCCGTCATCGCGTCGTCGGTTTCCGCGTCGGCGCATGCGCGGTAGCGGCCATTCTTCACGCAGTAGCGATCGAAGCTGCCGTCCGGGCGCTGGCGAGGCAGCAGCCATGCGATCCACGCGACTGCAGCCTGACGGGCATCGAGTTGCGCGTCCGACGCGGCGAGCAGCGCCTTCGCCGCGAAATACGGGTCGATGCCGACGCCGTTCAGGCGCACGGTGATCGCACCGTCGGCGCGTTGGTACAGCCCGTTGAGGCGGAGTTCGGCGGCGCTCGCGTGCAGCGCGAAACCGCACGCAGCGATCCAGCAGGCGACGTGCCACAGGCGATACAGCGCGACGGTGGCCGCTACGCGCGAGCGTACGGTCGGGCAAAGCGCGGGCCGGTTCATGGTCGTGGGCTCCTGCGCGGCAGTCCTGTGCAATCGTCGCCGGGCGCGGCGTTGGCCGCGTCGCGCCTGGCGGGCGGGTCGACGTTGTGGCTCGGGTCTCCGTTATGCGGGTGAACCCGAGGCTGGTACCGATGCTTGCGTTCACGGGCCGGTTCCTTACTTCGGAGCGGGAACCTTGCTCGTAGATCGCACGTACTTCAACAGGGCGCGTCGGCACGTTCGGCGCGCTGGAGCGCTCGTCGTTCGCTCCACGCGGACCCGTTGCGTTTCCTGCCTGTCTCGTTGCCGGGGCGCCTCCGTTCGTCCGCTGCCGGACGAGTGTTTCGGGGCACACCCGTCTGTCATTAAGCAAGGCGTGAGCCATCGGCCGCGATGCCACGCACGGCAAGGGGCGGGGGTGGCGGGTGGGCGCTTGGCGCGAACGATGGCGGTGATTTTTGATTCAACGAAGAATCAGCGTGCGCACCGGCCGAATGCCTGCACGTGATTGGCGTCGCCGCATGTGCGTGTCGTGCGTCGAGCGGATCGTCTGCGGAACCTGAACCGCCTCGGCAGTGCGATGCCGCGCGGTGATGGGCATCGCGTCGTTCGTTGAGTGTGCGTAGGCTGGAATGCCCGTGCGCTTCATGAGGGCGCGTGCGTTGCATGGGCCGGACTTCGATGCATCAACCCCGTTCCGGACCAGCGTTACACATTCGCAACATTTCACACCCCGTCGATTCGTGCGACGTGCATGACGTTGCGTGTCGGGTTGATCCATCGAGCATGACCACGGCCAGACGATCGATCGCGCTGCCGGCTGCACAGACAAAAGTGGCGGATCAAGGAGGCGCAACGCGCTTCGACGGATGCGAGCGATTCGATGCGCAACGGACGCTCGACATGCGTTCGGGATTCGTCGGGCGACGCCGTCGAAGGGCTCGTGCGATTGCCTCGATGTTTGCCCGTATCGCGCTTGATTGGCGCTGCGATATGCGTAGCAGTTATGAAACATTCCGTCGCGCACCGCATGTGCGCGGTGCATGCAGTGTGAACCGGATACGGCCGCAGGGCGGCTGGTTTGAATATTGCTGTAGAGGAAAGGACGTGACGATCAGACGTGACGCCTGGCCAAGCGAGGAACGACTCATGACGTGACTGATCAAGCGCAACGGGACGCTGGTAGTACGACGATTCGCATGGCGTAGACCGCGCGAACTGGGCGGCGCGCTCGCTCCGCGACACCGCAGCGTGTCGACCGCGTGCGAGTACGGGAGGCGCCGCCTGAATACATGCTTCGCGCCACGAGCAGGGTCAATCAGCGCGAAACGGCTCAACGAGGATAACGATGAAAAAGATTTTGCTTGTGTTCGGGACTCGGCCGGAGGCCATCAAGATGGCACCGCTGGTGCGTGCATTGAAGGCACAAGCCGGTGTCGACGCCAGGGTATGCGTGACCGCGCAGCACCGAGAAATGCTCGATCAGGTGCTGACGCTGTTCGACATCAAGCCCGACTACGATCTCAACGTGATGCGGCAAAGTCAGACGCTGACCGACGTCACGACCGGGATTCTGCAGGCAATCGGCATCGTCTTCGACGAATTGCGTCCGGACGTCGTGCTGGTACACGGCGATACGACGACCACGCTGGCGGTCAGTCTCGCGGCGTTCTACCGCTATTTGCCGGTCGGGCACGTGGAGGCCGGCTTGCGTAGTGGTGACATCTGGTCGCCTTGGCCGGAGGAGCTGAACCGCCGCGTGACCGACGCAGTGTCGTCGTGGCATTTCGCACCGACCGGGCAAGCACGCGACAACCTGCTCAGCGAGGGCATACCGGGCGGGGCGGTCGTGCTGACCGGCAATACCGTGATCGATGCGCTGCACGAGGTCAAGCGCATGCTCGATCACTCCACGGCGTTGTCGGAGAAGGTCGCGGGACAGTTTCCGTTTCTCGAACCGTCGCGGCGCGTCGTGTTGATCACCGGGCATCGTCGCGAAAGTTTCGGCGAGCCGTTCCAGAATTTCTGCGACGCGCTGTGCACGCTCGCGAACCGCTATCCCGACGCGCAGTTCGTCTATCCGCTGCACATGAATCCGAACGTGCGGGAGCCGGCGCGCGCACGGCTCGGCCACCTGCCGAACATCTACCTGATCGAACCGCAGGAGTATCTGTCGTTCGTATTTCTGATGTCGCGCGCGCATTTCATCATCACCGATTCGGGCGGTATTCAGGAAGAAGGGCCCGCGCTGGGCAAGCCGGTGCTGGTCACGCGCGAGACGACGGAGCGGCCCGAGGCCATCCAGGCCGGCACCGCGCGGCTCGTCGGCACCGATCAGGAGCGGATCGTGTGGGAGGCGTCTCGTCTGTTCGACAGCGACAGCGCGTACGGGGAAATGGCGCATGCGAGCAATCCGTACGGCGACGGTCATGCGAGCGAGCGGATCGTTCACGCGCTGATGCGCAATCCGGGGGCATCCACGAAGGCGACGAGCTTTTCGATGGGCACGTCGGAGATGCCGTTCAACGCGCTCACGCTGGGCTTGCAGGCGTTGCGATCGCCGTGAGCGTGGTGGGTGCCCGCATGCCGTACGAGCGGGATGCCCGGCGATCACTTGAGCGCCGATCGAGGCCACGCAGGTCGGGAATCGTGCCGGGTCACCCGGCGCGCCATCGTTCCCGGCCTGCGTCGGCATTTCATTGAACCGCGTGCAATCGGCTTGAAGCACTGGCGCACGACGTGTGCGTCAGTCGGTCCCACTCGCATGGCAAACGTCATGCGTCATCGATTCCCTTTCTACATCTCCCCGATTTATCTCCGGCCCGTGCCGATATGCACCGGCGACGCAAAATTGCCGCACATCAGTTAGAGTTGGAGCCCGGGCGATTCCGCATACGATTGGGGCGTCCCTGAGCAATGTCGAAGCCGCCGGGGCCGAACGTGGCACGCAAGCGCTGCGATTCGAGTCGCCATTTCTGGCAGTCCCGACATGATCGCGTTGCCTGAGTGACGGTTTGCATGGGGCAGAATCCGGGCTGGTGCGGCCACGCTATCAATCCGGATCGCGTGTCCGACGGCCATCCTTGGCCAGCTGCACCGATAACAACGCATTGACCGCCGCTCCTGCCGGCGGAGCAGTCCACAACACGGCATCGGGCCGGCGCAGCAGTGCGCACCCGCCGCCGTTCGAATCCCCACCCGGCACCCGTGGTGCGATGCGGGCGCCTCGACCAGGAGGTGAACGATGATCACGCTGACCGTCAACGGTAGCGAGCAGCACTTCGACGGCAATCCCGACATGCCGTTGCTCTGGTATCTGCGCGACGTCCTCGGCCATACCGGCACCAAGTTCGGCTGCGGCATGGCGCTGTGCGGCGCATGCACCGTGCATCTCGACGGCGTTGCGATCCGGTCGTGCATCACTCCGGTCGCGGCCGCTTCCGGCAAGCGCGTGACGACGATCGAGGGACTGTCGACGAACCTCGATCATCCGCTGCAGCAGGCCTGGCAGGAACTGAACGTCGCGCAGTGCGGCTACTGCCAGTCCGGGCAGATCATGCAGGCCGCATCGCTGCTGAAGACGAATCCCCATCCGACCGACGCCGACATCGACGATGCGATGTCCGGCAACATCTGCCGTTGCGGGACCTACACGCGCATTCGTGCGGCGATCCGCCTGGCTGTACGCCGCGGAGGTGCCGCATGAGCGCGCCCGAACTCTCCGTCCATAACGAAAGCCGTCGCGCGCTGCTGCTCGGCTTCGCATCCGGCGGACTGCTGCTTGCGTTCGGCGTGCCGTCGCTGGTTCACGCGGCCGTGCCGGTGCAGCCGCCCGTCAGCGCGAATCCTCAATACGGCGGCGCCGGGATGCCGCACGGGTTGCGCGACGATCCGCACCTGTTCGTCGCGATCGCGCCGGACGGCACGGTCACCGTGACCTGCATCCGTTCCGAGATGGGGCAGGGTGTGCGCACGAGCGTCGCACTCGTGGTGGCGGATGAACTGGGCGCCGACTGGGCGCGCGTGAAGGTCGCGCAGGCCGTGGGCGACGAGCCGCGCTACGGCAACCAGAACACCGACGGATCGCGCAGCCTGCGCCAGAGCTTCGCCGCGCTGCGCCGCGCGGGTGCGGCCGCGCGCACGATGCTCGAACAGGCGGCTGCCGCGGCGTGGGGCGTCGATGCGCGTCAGGTCAAGGCGACGGTGCACGAGGTCGTCGACACGAAGAGCGGGCGCAAGCTCGGCTTCGGCGAACTGGCCGCGAAGGCAGCCGCGTTGCCGACGCCGGATCCGGCCACGGTGGCGCTGAAGGTGCAGGCCGAATTCCGTTATATCGGCAAGGGCGAAACGGCGCTGATCGACGGGCGCGACATCGTCGGCGGCCGTGCGCACTACGGGATCGACACGCGGCTCGACGGGATGCTGTATGCGGTCGTCGCGCGACCGCCGGCATACGGTGACACGATCGCATCGTTCGATGCATCGGCGGCGGAGAAGCTGCCGGGTGTCGTCAAGGTCGTGCAGCTTGCGCCAACACCGCTGCCGTCCGGTTTCCAGCCGCTCGGCGGCGTGGCCGTCGTCGCGCGCGATACGTGGACGGCGATCCAGGCGCGCGCGCAACTGAAGATCGACTGGAAGCACGGACCCAACGCGAACTACGATTCCGCCGCGTATCGCGAGACGCTCGAAGCGGCTGCCGCGCAACCGGGCGACGTGATCCGCAACGACGGCGATGCAGCGGCAGCGCTGGCCGGTGCCGCAAAGCGCGTGCGCGCGACGTATTACATCCCGCATCTCGCGCACGCGACGATGGAGCCGCCCGCGGCCGTTGCACGCGTGGCCGACGGCCGCTGCGAAGTGTGGACCTGCACGCAGGCGCCGCAGACCACGCGCGACGAGGTCGCGAAGGCGCTCGGGTTGCCGACGGAACGCGTGACGGTCAACGTGACGCTGCTCGGCGGCGGTTTTGGCCGCAAGTCGAAGCCCGACTACGTGGTGGAGGCGGCGCTGCTGTCGAAGGCAGCGGGCGCGCCCGTCAAGCTGACGTTCACGCGCGAGGACGACATCGCGCATGACTATTTCCACGCAGTGTCGCTCGAGGCGTTCGACGGCGGGATCGATGCATCGGGGAAGGTGGTCGCGTGGCAGCATCGCACGGTCGCGCAGTCGATCCAGTCGACGTTCAGGGCAGGTATCGTGCATGAGCAGCCGGGCGAGCTCGCGCAGGGCATCGCGGACCTCCCGTTCGCGATTCCGAACGTGCGGATCGAGAATCCCGCCGCGCAAGCGCACACGCGGATCGGCTGGTTCCGCTCGGTCTACAACATCCCGCATGCGTTCGGTATCCAGAGTTTCGTGTCGGAGCTGGCGCACGCGGCCGGTCGCGACCCGAAGGATTTCCTGCTCGAACTGATCGGGCCCGCGCGGCGTTTCGAGCCGCACATCACGGTGAAGAACGCGAACTACGGCGAGGATCCGGCGCTGTATCCGATCGATACCGGCCGGCTGCGGCGCGTGGTCGAGACGGTCGCGCGCGGAGCAGGCTGGGGGCGCAAGCTGCCGAAGGGCCACGGGCTCGGGATTGCCGCGCATCGCAGCTTCGTGTCGTACACGGCGGCGGTGTGCGAGGTGCAGGTCGATGCCGACGGCAAGATCACGGTGCCGCGAGTCGACATCGCGATCGACTGCGGGCCGCAGGTCAATCCTGAGCGTGTACGCTCGCAGCTCGAGGGCGCGGTGGTGATGGGGCTCGGCATTGCGCTGCACGGCGAGATCACGTTCAAGGACGGCCATCCGGAGCAGAGCAACTTCAACGGCTTCCAGGTGCTGCGCATGAACGAGGCGCCGCGCGAAATCCGCGTGCATCTCGTCGCGCCGGACGATTTTTCGACGCCGCTCGGCGGTGTGGGCGAGCCGGGCCTGCCGCCCGTTGCGCCGGCACTGACCAATGCGATCTTTGCGGCGACCGGCACGCGCATCCGCAGCCTGCCGGTTGCCGATCAGCTCGCGAAGCCCCGGCCAGGGTGACACAATCTCCGGGCCGGGCCGCATCGTGCGGCCCGATACGCAACCATCCTTGAACAAGGAGTGTCGACGTGGCCTCATCCGATGTCAGCGTGAAGCAGGCAGTTTCCCCCACCGAATGGGACGCGCGAGTCAATCTGGCGGCGGCTTACCGCCTCACCGCGCTGTTCGGCTGGGACGATCTCGTGTTCACCCATATTTCCGCGCGCGTGCCCGGCCCGGAGCATCACTTCCTGATCAACCCGTACGGCATGATGTTCGACGAGATCACGGCGTCGTCGCTGGTGAAGGTCGATCTCGACGGACGCAAGGTGTCCGAATCACCTTACGAGATCAACCCGGCCGGCTTCACCATCCACAGCGCGGTGCACGCGGCTCGCGACGACGCACTGTGCGTGATGCATACGCATTCGATCAACGGCGTCGCCGTGTCGGCGCAGGAGGGCGGCTTGCTGCCGCTGTCGCAGCAGTCGCTCGGCGTGCTGGCGTCGCTCGGCTATCACGACTACGAGGGCATTGCGCTCAACGAGGCCGAGAAGGCGCGCCTTGTGCACGACCTCGGCGCCAACACGAACCTGATGCTGCGCAATCACGGCCTGTTGACCGTCGGTGCGACGCCGGCAGACGCGTTCGTCGCGATGTATTTCTTCGAAGCGGCCTGCATGATCCAGGTCCGCGCGCAGGCAGGCGGCTCGGCGCTGCTGCCGATCGCGCAACCGATTCTCGACGGCATCAAGCAGCAGATCGCCGCGGTGACGCGCGGGATGGGCGCCGGGGCGCTCGTCTGGCCCGGCTTGCTGCGCCGCCTCGATCGGCGCAATCCCGGTTACGCGGACTAGCGGATCCGTCGTTGTCGTTTTAGAACGACCGTGCTAAATTCCTGCCAGCACTTTCAGTCAGGCAACCCTTCATTCGGCTGACGAAGCCGGCCCCGGGAGGCAGCACGATGAGCTTGTTGATGTCGCGACGCGATCTCGCGTTCCTGCTGTATGACTGGCTCGACGCGGAAGCGCTCGTTGCGCTGCCGCGTTACGCCGAGCACGGTCGCGAGACGTTCGACGCGGTGCTCGACACCAGCGAGCGGATTGCCGAAGACCTGTTCGCGCCGCATGCGGCGCGTGGCGATCGCGAGGAACCGCAGTTCGACGGCGAGCGCGTGACGCTGATCCCGGACGTCGCACCGGCCGTGCGCGCCTTTGCGGACGCCGGGCTGATCGCCGCGGGCCATGACGAAGCGCTCGGCGGCATGCGCTTGCCGAAGCTGGTCGAAGCCGCATCGTTCCTGTTCTTCCAGGCCGCGAACATCGCAACGTCCGCCTATCCGTTCCTGACCGCCGCCAACGCGAACCTGCTCGTCGCGCACGGCAGCGCCGCGCAGATCGACGCGTTCGCGCGCCCGGAGCTGGAAGGGCGCTACCTCGGCACCATGTGCCTGTCCGAGCCGCAAGCCGGGTCGTCGCTGTCCGACATCGCGACGCGTGCGGATTTCGAGGGCGACTCGCCGTTCGGCCTGCGCTACCGGCTGACCGGCAACAAGATGTGGATCTCGGGCGGCGAACACGAGTTGACGGAGAACATCATCCACCTCGTGCTCGCGAAGATTCCCGACGAACATGGCCGGCTGCTGCCCGGCACGCGCGGCATCTCGCTGTTCATCGTGCCCAAGTACCTGCCGGGCGCTGACGGCGCGGCCCAGGGCGAGCACAACGACGTGGTGCTGGCCGGGCTGAACCACAAGATGGGCTACCGCGGCACCACCAACTGCCTGCTGAACTTCGGCGAAGGCACGCGCTACCGCCCGGAAGGGCGCGCAGGCGCGATCGGCTATCTGGTCGGCGAGCCGAACCACGGCCTCGCATACATGTTCCACATGATGAACGAAGCGCGCATCGGTGTCGGCGCGGGCGCGGTGGCGCTCGGCTACACGGGTTATCTGCACGCGCTCGACTATGCGCGCAACCGGCCGCAAGGGCGCCCGCTCGGCCCGGCGGGCAAGGATGCCGCCGCGCCGCAGGCGCCGATCGTCGAACATCCGGACGTGCGGCGCATGTTGCTCGCGCAGAAGGCCTATGTCGAAGGCGGTCTCGCGCTGATCCTGTATTGCGCGAAGCTGGTCGATGAAGCACGCGCGCACGACGATGCGGACGTGCGCGCCCAAGCCATGCGGCTGCTCGACATCCTGACGCCGATCGCGAAAAGCTGGCCGTCGCAGTGGTGTCTGGCTGCGAACGACCTCGCGATCCAGGTGCACGGCGGCTATGGCTACACGCGCGATTACGCGGTGGAGCGGCTCTATCGCGACAATCGTCTCAACCCGATCCACGAAGGCACGCATGGGATCCAGGCGCTCGACCTGCTGGGCCGCAAGGTTGCACAGGACGATGGCGCGTTGCTGCACGCACTCGATGCGCGGATCGGCGCGACGGTCGAACGTGCGCGAACGCTCGATGCCGGCCTGCGCGAACAGGCCGACGCGCTGGCGCGGCGCTGGGCGCGGCTCGTCGAGGTCACGCGGCAACTCGGCGCGATCGGCGATCCGCAGGCGCGGCTCGCGAACGCGAGCGTCTATCTGGAAGCATTCGGCCATCTCGTCGTTGCGTGGCTGTGGCTCGACGTGACGCTCGCCGCACACGGGCACGCCGACGATTTCCACGACGGCAAGCGAGCGGCGGCCCGCTATTTCTTCAACTGGGAATTGCCGAAAGTGGATGTGCAACTCGATCTGCTCGCGAGCGTCGACACGACGACGCTCGACATGCGCGACGCGTGGTTCTGATCATTGTTTCACCGACATTCCGGAATGCAGACGATGTCGCGGATGCCGAATATCGTCGGCTGCTGCGTATTCGCCGTGAACCGGCCGTGCGGGCGTGCCCCGCGGGATGACTCGATGCGCGGCGACGCCGCACAAGGAGAGAGACGAACATGAAAGCCCTGTTGTGTACCGCATTCGGCCCGATCGACAGCTTGCGCATCGAGGACGTGGCGATTCCCGAACCGGGCGCGGGTCAGGTCCGGGTCCAGGTGAAGGCCGCGTCGCTCAATTTCCCCGACGCGCTGATCGTCCAGGGCTTGTACCAGGTGAAGCCGGCGTTGCCGTTTTCGCCGGGCGCGGAATTTGCCGGCGTGATCGACGCGGTGGGCGAGGGCGTGACCGCGTGGCGGCCGGGTGATTCGGTGGTCGCGTTCACCGGGCACGGCGGGTTCGCGCAGCAGTGCGTAGCCGATGTGCATCAGATTGCCGCGCTGCCGACGGGCATGACATTCGAGCAGGGCGCGGCGCTCGTGCTTGCGTACGGCACGTCGCTGCATGCCTTGCAGCAGCGCGCGCGGTTGCAAGAAGGCGAGACGTTGCTCGTCCTGGGCGCGGCGGGCGGCGTTGGCCTCGCCGCGATCGAGATCGCGAAGGCGCTCGGCGCGCGCGTGATCGCGGCGGCGTCGAGTGCGGACAAGCTGGCGCTGTGCCGTGAAGCGGGCGCCGACGAGACGATCGACTATGCGACCGAAGACCTGCGCCGCCGCGTGGACGAGTTGACCGGCGGGCGCGGTGCGGACGTCGTCTACGATCCGGTGGGCGGGGCCTACAGCGAAGCGGCGTTGCGCGCGACCGCGTGGCGCGGCCGGTTCCTCGTGGTCGGCTTCGCGGCCGGCGAGATCCCGAAGCTCGCGTTGAACCTGGCGCTGCTCAAGGAGCGCGACATTCTGGGTGTGTTCTGGGGCGATGCGGTGCGCCGCGATCCGAAGCAGCACGTCGCGAACATGCGCCTGCTTGCCGAATGGTTTGCGGCCGGCAATGTGCGACCCGCAATCACCGAGCGTGTGTCGCTGGCCGATGCGGCCGATGCGATCGCGCGGATGGCCAACCGGCAGGTGAAGGGCAAGGTGGTGATCCTGCCGGACGCGTGACCGGCTTTCCGCGCGTGGCGTGTCGCGTTTCGGCACACGCTGCGCGGCTGCGCTGAGGCGCTCATGTGGGTTACGCGATCTGCTGCGGAAGGGCCACAACCCGCTGCCCGAGCGCACGATGCCGGTCGGCCGCGAAGTGGACGCCTTCGCGTGCGAACCGCTCCAGTACGCCGGCACGCGTCATCGGGCGTGTGCCGTGCGTGTTCGAATCGCCGTAGCGGAGCACGGTTTCTCCGTCACCGGCATTTCCTCCGCCAATCGTTCAGTCGTTCAGTCTTTCGGCAAGCGCAGCACGTCGAGCGCATGCTGTGAGAATTCGACCCAGAACCGCTCGTTCGCGATGCCGGCCTGCAGGACCAGGTGCTGCAGGCGCTTCATGCGCGAATCCTCGTCTTCCGAAAAATCGCGCGCCTCGATCTGCAGATACAGGTCGAGCTTCTCCTGGTGCAGCGCGATGCGCCGCCTGATTTCGTCCTCGAGGCCGGCCGGGCCGAGCACCGCTTCCGCACGCAGGCGCACCATCAACGCTTCGCGCAGCGGCGTCGGATCTTCCTGTTCGGCGATCCAGCGGCGCAACTCCTTCTTGCCGGCCGGCAGGATCCGGTACGCGCGCTTGCGGCCGCGCCCCGATTCGGCCGGCAGCGATTCGATCCAGCCCGTTTCCTCGAGACGCCCCAGCTCGCGATAGATCTGCTGGTGCGTCGCCTGCCAGAAATAGCCGATCGAGCGATCGAAGCGGTCGGCGAGTTCGGAGCCTGAACCCGGGCGTTCGGCGAGAGCGGTGAGGAGTGCGTGGGGCAGGGACATGTCGGATCGGAGGAGGCCGCGGAATGAACCGCATCTTGCCATATCGGGGCCACAGTACAAGGAGATGAGCGCGTTTATGCAACGGGTTGCATAAACGAAAGTGGTCGACTAACATCTGTGCAACTTGTTGCATAAAAATGGAGACACCCCATGACGTCGCGTTATCCGCATCTGACGACCCCGCTCGAGCTCGGCTTCACGTCGCTCAGGAACCGAGTGCTGATGGGGTCGATGCACGTGGGCCTCGAGGAAGCGCCTAACGGCTTCGAGCGGATGGCGGCGTTCTATGCGGAGCGTGCGCGCGGCGAGGCCGGCCTGATCGTCACGGGCGGATTCGCGCCGAACGAGCGGGGCCGTCCGGCGGCCGGCGGCGCGATGCTGACGACCGAAGCGGAAGCCGAGCGTCATCGTGTCGTGACGCGCGCGGTGCATGCGGCCGGCGGCAAGATCGCGCTGCAGATCCTGCATTTCGGGCGCTACGCGTATCACCCGGCACTCGCCGCACCGAGCGCGCTGAAGGCGCCGATCAACCCGTTCACGCCGCATGCGCTGAGCAGCGATGAAGTCGACGAGACGATCGGCGATTTCGTCCGATGTGCGGCGCTCGCGCAGCACGCGGGCTACGACGGCGTCGAGATCATGGGGTCCGAAGGCTATCTGATCAACGAATTCGTCGCCGCGCGTACGAACCATCGCGACGACGCATGGGGTGGCGCCTACGAGAACCGCATCCGCTTCCCGGTCGAGATCGTGCGACGCGTGCGCGAGCGCGTCGGCACGAACTTCATCGTCATCTACCGGCTGTCGATGCTCGATCTCGTCGAAGGCGGCTCGACGCTCGACGAAGTGATCCGGCTCGCGCAGGCGATCGAAGCGGCCGGCGCAACGATCATCAATACGGGCATCGGCTGGCACGAGGCGCGCATTCCGACCATCGCGACGAAGGTGCCGCGCGCCGCTTACGCCTGGGTCACGCGTCAGTTGATGGGCAAGGTCGGCATCCCGCTCGTCGCGACCAACCGGATCAACACGCCGGAAGTCGCGGAGCAACTGTTGGCCGACGGCTACTGCGACATGGTGTCGATGGCGCGGCCGTTCCTCGCCGATGCCGAGTTCGTCCGCAAGGCGCGGGAAGGGCGCGCGGACGAAATCAACACGTGCATCGGCTGCAACCAGGCCTGCCTCGACCATACGTTCAGCGGCAGGATCACGTCGTGCCTCGTGAATCCGCGTGCGTGCCATGAAACCGAGCTCGTGATTCGCCCCGCCAGGCAGCGCAAGCGGATCGCCGTGGTCGGCGCCGGGCCGGCAGGCCTCGGCTTCGCGGTCACCGCGGCCGAGCGCGGTCATGTGGTGACGCTGTATGAAGCCGGCGCGGAGATCGGCGGCCAGTTCAATGTCGCCAAGAAGGTGCCCGGCAAGGAAGAGTTCAACGAGACGCTGCGCTATTTCCGCCGGCAGATCGAACTGCGCGGCGTGACGCTCCATCTGAACACGCGTGCGACCGCCGAGATGCTGCTGCAACGCGAATTCGACGAAGTGGTGATCGCGACGGGCATCGTGCCGCGCACGCCACCGATCGACGGTGTCGGGCACGCCAAGGCGCTCGGCTACCTCGACGTGCTGCGCGACGGCAAGGCGGTGGGCCGCAATGTTGCGATCGTCGGCGCCGGCGGGATCGGCTTCGACGTCGCGGAATATCTCGTTCATCGTGCGGGGGCCGAGCACGTCGACGCGGACCGTTTCTTCGCCGAGTGGGGTGTCGACCCGTCGTATGCGAACGCAGGCGGCTTGCGCCATGCGCGGCCCGAGCCGGCGGCGCGGCAAATCCATCTGCTGCAGCGCAAGGCGTCGAAGGTCGGCGACGGGCTCGGCAAGACCACCGGGTGGATTCACCGCACGGCGCTGAAGGCGCGCGGTGTCGGGATGTCGTCGGCGGTGACCTACCGGCGCATCGACGACGATGGCTTCCACGTGACGATCGACGGCGTCGAGCAGACGCTGCCGGTAGACAACGTCGTGATCTGCGCGGGGCAGGAGCCGCTGCGCGAACTGGCGGAGCAACTTGAGGCCGCCGGGCGCAAGGTGCACGTGATCGGTGGCGCGTACGAAGCGGCCGAGCTCGATGCGAAGCGCGCGATTCACCAGGGCACGACGCTGGCCGCCACGCTTTGAGACCGATTCGTTTCTTTTCCGCCCGACGATACTGGAGCCTTCGATGACGAACGCACCGCTGCATCTTCAACCCGCTGTCGCAGAATCGCTCGACAAGTGGCATGCAATGATCGAGCGCAAGGATTTTGGCGCGCTGGATGCGATCGTCCACCCGGACGCCGTGTTCCGTTCGCCGATGGCGTTCAAGCCCTATGGGCCGGCGCCCGCGCTATTGCTGGCGCTGCGCACGGTAATCACGATTCTCCAGGATTTCACCTACTACCGGCAGTTCGTCACCGACGACGGCAAGAGCGTGGTGCTGGAGTTCAGCGCGGCCATCGGCGACAAGGCGCTGAAGGGGATCGACATGATCCGCTTCGACGACGAAGGGCGGATCGTCGAATTCGAGGTCATGATCCGGCCGTTCAATGCGCTGCAGGCGCTCGGTGCCGAAATGGGCGCGCGGCTCGCGCAGCAGTTGCCGGCGTTCAAGGTCGGCGGCTGAGCGGGGCGATTGCGGGAATCCGGCCGCGCAGGCTTTCGATCGCCGTCTTGACGGTGGTGCGTGCCAGCGCGCGTTCGGATTCGGTTGCGCCCGCAACATTCCACGTCACGACGTGGCGGATCACGCGGCGCACTCCGCGGGATTGAGCACGAAGTCGTATTCGAGCGTATAGAACGGCGTGTCCATGCGCGAGCCGTCCGGTGCGATGCCGGGCGCGTGCCGGACCCAGTCGGCGACGAGCGTCGACCGTACGCCGAACACCGCATCGGAGTCGAGATAGCGGTCGCCGTCGCGGAACACGTGCGTGATCAGCGTTTCGTAACCGCGCGCCTCGATCATGAAGTGCAGGTGCGCGGGGCGCCAAGGATGACGGCCGAGCGCGTCGAGCATCGCGCCGACGGGGCCGTCGTGCGGAATCGGATACGGTTCGGCGAGGATCGAGCGGAATGCGTAACGGCCGTCGGCATCAGTGCGCAGCCGGCCGCGCGCGCGGTGCGTGACCGAGCCGTCGTCGGCCGGACGCTGCACGTCGTAGTGCCCGTCCTCGTCGGCTTGCCAGACTTCCAGCGACGCGTGCGCGATCGGCAGGCCGTCGATGCCGCGCACATGGCCCGACACGAAGCATGGCTCGCCGCAGGCGCCGTTCGCGATGTCGTCGAACATCCCGAAGTCGCGGCTGCCTTCGACATAGAACGGACCGAATACGGTCGCCTCCGTGCAGCCGGCCGGCTTCGCGTGATTCTGCGCGGTGACGAGAGTCGATAGCCCGAGCACGTCGGACAGCAGGATGAACTCCTGGCGCTTGTCGTCGGTGATGTGACCCACCGCCGTCAGGAAGCCGATCGCGCTTTGCCATTCGGCCTCGGTGAGCTTCGTCTCCCGTGCAAACGCGTGCACGTGCTGGACGAGGCTGGTCATCACCGTGCGCAACCGCTCGTCGCGACAGCCGCCCAGCGACGCGATCACGGCCTGTGTGATGGTGTCTTCGTCGAGATTGCGCATAGGGGGTGTCTCCTGATGTCGTTGGATAGCGCGCTGACGTAACATTAATTCCTCCTTGAATCGTAAAAAAGATGGTTTGGGGGAGTTTTGTTCTCCGGCAGGTGGAAGAATCGAGCGCATGGACAAGTGGACGCAGATCGAATTTTTCGTGCAGGTGGCCGAGTTGGGCAGCCTGTCGAAGGCCGCCGAGCGGCTCGGAATGTCGAGCGCGGCGGCGAGCCGCTGCCTGAACGCGCTGGAGGAGCGGCTGGGTGCGCGGCTTGTCGAGCGCACCACGCGGCGCCTGTGGCTGACCGACGCCGGGCATGAATACCACCGGCGTTGTGTGGCAATCCTGATGGAACTGTCGGAGGCCGATGCGGCGGTCAACGAAGCGAGCGTCAATCCGGCCGGCACGCTGCGCGTGACCGCGTCGGTATCGTTCGCGTCGATCTATATCGCGCCCGCGTTGCCGGAGTTTCACCGGCGCTACCCGAACCTGAACGTGCAGATCGTCGCGGCGAACCGCTATCCGGATTTCATCGAGGCCGGCATCGACGTGGCGATCCGCACGCGCGAGCATGAGGCGGATTCGGGCATCACCGTGCGCAAGCTTGCCGAGACGCGGCGCGTGCTGGCCGCGTCGCCCGGGTATCTGGCGAAGCACGGCGCGCCGACGACGCCCGATGCACTGTGCGACCACCGGCTGCTGGTCTACAACCTCGCGAACGATCCGTACGTGCTGCATTTCCGCCACGGCGCGAAGAAGCAATCGGTCACGATCAAGAGCGTGCTCGATGCGAACGAAGGGCAGGTGATCCGCGCGGCGGCGCTTGCCGGGCTCGGCATTCTGATCCAGCCGCTCTACATCATTCACGACGATATCGTCGCGGGGAAGCTGGTGCCGATCCTCACCGACTGGCAACTGCCGGCGCTCACCGTCAACATCGCGTACCAGAGCCGCCGTCACCAGCCGGCGAAGATCCGCGTGTTCACCGAGTTCCTGATCGAGCGCTTCGAACGCCTCGGGCTCGCGCGCAAATGGAAGGAAGTCGGCCGTTGATTGCAGGCCGGCGCCAAGGCCGCGTCGGACTGCTTTCGCGAGCAAGCGGTCGCGATCGGCCCGCAACTGCGCTACATGTGTGCGCCGGCGTCGATCGTGGTCGTGAAATGCCAGCACGCGTTCGCGGTGCACAACCGGCCGGAACAACCTGACAAAATCCTGACGAATCAAGATGATATATTGTATCATCTGACGTTTGCGGCGCCGGCGGGCTGCCGGGCACGGCCCCGTGCGACGCCACCACCCGAAGATCGATACGACGTGACGAAAACCAGACATACCCCGGCGCGCGGGGAGCGGCACCGCGCCGCATCGCGCCGGAACGCCGACGCCTGGCGCGTTCGCGCGGCACGCGGCTGCACGACCTTGCTGGGTTGCGCGATGGCGACCTCCGGTGCGTTGGCTGCCGAAGTGGCCGCACCCGCACCGGACGAGCGGCATGCGCTGCCGGCGATCAACGTCAGCACGCGATCCGCACCGGCCGACCCGCTGACGCAACCGCTCGAAACGGGCTCGCGGCTCGGGCTCGCGAGCCTCGACACGCCCGCGAGCGTCGAGACGGTCACGGCCGACACGATCGACGCGCGCGGCGATCGCACGGTGCTCGACGCGGTGACGCGCACCGCGGGGTTCTCGAGTGCGATGGCGCCCGGCACGGGTGGCACCGCGTTGAGCGTGCGCGGTTTCCGCGGGCAGGAATCGGTGATGACGCTGCTCGACGGCGTGCGGCTGACGCCGGCCGCCGACACGATCACGTTCCCGTTCGATACGTGGTCGGTCGAGCGCATCGAGGTGCTGCGCGGCCCGGCGTCGGTGCTGTACGGTGAAGGGGCGATCGGTGGCGTCGTGAACGTGGTGCCGAAGCGGCCGCAGCGCACGAGAGAAACGACACTGCAGGTTGGTGTCGGCCCCGACGGCGCGAAGCGCGCCGCGTTCGATACGACGGGCGCGCTTGGCCCGCGGCTGTCGTATCGCTTCCATGCGAGCGACGCACGCGCGAACGGTCTCGCCGAGCGGGCCGATACGCACACGACGGCCGTCGGCGGCGCGCTGAAGTTCGACGCGAGCCCGAAGCTCACGCTGACGCTCGACTTCGACTATGGCCGCCAGATGCCGGCGACCTACCATGGCGTGCCGGTGCCGAACGGCGTGCTCGATCCGTCGCTGCGCAAGGTCAACTACAACGTCGGCGATGCATCGATTTCCTATTACGACCAGTGGACGCGCCTGTCGGCCAGCTACCGGCCGGCGGCCGGCGTGACGATCGACAATCAGCTCTACTACCTGACGTCGAATCGCCAGTGGCGCAATGCCGAATCGTATGCGCTCGATGTCGCGACGGGCCTCGTCACCCGAAGCGACTATCTCGACATCGGCCACCATCAGCGGCAGATCGGCGACCGGCTGAGCGCACGCTTCGACGGCACGCTGTTCGGCCGCGCGAACCGCTTCGTCGTCGGCACGGAATTCAGCCAGATCACGTTCAGCGGGACCAACAATTCGCCGTACGGCGGCGAATCGACGGTGCCCGCGCGCGGCTTCGATCCCGGCGTGTTCACGAGCCCCGACCCGACGGTGCCGCAGTTCGGCACGCGGGCGCGGCAGGCCGCGGTGTTCGCCGAGAACCGGCTCGAAGTGCTGCCGCGGCTCGCGTGGGTGAGCGGCCTGCGCTACGACCATATCGCGTTCAGCCGCGAGCAGGCGGCAACCGGCGCCGGCTTCGACAAGCGCTTCGCGAACGTCGGCTGGCGCACGGGCTTCGTGTTCGAGGTCGCGCCGACGCTCAGCGCGTATGCGCAGTACACGACGGGCGCGGAGGGCCTCGGCTCGCTCGTGACGCTGTCCGCTTCGCAGGCGAACTACCGGCTCGCGACCGGCGAACAGTGGGAAGCCGGCGTCAAGCAGACGCTGCTCGACGGCCGTGCATACTGGACGTTCGCCGTGTACGACATCACGAAGCGCAACCTGCTGAGCGCCGACCCGTTCAATCCCGCGCTGCGCCAGCAGGTCGGCAGGCAATCGTCGCGCGGCATCGAGCTGACGGGCGGCGCGCGGCTGCCGCACGGCTGGACAGTCGATGCGAACGTCGCGCTGCTGCGCGCGCGCTATGACGTGTTCAACCAGAAGGTCGGCAGCGCGACGGTGTCGCGCGCCGGCAATGCGCCGGCCAACGTGCCGCAGCAGACGGCGAACCTGTGGCTCGGCTGGGCGTTTGCCGAGCGCTGGCAGGCGAACGCGGGCGTGCGCTACGTCGGCGCGACCTATGGCGACGACGCGAACCGCGTGCAGGTGCCGTCGTACACGGTGTTCGACGCGTCGCTGCACTGGCAGCCCACGTCGCGCACCGAGCTGGCGCTGACCTTGCGCAACCTCGCGAACCGCACGTATGCGGTGACGACGTCGAACGGCGGCGAGCAATGGCTGCTCGGCCCGTCGCGCTCGGCGGAGCTCGTCGCGACGATGCGCTTCTGATGCGGCGCGACGAGCCTCCCGTGAAGCACATGCTCGACATCGAACGCGTGAGCTGGTCTCCCGGCGGGGCGATCATCGTGCTCGATTCGGTGACGTTGAGCGTGGCCGAAGGCGAGTTCGTCGGGCTGGTCGGCCCGAACGGCAGCGGCAAGACGAGCCTGCTGCGCTGCGTGTTCCGTTACGCGCGGCCCGATGCCGGCCGCGTCGCGCTCGATGCGCAGGACGTGTGGCGCATGCGGCCGCGCGCGGTCGCGCAGCGCATCGCGGTGCTGCAGCAGGAGACGCCGGACGATTTCGGACTGACGGTCGACGAACTGGTCGGCATGGGGCGCACGCCGCACCAGAGGCCATTCGATGCGGAGACGGCGGACGATCGCCGGATCGTCGAATCCGCGCTGCACGACGTCGGGCTCGTCGAACGCCGTGCGCAACGCTTCGCGTCGCTGTCGGGCGGCGAGAAGCAGCGCGCGCTGCTGGCCCGCGCACTTGCTCAGCAACCCGAACTGCTGCTGCTCGACGAACCGACCAACCATCTCGACCTGCGCCATCAGCTCGAACTGCTCGCGCGCGTGCGGCGCCTCGGCATCGCGACGCTCGCCACGATTCACGACCTCAATCTCGCGGCCGCGTATTGCGACCGGCTCCACGTGCTCGCGCACGGCAGGGTCGTCGCGTCGGGCACGCCCGCCGACGTGCTGACCGAAACGCTGCTGCGCGACGTGTTCGGTGTCGTCGCGCTCGTCGATCGCCATCCCGTCACGGGCCGGCCGCGCATTACGCCGCTTCATCCGGAATGACCGCCATGCCGATTCCTGTCTTGTCGTCCGCTTTGTCTTCTGCTTTATCGCCCGTTTTCCGCCGGCTGGTTGCCGCGACCGTGCTCGGCTGCGCAGCCGCCCAGGCGGGAGCCTATCCCGTCACCGTGCGCAGCTGCGATCGCGACGTGACGTTCGAGCGCGCGCCGACGCGTGCCGTGAGCAACGACGTGAACCTGACCGAGATGATGCTCGTGCTGGGCCTGAAGGACCGGCTCGTCGGCTACACCGGCATCGGCGGCTGGAAAACGGGCACCGCGCGCGTGCGCGATGCGCTGCGCGGCGTGCCCGAACTGGCGAGCCAGTATCCGTCGCTCGAGGTGCTGGCGGCCGCGCGCGCGGATTTCTATCTCGCGGGCTGGAACTACGGGATGCATGTCGGCGGCCCGGTGACGCCCGCGACGCTCGCGCCATTCGGCATCCGGTCGTACGAGCTGACCGAATCGTGCTCGCACGTGATGAAGCAGGCGGCCGCATCGTTCGACGACCTGTTCCGCGACCTGAACAATCTCGGCCGGATCTTTGGCGTCGACGCGCGCGCCGCGCAGGTCGTCGCGTCGATGCGCACGCGTCTCGCGGCGGTGTCACGTGCGATCGGGCATCCGGCGCCGCTGCGCGTGTTCGTCTACGACAGCGGCACCGACAAGCCGATGACGGCCGGCGGACTCGCGATGCCGACCGCACTGCTGGCGGCGGCCGGGGCGCGCAACGTGATGGCCGACCTGCCGCGCAGCTGGACGCAGGTGAGCTGGGAAAGCGTGGTCGCGCGCGATCCGCAGGTGATCGTGATCGTCGACTATTCGGCCGTGACGGCCGCGCAGAAACAGCGGTTCCTGCTGAGCCAGCCGTCGCTCGCGCGCGTGGCCGCGATCCGCGACCGGCGCTTCATCGTGATTCCGTACGATGCGGCGACGCCGGGCCCCGAGAACGTCGCGGCCGTCGAGACGCTCGCCCGCGCGCTGTATCCGGCCGCGTTCGCCGGGCCGGCGCGATGAGCATGCACGTGCGTGCATCGCGGCCCGCCATGCGCGTGGTGCTGCCGGCGCTGGCGCTGCTGTTGATCGTGTCGATCGTCGCGTCGGCCGCGTTCGGGCCGGCGCCGATCGCGATGCCGGCGGCGGTGCGGATCGTCGCCATGCACATCGTGTCGGCGTTCGGTGACGCCGGCGCATTTGCGGCCGGGGCGGGCGACGACAGCATCGTCTGGCTGATCCGGATGCCGCGCGCGCTGCTGGCCGCGATCGTCGGCGCGACGCTGGCGGCGGTCGGCGTCGCGCTGCAGGCAGCGACCGCGAACCGCCTGGCCGATCCGCACCTGCTCGGCGTGAGCGCGGGCGCGATGCTCGGCGCTGTCGCGGTCACGATGATGGCCGGCGCGGCATTCGGCCCGTTCACGCTGTCGGCTGCCGCGTTCGCCGGCGCGCTTGCGGCGACCGCCTGCGTCGTCGCGCTCGCTTACCGGCGCGGCCGGCTCGAATCGGACCGTCTGCTGCTCGCGGGCGTATCGGTGTCGTTCATGATGGCCGCGTTCGGTAACCTGCTGCTGTATCTGGGCGACCAGCGCGCCGCGTCGTCGGTGCTGTTCTGGATGCTCGGCGGGGTCGGGCTCGCGCGCTGGGATCTGCTGCCGGTGCCGGCCGTATGCGCGGCGCTCGCCGGCGGCGCGTTGTACGCGCGCCGGCGCGAACTGAATGCGCTGATGTCGGGCGATGTTGCGGCGGCTGCGCTCGGTGTGCCGAGCGCGCGGATGCGGCGCGAGGTGTTCGTCGTCGCATCGTTCGCGACGGGCGCGATGGTGGCGGTGAGCGGGGCGATCGGCTTCGTCGGGCTCGTGACGCCGCATCTGTGCCGTCGCGTCGTCGGCGCCGAGCATGGCCGGCTGCTGCCGGTGGCCGCGTTGACCGGTGCGATCCTGCTCGTCTGGGCCGATGTGGCCGCCCGCACGCTCGCGGCGCCGGAGGATCTGCCGATCGGGATCGTGACCGCGATGTTCGGCAGCCTGTTCTTCGTTGCACTGCTGCGCCGCCGCTGAGCGGCGCGCAGGTCAGGCGAGGGCGGCCGGGGCGCCTCCGGCCGCGCGCTTCATTGCCGCGGGATGGCCATGCCGGTACTGCCGCCGAACGCGTCGGCATGCGTGAGGGCATCCGGCAAGTCGAACAGGTTGTCCGGCAGCGACAGCGCGGGCAGCGTGATCACGAAGCGTGCGCCGCCGAGCGGTGAATCCTCGAGCCGGACGTCACCGCCATGCACCTGTGCGACGCGCCGCACGATCGCCAGCCCCAGCCCGAAGCCGCCGGTCTGCCGGTCGCGGCTGGAGTCGAGCCGCTGGAACGGCTCGAACACGCGGGCGCGGTCGGCGGCCGGAATGCCGGGGCCATCGTCGTCGACGCTCAGCACGAGCGCGCCCGACGCGTTGCGCTCGGCGGCGAGCAGCACCGTGCGCGAGGCGTAGCGTGCGCCGTTGCGGATCAGGTTCAGCAATGCGCGCGCGACCAGCTTCGGGTCGCACACGTGGGTCGCGGGTGCACCGAGCGTCGACACGTCGAGCGTGATGCCGCGATCGGCGATGTCGTCCGCGACGTTGCCTGCTACGCTGTCGAGCAGCGCATCGACGACGACTTCCATCGGCGCGAGCTGGCTCGCGCCTTGTTCGAGCCGGCCGATCGTGAGCAGCTCGGTGACGAGCTCGTCGAGTTCGCGCACGTCGCGCCGCAGCGCATCGCGGCGTTCGCGCATCCGTCCCGTTTCGTCAGCTTCCGCGAGCAGCGCGAGCCCGAATTCGAGCCGTGCGAGCGGCGTCTTCAGCTCGTGCGAGATGCCGTGCATCATTTCGCGCTGCTGCTTGATCGACGCCTCGATGCGCTCGGCCATGTCGTTGAACTGCTGCGACAACTCGTAGATGTTCGACTTGCCGGACAGCTTCACGCGCGTCGACAGCGTACCGGCGCCGAATGCGCGTGCGGCTTCCTGCAGCCTGCGCAGGTCGCGCCAGTGATAGTGGATCCACAGCACCACCGCGAACAGCGTGCTGAGCGCGAGCAGCATGTACGCATAGATCCTGATGTCGAGGCTGAATGCTTCGATCGGCCGCGCATGCAGCACCGAACCATCTGCGAGCGGCATGTAGTAATCCTTGGCGTCGTAGCTGATCGCGATCAGGCCGGCGTCGAGATCGCGCAACGGCTCGCCGCTCAACTGCGCGCGGGCGGTGGCCATCGGCATGAAGTCGAACCGTTCATTGCCGTGTTTCGCGAGCTCGCGCAGCGCCAGCTTGCGCTGCTCGCCCGGATGGCGTTCGAGGTAGTCGTTGAGCACGAACGCGTAGGTCGTCAACGCGTCGCGTTCCGCCTGCGCGCTGCGATCGTAGAAGATCCGGTCGAACGACAGCTGGATGAAGATGATCGACGCAGCGACGAACAGGATCACGACGAGGTACAGCCGAATCAATGGGCGGAGCATTTATTCGTCCCACGCAGAAGGGCTGAACAGGTAGCCGCGGCCCCAGATCGTCTTGATCTTGTGCGGCTCCGACGACGCATCCTCAAAGCGGCGGCGCAGCTTCGAGATGCCGGAATCGACCGAGCGGTCGAGTCCGTCGAACTCGATCCCGCGCAGCTGCTTCAGGATGTCGTCGCGGCTCAGCACGGTGCCGGCCGCGCGGGCGAGGATCAGCAGCAGGTTGAATTCGGCGGTCTTCAGGTCGACCGGCTCGCCGCGCCACGTGACGGTGCGGTTCGGCGGCGAGATCGCCAGTTCGCCGAACACGAGCGCTTCGGGCGCGGCCACCGGCGCTTCCGCGGCGGCCGGCTGCGCACGGCGCAGCAGCGCGCGGGCGCGGGCGACCAGCACGCGCGGTTCGATCGGCTTCGTCACGTAGTCGTCGGCGCCCGTCTCGAGGCCCGCGACCTGGTCGTAGACGTCCAGGCGCGCGGTCAGGATCAGCACGGGGACGTTGGTGAACGCGCGGATGCGCCGGCAGACTTCCATGCCGTCGAGGTTCGGCAGCATCAGGTCGAGTATCACGAGGGCCGGCTGGTGTTCGCGCACCGCGGCGACGGCGAGGTCGCCGCGTCGCACGACCGTCACCGCGAATTCATAGCCGTCGAGGTATTCGCGGACGAGCTGGGCCAGGCGGTCGTCGTCTTCGATCAGCAGTACACGGTATTTGAGTGGGTCTTCGTTCATGGTCTCCTCGGGGCGCACGCGCGAACTCACGCCCTGGCAAGCCGGTGCGTGGCGCGGCACGCGAATTCTATCCGGCGCACCGAAGGCCGGGGGAGCGGGGCGACAATCTCGAACAATCGAACACAATTGAGCACAGATTCCCCGAATATTCAGGACAGTCGCGGCGCAGGGGGGCACCTAGACTGCGGGCTCCGTCACTCTTATCTCAATATTGTGCGCCCAATACTCCGCCGCTACCGCTACTGCATGCCGCTCGCCGGCCTGACCCTCGCCGCCGCCGCTCACGCGGAAAACCAGTATTCGCTGTCGCTTGGTGGTGGTTTCGCGCCGCGCTACCCGGGCAGCAACCAGTATCGCGGCGTCGTCGCACCGGGTTTCTCTGCGAAGCTCGGCAAGGGCTTCTTCATCGACAGCACCCAGGGCGCGGGCTACCGGCTGGACCTGCCGCATGGCGCGTTCGTGTCGGCGGCGGTGAGCTACGACGCGGGTCGAGCCGACGAGAACCGCTTCGACATGCCGGGCTCCGACTACCTGAAGGGCATGGGCCGGGTTCCGGGCTCGGTGCTGGTGGGCGTGCGCGCGGGCGTGACGTTGTTCAACGCGGCGGAACTGAGCGTCACGATCGACTCACCCGTGACGCACACGTCGCGCGGCGTGTCGGGGCACATGGATCTCGCGGTGCCGGTGTTCAAGACCGCGCAGCACGAGATCATCGTGACGGGCACCGTGCATGCGGGCTCGGGGCGCTACACGCAGACGTTCTACGGCGTGACCGATGCGCAGTCGATGACGAGCCGGTTCCGGCCTTATTCGACGAGCGGCGGGATCGACAGTGCGTCGATGGCGGTCGCGTGGAACTGGACGCTGTCGCAGCACTGGTCGGTGCTCGCGACCGGCGGCGTGACGCGGCTGCTCGGCCGCTACGGCGACAGCCCGATCGTCCAGTCGCGCAGCAACTACTATGGCATCGTGGGCGCGACCTACAAGTTCTGAGCAGCCGTCCGGCGAGTCGAGTGGCTTGAAGCGAACATCCCGGGGCGTGCCGGTTACGACCATGGCGTCGAGCGAGATGAGGCGCTTGTGCGTGCCGTCACGCCGTGCACGTGCGGTAACATGCAGGCGGCTTCGGCGGCAGGCCGAGGCGGCAACGCCGGCGCGCCGAAGCGGCATGGCCGGCGAGCGCGAAGCCGCGGTTCGCCGGCCGGCATTCGTCCGGAAACGGCCGGCGCGTGCGGAACCGATCATGCATGCAACGCGCGTTCGGCGCTGGCATGCGTGCATGACCATGAAACCGGGATCCACCGGGCGAGAAAGGGAGAATCCGATGAAGAAGACGATCGCGATGATGATGGCGCTGGTTGCGGGCGCAACGTTTGCGGGATGCACGGACATGAAGACGAAGAACGCGACCGCGGGCGGCATGGTGATGAGTGGCGAGCCGGCACGCACGTCGCAGGTCTGCAAGGCAGACGCGGGGCCGGACGACGCGCTGGTCGGCAAGACCGAGGCCGATGCGGCGGCGCAACTGGACGGCTGCCTGTGGCGCGTGCTCGAACGCGACGGCAAGTCGCTGCCCGGCACGATGGATTACCGGCAGGAACGCCGCAATCTCGGCATTCGCGACGGCAAGGTGATCTGGGTGCGGCGCGGGTGAGCGGTGTGGTCGGTGGCGGCGTGCGTGCGGGTACGCGCGTGAAAGTTGTCGGCATGTGTGCGGCGCCCGGCATTGACGTGTCTGCAAAGAGCTCGACGCCGTCCAGGGCAGGCGCCCGCGGGCTGACACTGGCGGCGCTGGTCGTGCTCGGCGTGCTGGCCGGATGCGGACGACATGACGACGCAGCGTCGTCGGCGCGTCGCACCGTTTGCATCACCGGCTATAACGAGTACACCCGCAAGCTTCACGAGTTCTGGCTCGACAACGAACACCGGTCGGGATGCTTCGGCAATCCTTCTGCACGGGAGGCAGGCGAGGCCTTCGGCGGTGGGGGCGGGTTCGCCTGCGGCTGCCAGGTGACGCCGGGGCAAGCAGCGAAGCTGGCGTGGGTGTTCGCGCAACCGTTGGACGAGATCGAGCGCGGCGTCGCGGCGGAGCACAGGACGATCGACGTGACGATTCCACAGCCGGAATCGCCGACGTCGCGCTATCTGCGCGTGTATTTCAGGAAGAACGGCACGGCCGAACTGCAATGGGTGGACGACATGAACGCGCCCAAGCTACCGCCGACCGTGGCGAAATGATCGCCGCGCGACGCGTGCGATCGGCGGTGCGCTACTTCGAGATGTACCACAGCGCATCCGCGCTCGCCCGCGAAGGCTGAGCGGCTGCAGCCGGCACCTGGGCCGGCGCGGGCGGCGGCGTGTTCGACGTGATCGCGGTCGGCAGCGTGGCCGGAATGTTCGCGGTCGACGGCGAGGCCGCCGTGGTTCCCGACGTCGACGGCGTATTCACGTACCACAGCGCATCGGCCGACGCCGTGCGCTTTGCCGCTGTCGTGGTCGTTGCCGCCGGATTGGCCGCCGCATTCGCCGCCGTGTTCGCCGGCTTTTTCGATCCGGCGGTCGGAGTTGCGCCCCCCGTCCCGCCCTGCGCCGTCATGCCGGCGCCATTGCCCGCGCCACGTTGCGCACGCGCCTCGAACGGCCCGAGCTGGAAGATTAACGTTTGCGCGGGGCGCGTCAGGACGGCATACGGAAACTGCAGCTCCCACGACATCAGCACGCGCCCGGACGACGTCTCGGTGAAGATCGCCGGCACGTGTTTCATGTCGCTGAACTGCACATAGATCCGCGCGCCGTCGTCGAATACCTGGGTCGGCTTCGCCTGATCCGCGCCCGTGACCGTCCATCCGAAGTTGTACGAGCCGGCCGGCCCGGCGGGGCCGCCCTGCGGCGGCGGAGGCGGTGGGGCCGGCGAAATCGTGCGCGGGCGCGTGACCCCCTGGGGAGCGGAGACGCTCAGGCTGGCGAACGGGTTGTACGCCTGGGCCTGTTGCGGCGGCGTGAAGGACGGAGGAAGGATGGGCATGGGAGTATCCGGCGAATCCGGCATGGTCCGGATTGCATCATAGACCTTGCGCGCATACGCGAGGCGCTTGTCGGGCGATGCGGAGTTGTACGCGCCGATCGCGTTCCAGTTGGCGCCGAGCTGGCGAATGTTCTGCGACAGGATCCACGCGCCGACATACGCGTTCGTGCACGCATCGAACAGGCTTTCCCGCGTGATGCCTTCGCGCGCGAGCGTCGGCAGCCAGGTGCTGTTGATCTGCATCAGGCCGATGTCGACCGTGCCGTTCGTGTTGGTGTTGACGGCGCGCGGATTCATGCCCGATTCGACCTGCGCGATGCCGCGCATCAGGCTCACGCTCACGTGCTGGAACGCGGCCGCGTCGTCGAGGCAATCGGCCCGTGCGATACCGTACAGCGCGCACGACATCGCAATCGTCGCGGCGATTTTCAGCGTAGCTCGGCTGATCGAACGGGTTGTATGACGCGGCATGGCAGGATGGGGCGGAATCCGTCCGCCCGATGCAAGGAAATTACGCAGACGCGAAGTGTGCCATAGCGGGCAGGCAAATGGCTCACGTCAAACTTTCCTTTGCATTTGCCCATGCGTTCGCCACGCATTTTTATCGCGTCCGATCACGGGGTTCGATGACGCATTATCGGTAAAAATGGCCGGATTTTCGCGCGAATGCCGGCGGTAGTGGCAGCGCGGGAATACTGACGCGCCGCGTCATTCGCATTGGGAAATCGGTGCTGAGTCAAACCGGACGGAAATCGGGCGGCAGTCGATATCCGGGTTGAAATGGGTGAAGAAAAGGCGATTCGAAAACATCGGCGGCCGATACCGCCGTTTGGGTCAAGTGCGGATTCGACCGGCCGCGCGGCGCGCAGCCGGCCGTCTTGCATCAGAAGCGGTGACGCAGCCCGAGGTTGACCATCGTCTGCGAGCTCGTGCCCGCATAGCCGTACGAACCGATCGACGCCTGCGCGGCCATCGAGCCGCCGTTGCCGTCGCCGGTCTGGCCGCTTGCGTGCTGGTACGCGGCGGTCAGGTAGACGTCGGTGCGCTTCGACAGGTTGTAGTCCGCGCCGGCCGATACCTGGTGATAGGTGGCCGACGTGTCGCCGCCCGAGCGCGTGTAGCTGTAGCCGACGCCGACCAGCAGCGCATTGGTCGCCTGGTAGTTCACGAAGCCTTGCCCCGTGTTGTAGTGCTCGTTCGAGCCGAACACCGAGCTTCCGTCGCGGCGGTACTGCGCGTTGCTGTAGCCGAGGCCGACCGTGAACGGCCCGGCGACGTACTGGCCCGCGATGCGTGCGATGCCGATCGAATGCGCGCTCGCATAGCCGCTGTTGACCGGGCCGTCGAACGTGCCGTCCGACGAGCTGGTCCAGCCGCTGCGCACGGTGTTCGACGCCGGGCTGTTGGTCGTATGGAAGTAGCCGCCCGCGACGCTGAACGGGCCGTTGGCGTACGACACGGCGGCCGAATACGAATTCGCGGCGCCGGTGCTGCCGGCGATGCCGCCGAACGAGTACATCGCCGAGAACTGCAGGCCCGAATAGACGGCCGACGTGTACTTCACCGCGTTGTCGACGCGGAAGCTGTTGTCGTAGTTGTCGACGTCGCCCGCCGTCGCGAACACGCTGCCGAGATAGTTGTCGGCGGTGATGCCCTGCACGAGATCGACGAGCGGATCGTACTGGCGGCCGAACGTGAGCGTGCCGTAGCGGTCGCTCGTCAGGCCGACGAACGCCTGCCGGCCGAACATGCGGCCGCCCTGGCCCATCCGGCCGTTGCTCGGGTCGAAGCCGTTCTCGAGCTGGAACAGCGCCTTCAGCCCGCCGCCGAGATCCTCGGTGCCTTTCACGCCCCAGCGGCTGCCGGCCAGGTTGCCCGCACTGCTGTTGCCGAGCATCCACGCGTTGTCCTTGCTCTGCGCATGGTTCACGTAGGTGATCGATGTGTCGATCACGCCATACAGCGTGACGCTCGACTGCGCATTCGCGGCGGGTATCGCCGCGAATGACGCGACGGAAATCAGCGAGAGGGTCGTGCGTTTCATGTCATCTCCTTGCGCATTGGCGTGTGTTCGTGATCCGGAATGGCAGGAGACTACCGAGCCCGATTAAAACGGTAAAAATGAAATTCTCTTTTGTGGCCTGACGCAGACAGGGATGTCCTTCGGTTGCTGCGATCGGGGGATTTGAATTGTTGAAAATTGCGTATCAATCGATTGGCATTTCGCGATTCAGCCATATCGGCTTGCATATCTCGCGATAATTTCCCGCAATTCAGGGAGGAATTGAGACGGCCGGGATATTGTTATCGATCCGTCAAATAACTATTTAATGGATCGAATTGGCCCGGGTGTAATGAATGTGTTAATTACGCGGCGCACGCGTCCGGAGACGGCCTCGCGGTGGGTGACCGGTTCTTCATCGTTGACGCTGCTTGCATGGCGCACCGTGCGTGTGCCGCGCCGGCGTGACCGTCAGCGCCGCGCTGCCCGCCGGCGCACGGCAGCCACCACGGCGCACCGGAACGCCGGTCGCCGATCTGGTTTTGTATGTGGTAATCATTCTCATTTCGACGCGGCCGTCGACTGGGCGGCCGGGAGGCGCTGATCTTCAACGTCGGCGCTACGCCGACTGCCGCGCCGCCGCCTCGATCAGTTGCGCGAGCATTTGCGCCGGCTCCGACATCGTGCGCCGGGCGCGATGCACGAGCCCGATGTCGCGGTGGAACGTGTGATGCCCGAGGTCGATCGCGCGTACGCCGGCCGGCCAGCGGCGATACACGGCGGTCTGCGGGACGATCGCGACGCCGACGCCGTTCCCGACCAGCTTGACGATCGCGTCGAGCTCGTCGAGTTCGCAGGTGTCGCGCACCGCGATATGCATCTTCCTCAGAAAGCGGTCGACCTGGCGGCCGCCGAACGACGCGCGGTCGTAGCGCACGAACGGCTCGCGCGCGAGCAGTTCGGCCCAGTCCTTGCCCTTCACGCTGCGCGGCACGATCAGCCGGAACGGTTCCTGCACGAGGGTCGTCCAGTGCAGGTCGCTCTGCAGCGAAAAGGGCGGCCGGATGATCGCGGCCATGTCGATCTCGCCCACATCGACACGGTTGACCAGTTCGATCGACAGCCCCGGTATCACGCGCGTGCGGCACGCGGGATGCCGGCGATGGAAATCGGCGAGCGCGGCCGGCAGCAACGCACTCTGTACCGATGCGATCGCGCCGATCGTCACGCGCACGGCGGCCGGCGAGCCGGGCGACGTCGAGCTCAGGTTCTCGTACAGGCCGATCAGCGCCTGCGCCTGGTCGAGCACGTGATGCCCCATCTCGTTGAGCCGCGCCGACCGGCCTTGCCGGTCGAACAGCGCGAAGCCGAGCTCGGCTTCGAGCCGCTGCATCTGTGCGCTGACGGCCGCCTGCGTGAGCCCGATACGGTTGCCGGCCGCGGCGAACGTGCCTTCCCGGGCGACGGCGACGAGGGTTTTCAGTTCGCGGATCATTCATCAATTTCGTTTGTGAATGATGCAACTATATATTGATTTAATTTCTGATCGACCTTGACTACCATGGTGCCGTCCTCGCGCCACGCGAGCGTTCCATCACGAGGCCATCATGAGTCTTTCCCCGTTTCACCTGGCGATTCCCGTCTACGACCTGCCGGCCGCGCGCGATTTCTACGGCCGTGTGTTCGGGCTGGCAGAAGGGCGCTCGAGCGCGCAGTGGGTCGACTTCGACTTCTACGGGCATCAGCTCGTGATTCACGAACATCCGAAGACCGCGTCGCAGGAAGGCGCGCATACGAACGCGGTGGACGGTCACGACGTGCCGGTGCCGCATTTCGGGATCGTGCTCGACTGGCCGAGCTGGGAAGCACTGGCCGAGCGGCTGAAGTCGTTCGGCGTGACCTTCGTGATCGAGCCGTATGTGCGGTTCCAGGGGCAGGTCGGCGAACAGGCGACGATGTTCCTGTTCGACCCGTGCGGCAATGCGCTCGAGTTCAAGGCGTTCCGCGATATCGGCCAGTTGTTCGCGAAGTGACCGTCGGCGCCGTCGGCGCCGATCGAAATTGGGTGCGAGAATGCAGCCGCCGGCCCGGTTGCGCGGCTGCGCACCGGACGGCGCCGCGCCGCACGGCATCCGTCCGTGCGAGCCGTTCTCCAAGGAACCCGTATGGACAGTCACATCGCTCCGGTGGAGCTGAAGAAGGCCTACCGTCTCCTCAACCACGGCCCGACCGTGCTCGTGTCGGCCCGCCATGACGGCGTCGACAACGTGATGGCCGCCGCCTGGGCGTGCGCGCTGGACTTCCTGCCGCCGAAGCTGACGGTCGTGCTCGACAAGACCGCGAAGACGCGCGAGCTCGTCGAGCGCAGCGGCACGTTCGTGATCCAGGTGCCGACGGCCGCGCAGCTTCGGCTCACGCATGCGGTTGGCAGCCACAGTCTCGCGGAGCGCCCCGACAAGCTGCGCGAAGCGGGTGTCACGCTGTTCGACGTCGAAGGCCACGACCTGCCGTTCGTCGCCGGCTGTTCGGGCTGGCTGGCGTGCAGGCTGATTCCGGAGCCGCACAACCAGCAGGCGTACGACCTGTTCATCGGCGAGGTGGTCGCGGCGTGGTCCGACACGCGTGTGTTTCGCGACGGCCACTGGTATTTCGAATCGGCCGATCCGGCGCTGCGCAGCCTGCACTACATCGCGGGCGGCAATTTCTATGCGATCGGCGAATCGCTGCACGTCGATCCGGACGCGAAGTAAGCGTCGGGCGGGCGACCGGTTCCGCCGATTCGGGCGCGCGGCTCACGCGCGCTTGTTCAATTCCGTCAGCATCGCTTCGGCGAACGCCTGCGCGACGCGCGGCAGCGTGCGGCCGCGCTTCGTGACGAGTGCGATCGGCCGCACGAACGCCGGGTCGTCGATCGGCTTCGCGACCAGGTCGGGCTCGGCGCGCACCTCGCGCGCGGTCGCCGGCAGGATCGTCACGCCGAGCCCGCCGCGCACCATCGCGACGGCCGTCATCATGTAGGTCGGCTCGCACGCGATGTCGGGCGTGCAGCCGGCCGCGTCCAGCGCGGCATCGACGACGCTGCGCACGCTCGTGCCCTGTGCGGTGAGCACGAGCGGCACGGCTGCGACGTCCGCAGTGGTCAAGCGGCGCTTGCGCGCGAGCGGATGATCCTTCGGGCACACGGCCACGAGCCGGTCGGCGCCCGCATACAGCACTTCCAGCGACGCATCGAAGGTGTCGCCCCCGGTCAAGCCGAGATCGGCTTCCTCGTTGCGCACGAGCGCGGTGACGAGGCTCGCGACGCCGTCGCGGATCTCGAAGCCCGCGCGCGGCACCTCGCGCCGAAACGACTGGATCAGCTCGGGCAGCACGCTGGACGCGAAGGTCGGCAGGCACGCGAGCCGCACCGTGCCGCTCGTGCCTTCGCCGAGCGCACGCGCATCGCGCAGCACGCGCTCCATGTCGTCGAGCGAGCGCTGGAGCAGCGGCAGCAGCTCGCGCCCGGTCTGCGTGAGCGCGACGCTGCGGCTGTTGCGGTCAAAGAGGCGCGCGCCGACGATCTCCTCGAGCCGGCGAATCTGCACGGTCAGCGCCGGCTGCGACAGGTGCAGGCGGGCGGCCGCGCGCGTGAAGTTGCCGGCCTGCGCGACGGTGACGAACGCGCGAATGTCGCGGAGATTCAGATCCATAACGGTTCGTGATTGCTGCGATCAAATCATTTCAATTGTGCTATCGCTGCGCCGACCTTACGCTCGTCTCCAACAAAAGACAAGGTAGGAGACACGGATGCTGCCGTTACTCGGGCTTGGCACGATCGTCGTGCTGCTGGCCGCGATTCTGTCGAAGCGGATGTCGCCGCTCGTCGCGCTGATCATCGTGCCGATCGCCGCGTCGCTGATCGGCGGTTTCGGGCTGCACACCAGCAAGTTCGTCATCGACGGGCTGAAGGGGCTCGCGCCCGTCGTCGGGATGTTCGTGTTCGCGATCCTCTATTTCGGGACGATCACCGACGCCGGCACGCTCGATCCGATCATCGACCGCATCCTGCGCGCGGTCGGCACGCGGCCGACGCGCATCGTGATGGGCACGACGCTGCTCGCGCTGCTGATCCACCTCGACGGTTCGGGCGCCGTCTGCTTCCTCGTGACGATTCCGGCCGTGCTGCCGCTGTACGACCGGCTGAAGATGGACCGGCGCGTGCTGGCCGCCGCGGTGTCGATGGCCGCGGGGATCAACTTCCTGCCGTGGACGGGGCCGATGATCCGCGCGTCGGCGTCGCTGCACCTGCCGGTGTCCGCGCTGTTCAATCCGCTGATCCCGGTGCAGGCGATCGGGCTCGTGTTCGTGTTCGGCGTCGCGTACTGGCTCGGGCGGCGCGAGGAGAAGCGGCTCGGCCTGTCGCGCGACGATGCGTCGATCCCGCTGCCGAAGCGCGAGCTGACGCCCGACGAGCAGGCGCTGCGCCGGCCGCACCTGTTCTGGTTCAACCTCGTGCTGACGCTCGTCGTGCTCGGCACGATGGTCGTGATGGGCGAGAAGATCCCGCCCGCGATCATGTTCATGGTCGGGCTGTGCGTCGCGCTGATGGTGAACTACCCGGACGTCGACATGCAGCGCAAGCGCATCGACGCACATGCACGTGCCGCGCTGATGATGGCCGGCATCCTGCTCGCGGCCGGCGTGTTCACCGGGATCATGCAGGGCAGCGGGATGCTGAAGGCGATGGCGCAGGCGGCGGTCGGCTTCGTGCCGCCGTCGATGGCCGGCCACATTCCGGTGGCGCTCGGCCTCGCGTCGATGCCGCTCAGCATGCTGTTCGATCCCGATTCGTTCTACTTCGGCGTGCTGCCCGTGATCGCGGAGGTGGCCGGCCAGCTCGGCGTGCCGGCCGTGCAGGTCGGGCAGGCGGCCCTGCTCGGGCAGATGACGACCGGATTCCCGGTCAGCCCGCTGACGCCCGCGACGTTCCTCGTCGTCGGCCTGTGCGGCATCGAGCTGGCCGAGCACCAGAAATTCACGTTCCCGCTGCTGTTCGGCGCCTCGATCGTGATGACGATCGCATGCGTCGTGCTGGGCGTCTTTTGATCTTTCCCGGCGGTGACATCCGCCGGACGACGGTACGGACATGACAGCAAAGCAACCTGAACGGCGCGTACGCATCGGCGCGGGCGCCGGCTACTCGGGCGACCGGATCGAACCCGCGGTCGAACTGGCCGAACACGGGCAGCTCGACTATCTCGTCTTCGAATGCCTGGCCGAGCGCACGATCGCGATCGCGCAGCAGGCGCGGCGCAAGGATCCCGCGCTCGGCTACGACCCGCTGCTCGATGCGCGGATGCACGCGGTGCTGCCGGTCGCGGCACCCAAGGGCGTGCGCATCGTGTCGAACATGGGCGCGGCGAATCCGCGTGCGGCTGCGCGGCGCACCGCACGGATCGCGCAATCGCTCGGCTTCGCGAAGCTGAAGGTCGCGGCGGTCGAAGGCGACGACGTGCTCGACGTGGTGCTGCGCGGCGCATTCCGCTTCGAGGAATCGGGCGACGACGTCGCCGCGTATCGCGACCGCATCGTGTCCGCGAACGCGTATCTCGGCGCCGCGCCGATCGTCGATGCGCTCGCGGCCGGCGCGGACGTCGTGCTGACCGGGCGCGTCGCCGATCCGTCGTTGTTCGCCGCGCCGCTGATCCACGCATTCGGCTGGCGGATGGACGACTGGGACACGCTTGGCGCGGCGACGGTCGTCGGCCACCTGCTCGAATGCGCGGGGCAGGTGACGGGCGGCTATTTCGCCGATCCCGGCTACAAGGACGTGCCGAACCTCGCGCGGCTCGGGTTTCCGATCGGCGAAGTCGCGGCCGACGGCTCGGTCGTGATCACCAAGGTGCCGCACGCGGGCGGCCGCGTGAGCGCGGCGACCTGCAAGGAACAGCTGCTCTACGAGATTCACGACCCGGCGCGGTATCTGCAGCCCGACGTCGTCGCGGATTTCACGCAGGTCGCCGTGGCCGAGGAGGCGATCGATCGCGTGCGCGTGACGGGCGGGCGCGGCGCCGCGCGGCCCGACACGCTGAAGGTATCGGTGGCTTACGTCGACGGCTGGATCGGCGAAGGCCAGATTTCGTACGGCGGCCCGGGTGCGCTCGAACGTGCGCGTCTCGCGCGCGAGATCGTTCGCGAGCGGCTGGCAATGACCGGCGTCGCCGCGACCGAGTTGCGCTTCGACCTGATCGGTGTCGATTCGCTGTATGGCGATGCGACGCCGGCGGTGCGCGGGGAGCCGGCCGAGGTTCGCGTGCGGGTGGCCGGCCGTGCGGCGAGCGCCGCCGAAGCGGCGCGCATCGGCAACGAAGTCGAGACGCTCTATACGAACGGGCCGGCCGGCGGCGGCGGCGCGTTCAAGTCGACGCGCGAGGTCATCGCGGTGCAGTCGGTGCTGCTGCCGCGCGCGGCCGTGACGCCGTCGTTTTCATTCGTGGAGGCCTGATGCAACTGCGTGAACTCGCGCATGCGCGCACCGGCGACAAGGGCAATACGCTGAACGTGTCGGTCGTCTGTCACGATCCGCGTCATTACGATCACCTGCGCACGCATCTCGATGCCGACGCGGTGAAGGCGTGGCTCGCGGGCATCGTGCACGGCGACGTCGTGCGCTATGAATTGCCGGCGCTCGGCGCATTCAATTTCGTGCTGCGCGATGCGCTCGGCGGCGGTGTCACGCGCTCGCTCGCGCTCGACGCGCACGGCAAGTCCGTCAGTTCGGCGCTGCTGGCGATCGAGGTGCCCGACCCGGCGTGACGGATGTCGCCGCCGCAGGCGGGCAAGCGCTTACGGAATCAGCAGTTCGCGCAGGCCGTTGGCGTGCTCGATGCGTTCGCCGGCGATGTGCAGGCGCTGATCCCGGCGATAGTCGTAGACCGCGCGCGACGCGGCGAGCTGGTCGAAATCGAGCTCGACCGCATGACGCGATTCGGTATTGCCGGCCTCGAAGATCAGGTTTCCGAACGGATCGGCCGCGAGGCTGCCGCCCGCGAACACGACGTCGTGCGTGCTGCCGCCGACGCGGTTGGCGACCACCGCGAACACCTGGTTCTCCATCGCCCGCGCCGTGGCCGACGTGCGGTGGACGGGGCGGTACGGCTCCATGTTGCCGTCGGTGATGAGGATCAGCTCGGCGTCGAGCGCGGCGAGCGCGCGGCCGGTTTCGGGAAATTCGTTGTCGTAGCAGATCAGCAGGCCGATCCGCACGCCGCGCCATTCGATCGTCGCGAAACGGTCGCCGGGCAGCACGACGCCGCGCTCGCTCACCCACAGATGCGTCTTGCGATAGCGCAGCGCGATGCCGTCCGGCGTGACGAATACGGTCGTGTTGTAGAAGCGGCCGCCGTCGTTCTCGATCAGCCCGACCACGACTGCCACATCGCGTGCGCGCGCGGCTGCAATGACCGCGCCGACGCTCGGGCCGTCGAGCGGCTCGGCGCATTCCGCAAGATTCGACGGATCGAGGAAGCCGGTGAGCTGCGCTTCCGGAAACATCACGATGTCGGTGCCCGGTGCGCAGGTTGCGATCGCTTCGAGCGTGCGTTGCAGGTTGTAGTGCGTGTCGCCGTCGCGACCGGCGAGCTGGACGATGTCGAGCTTCAGTTTCATGGCGATGTCGGTAGCAGGGGCCCGTCGCCGGTGGCGCCGGAAGGGTGGTAAGGAGGCCCCAGTATGCGCCGAAGCGGCGGATTTCCCATCCCGCCGGTGCGTTAACCCTTCAGGGGTATTGATCTGTGGCGCCGCGCCGGTGCCGGCGAGCAGCGACACGCGCGACCGGCGTCAGGTGCCGGCTTGCGCGTTCAGGAACAGCGAGAACAGCTCCGATTGCGAGTTGATGGCGAGCTTCCCGTAGATGTTGCGGCGATGGACCTTGACCGTTTCGGCCGATATCGCCAGCTTGTTCGCGACTTCCTTGTTCGAGCGTCCGCTCAGGATCAGCCGGATCACGTCGAGTTCGCGCGCGGTGAGCGGCGTGCCGAGCCGCGCCATTGCGCGCTCGAAGCCGTCCTGCGCACGGGTGCCGGCCCGCGGCGGTGCCGCGGCTTCGATGGAGGCCGGCTCGAACGCGAGCCGCTGCCGCATCAGCCCGGCCACCCACGGCCGGATCAGGTCGAGCAGCGCCACCTGCTCGGGGCTGAAGCGCCGCTTGCTGCCGAGCGACAGGCACAGCGTGCGCGCATCGTCGAGCACGACATTGAACTGCACCTCGTCCTCGACGACGTTGTGCGTGAAATAGAGCGTGTAGTACTCGGTATCGCGGAAGCATTCGGGCGCGACGTCGGACAGCCGGAACAGGCCGCTCTTCGGCGCGTCGCGGTTCGCGATGTAGAACGGGTCGAGCTGGTACAGCCCCTGCACGTAGTCGCGGAACAGCGGGTCGGGGCCGCCGCCTTCGTACGGGCATTCGGCGAACACCTGCGGGCGGCCGTCGCCGAACGTCAGCGCGACCCAGCTGTCGACCGCGACATATTCCTCGATCAGCCGGATCAGCGCCAGCCAGAAGCCCGGCTGGTCGAGCGACTCGATGAGCCGCCCGACCGAGCGGTGCCATGCGACATCCTGCAACGTGAGGTTCATGCGTGGGTCCATGTCGGGCAGTGCGATGCGCGCTTGCGGTGCCATGCGTGTACGCTACGGGCTCGCGGGCCGATTCCCGCGCGCATCGAACGGAGCCTGGGGTGAAGAACGAGATCGTAACGCCGGCCGGCACGAATGGCGAGGCCGTACGCGGCCGCCGGTTCGCGGCTGTCGCCATGAGCGCCGTGCTGGCGTGCCAGGGCGCGATGACCGTGCAGACGGCCGCCGCCGCATCGCCGGCGTCGTGCAATGATCAGCTGGCGCGATTGATCGTACCGGCACTGCGGCAGACCGGGATGAACCGGCGCGACATCCATGCCGACGTGGACGAGCGTGACGGCGACGTCTACCGCGTCAGGCTGTTCACGATGCCGGATCACTCGGGCACGCCGAATCGCGACGCGACGATTGGCTGGGTAACACTCGATACGCAGGCGATGCGTGCGCTCGACGTCACGCGCGATCCCGACCGTCCGGACGTGCTGAAGATCGATCAGCAAGCGTTGTCGCGATTCGTGTCGACGTGCGTTGCGCCGGCCGCACCCGTGCGTAACGTCGTCGATTGCGATGCGCTGAACCGCCGCGCGCAGGCGCAGGGCGATTACGTGACGGGCAGCGATGCCGGGCGCGTCGTCACCGGCAAGGGGCGACTGCCGTTCTATTCCGCGCCGGACGACGCGTGCCGGATCGACGGGCTGTTCATCGTCGAGCACGATCACGTCGATGCGCGTGCCGACTATGGCCGTTTCACGTCGGTCGTCTACCTGAATCCGCGCACGCGCGGCATCGCCGAAGGATGGGTATCGACCGCGCGGCTGAAGCCGGACGGCACCGGCATCGCGCCACGGCAACCGTGATCGGGTGGGCCTGCCACCATTCGCTACACCTCTTTTCGACCAGAACGATCCTCGCCATGACAGTCCCGCACCGGAACACACGTCTGAAGCCGCTCGCGGCTTCGCTCGCCGCGCTTGGCGCACTCGCGGTGCTTACTGCGCTTTCCGCGATGTCGCCCGTTTATGCGGCCGAGCCGGCCCAGCCCGACCCTCTGTTGAAGACCTTCATCCACGACACTTACGGCAACTGGCGCGCGGACCGCAAGGGCTGGCAGGCGGATGAGGACGACTTTGTCTACGCGCCTTGCGGTTCGCTGCGCGTCGCGACCGCGGACGGCCCGCGCACGCTGCTCGCGATGTGCGGCGAGACCGCGGCGGCGGTGCAGAACGGGATGCCGGGCATGGATTCGGACGCGACGACCGGCACGATCGACCTGTACGTGCTGAAACCGGCGGCGGACGGCAAGATGCTCGAGCCGGTCATGAAGAAAACGGAGATCGCGTCGGGCGGGCGCGGCGAGCCGGGCACCGTGCGCATCGAGCGGCTCGGGCCGCACCTTTTCGGTTTCGTCATCGGCGAAAGCGACACGCGGCAGGGCTATTCTCAAAGCTTCCGCGCGATCTGGCTGCCGGTCGGCAATGCGCTGGTGCTGGCGGCGGCGCGCATCGACGAGGCGCTCGACAACGCTGAGTCGACCGAATGTGCGAACGCGCGGGCGCGCTGCGAGGAACGTCGCTTCGAGATCGCGCCCGACACGACCGGCGCCGGCGACGTCTATCCATTGATGGTCACGGAAACGGGCACGCGCGGCGACAAGACGATCCGCGCGCGCCATACGGTGAAGTTCGACGCGGCGCGCGGCCGCTACGTCGTGCCGAAGGCATTGCGCGAAGGGTACTGATTCTTCGCGCGCAGGAACGGGCGGCGTTGCGCCGCCCGCGCATCACACGTACAGATACCGCACGAGGTGGAAGAACACCGGCGCGGCGAAGCAGATCGAGTCGACGCGATCGAGCATCCCGCCGTGGCCCGCGATCATCGAGCCCCAGTCCTTGGTGCCGAGCGAGCGCTTGACGGCCGACAGCACGAGCCCGCCGACGAAGCCCGCGATCACGATCGCGAGCGAGATGCCGAACGCCGATCCGAAGCTGAACGGCGTCACGCGATACAGCGATGCGCCGCACAGCGTGGCGAGCAGACCGCCGCCGACGAAACCCTCGATCGTCTTCGACGGCGACAGCTGCGGCGCGATCTTGCGCTTGCCGAACAGCTTGCCGACCACGTACTGCAGCACGTCGCTGATCTGCACGACGAACAGGAAGAAGAACAGCAGCAGCGCGTTCTGCCCCGCGTAGTGCGGAATGTCGAGGATCAGCACGGCCGGCGCATGGCTCAACCCGTACACGCACACCATCAGCGCCCAGTTGATCTTCGCGTTGCGGCTCAGGAATTCGCGCGTGTCCTGCGTGAGCGCCGACACGAGCGACATCGCGAAGAACAGGTGTACGGGCACGAAGATCGAATACATCCCGTACCAGTTGATTCCGAGCAGCAGGTATTGCACGGGAATCGCGACGAAGAACGCGATGAAGAGCGTCGTATGGTCGCTCGGCGTGGTGGGGGTGAGCGTGATGAATTCGCGCAGCGTCAGGTAGGACAGCACGGCGAAAACGAGATACGTGATGTTGTTGCCGAGGCCGATCGCGATGGCCATGATCGCGATCATCGCCCACCATGCGCGGATGCGCTGGTTCAGGTTGACGATGGTCGCGCTCGTGCCGCCGCTGCGTGCGCCGATGATCGCGCCGATCACGGTCGCGACGACGAGCACGCCCGTGACGCCCGCGACCAGTTCCCAGAAAATGGTTCGCATGGTTGATATCCGGAAAGGGAAGAAGAGGGCGCCGCGTTCAGCCGGCCGGCCGCTGCGGCGGCGCGAGCGCGACGACCGCGTCGCGCATGCGGGCGAGGAACGTCGGCTTGTCCTCGTCGGGTCCGCGCTGTTCGTTCGCGCCGAAGTGCACCTTGCAGATCAGCGGCACCGGCCAGATCGCGCCCTTCGGCATGATCCGCTGCAGGTTCTCGAGGTAGACGGGCGCGAGCGCGACGTCCGGAAACTCGGTCGCGAGGTGGAACAGCCCGCTCTTGAACGGCTGCGGCAGGATCTCGGCGCCGCGCGTGCCTTCCGGGAAGATGATGATCGAATGGCCCTGCTTGAGCGCATCGCGCACGGGGTCCAGCGGATCGCCGCCGGATTCGCGGTGGCGATCGATCAGCACGACGTTCAGCAGCTTCTGCGCGATGTGGCGCTTCATGTCGCTGCTGTCCCAGTAGTCGCGCGCGGCGACCGGCCGCACGACCGCGCGCACGTTGCGCGGCAGCGCGGCGAGGATCGCGAGCGTATCGATGTGGCTCGTGTGGTTCGAGAAGTAGATCTTCTGCGTCGGGGACGGCGGCGCCTGATGCCAGACCGGATACGCGCCGGCGACGAGCCGCACGATGGACAGCAGGAAATCGCGCTGCCAGACGTTGAGGATGTTCATCGGCGCTGCGCCTCCTGCCTGCCTGCATGGCCCGCTGCTCGTGAGCGGCGGGCGGGACCCCGGAATGCCGGCGCGGCAGGATGCGCGCCGGACGGCCCTTGTTTAAATTTTTTCAAATTCGTGGCTGCCTGTCGCAGGTCCGCGATTATCGGACGATTCGCCGTCATCCGCTGTTGCGTCGCGGCGAATGCGCCGGTCGGCGGCGTGATAATCGGCTGTTGCACGAGTGCCCGTTTGCAGTTCGAATGGATCTCGCTGCGCTCGGGCCAGCGGATTATCGCGAGTTTCCGTCAAAAACGCCAGATTGGCGCCGCGCGTGCGGGCCGGGCGCGTGCTTGACGCATCGGGGCCGCTCGGCGACGATTAGGGCCGTCCATGGAAGGCCGTCCAAGGACGTTTCGCCGCCCGGGGCATGGCGGCGGAAAATGTATCCGACTGTGCCGCGCAAATTAAAACGATGAGCCTCTACGCACTCAAACCCAAATTCCAGAACCGTCTGCGCCCGTTCGCGAACTCGCTCGCCGAGCGCGGCGTGACGGCCAACCAGGTCACGCTGTTCGCGGCCGGCGGCTCGATCGTCGTCGGCGCGCTCGCCGGCCTCGGCGTGTTTGCCCGCGCGCTGTTCCTGCTGATCCCGCTGTGGCTGTTCGCGCGGATGGCGCTCAACGCGATCGACGGGATGCTCGCGCGCGAGCACGGGCAGAAGAGCACGCTCGGCGCCTACCTGAACGAACTCGGCGACGTCGTGTCCGATGTCGCGCTGGTGCTGCCGTTTCTCGCGATTCCGGCGTTCGCTCCGGCAGACGTCTGGCTGTTCGCGCTGACGGCGGTGATCGTCGAATGCGCGGGGCTGATCGGCCCGCTGGTCGGCGTGAGCCGCCGCTACGACGGCCCGTTCGGCAAGAGCGACCGTGCGCTCGCGCTCGGCGCGTTCGCGTTGTGGATCGGGCTCGGCTTCCCGGTCGGCGGCGTTGCCGCATGGTTGTGGCGGCTGCTGATCGTGCTGTCGATCGTGACCGTCGTGCGGCGCGTGCAGGCCGGCATCGCGGAAAAGGGCGGTTGAAAAAGTCGTCAGGGCAGTTGCGGTACCGGGCGCCGGAGGGCGGCGCACCAAGATTCGAATAACGAAACGAGAGAAAAACGCATGAGCGCACGCACGGCCCGCGAGGCCGACTTCATCACGCACGACGGCGAAACGCTGTTCTATCGTCACTGGCCCGCCACCGGCCCGCGCTGCCGCGGCGCCATCGTGTTGCTGCACCGCGGCCACGAACACTCGGCGCGCGTCGCGCACCTGGTCGACGAGCTCGACCTGCCCGATTTCGCATTTTTCGCGTGGGATGCGCGCGGCCACGGCCGCTCGCCCGGCGCTCGCGGCTACAGCCCGGGCGCGGCCGCGTCGGTGCGCGACCTGCAGACCTTCGTCGAACATATTCGCGACACGCACGGCATCGCGATCGAGGACATGGCGGTGGTCGGCCAGAGCGTCGGCGCGGTGCTCGCAGCCACCTGGGCGCACGATTATGCGCCGCCGATCCGCGCGCTCGTCGTCGCGTCGCCGGCGTTCCACATCAAGCTCTACGTGCCGTTCGCGCGGCCGGGCCTGCGGCTGATGCACAAGCTGCGCGGGCTGTTCTACGTGAACAGCTACGTGAAGCCGAAATTCCTCACGCACGATCCCGAGCGGATCGCGAGCTATGCGTCCGATCCGCTGATTACGCGGCCGATCGCGGTCAACATGCTGCTCGACCTGCACGACACCGCGCAGCGGATCGTCGCCGACGCAGCCGCGATCACCGTGCCGACGCAGCTGCTGATCTCGGGCGCCGACTGGGTCGTGCATCGCGGCCCGCAGGACCGCTTCTTCGAACGCCTCGGCGCCGCGCGCAAGGAGCGCATCGTGCTGCCGGGCTTCTATCACGACACGCTCGGCGAACGCGACCGCGCGCAGGCGCTCGCACCGCTGCGCGCCTTCGTGCTGCGCGAATTCGATGCGCCGAGCCCGCGCGTATCGCTTGCCGACGCCGACCGGCGCGGCGCGTTCCACGACGAATACGCGGCGCTCGGCCGGCCGCCCGCGAATGTGTTTTCGCGCGCGTACTGGGCGCTCACGCGCGCCGGCCTGAAGGCCGGCGGTGCGCTGTCGGACGGCATCGCGCTCGGGCTGCGGCTCGGCTTCGATTCGGGCTCGACACTCGACTACGTGTATCGCAACCGCGCGCAGGGGCGCCTCGGCGTCGGCGCGCTGATCGATCGCACCTATCTCGATTCGCCGGGCTGGGTCGGCATCCGCCAGCGCAAGGTGCATCTGCAGGAACTGATCGGCGCGGCAATCGGCCGCCTGCGCGGCCACGGCGCGCCGGTGCGGATCGTCGATATCGCGGCCGGGCACGGGCGCTACGTGCTCGACGCGATCGCGTCTGCCGCCGAGCGCGACGGTGCGGCGCCCGACGACATCACGCTGCGCGACTACAGTCCGCCGAACGTCGAGGCCGGGCGCGTGCTGATCGCGCAGCGCGGCCTCGAGCCGATCGCACGCTTCGAGCGTGGCGACGCGTTCGACGAGGCGTCGCTTGCGACGCTCGAGCCGCGTCCGACGCTCGCGATCGTGTCGGGCCTCTACGAGCTGTTCGGCGAGAACGCGCTGATCGAGCGCTCGCTGCGCGGGCTCGCGCAGGCCGTGCCGCCGGGCGGCTATCTCGTCTATACGGGGCAGCCGTGGCATCCGCAGCTCGAGTTCATCGCGCGTGCGCTGAACAACCACCGCGGCGAAGCGACCTGGGTGATGCGCCGCCGCTCGCAGGCCGAGATGGACGAGCTCGTCGCGCGCGCGGGCTTCCGCAAGCTCGACCAGCGGATCGACGAAATGGGCATCTTCACGGTCAGCCTCGCGCAGCGGGTCGACGCGTCATGAGCGCGCTCGGCGGCGGCGCGAGCGGCCTCGCCGAACCGGCCTCGGCGGCCGGCGCACGCGATGCGTCGTTCGCGCTGCGCTTCGGCTGGCTCGCGGTGATGGGCGCCGTGTTCTTCTCGACCTACGGCTTCGCGAACTGGCTCGCCGCGCGCCGCGCGGCGGTGCCAACCTTCGCGTTCGGCTGGGAGCATGCGATCCCGTTCGTGCCGTGGACGATCGTGCCGTACTGGTCGATCGACCTGCTGTATGCGCTGTCGTTCTTCTTCTGGACGCGCCGCGCCGACCTGCTCGATCACGTGAAGCGGCTGTTGACCGTGCAACTGATTTCGGTCGCGTGCTTCATCGCGTGGCCGCTGCGCTTCGGGTTCGAGCGGCCCGACGCAGGCGGCGTGGCCGGTGCGCTGTTCACGCTGCTGATGGGCTTCGACAAGCCGTTCAACCAGGCGCCGTCGCTGCACATCGGGCTGCTGGTCGTGCTGTGGGCCGTCTATGCGAAGCACCTGCGCGGCACGCTCGCGCGCGTCGTGCTGCACCTGTGGTTCGCGGCGATCGGCGTGTCGGTGCTGACCACCTACCAGCATCACGCGATCGACGTACCGACCGGCGCGGCCGTCGGCTGTCTCGCGCTGTTCCTGTTTCCGCTGCGCGATGCCGCGGGCCGGCTGCCGGGCGCCGATGCGTCGCCGGGCGCGGCCGGCCGTGCGCTCGCGCGCCGCTATGCGCTCGGCGCGGCAGCGGTCGCGCTCGTGGCGCTCGGGTGCGTATCGCGCGCACCCGGTTGGGCACTGGCGGCAGGGTGGGTCGCGCTGGCGCTCGCCTGTGTCGCGTGGATCTACCGGCGCGGCGCGCCCGGCGCATTCCAGAAGGGCGCGCACGGGCGGTTCCCGGTCGTCATCCGCTGGCTGCTCGCGCCGACGATCGCCGGCGCGTTCGTCAACTCGCGGCTGTGGACGTTCCGGCAGCCGGCGCCGGTGCGGATCGACGAACGCGTTTCGATCGGCCGCACGCCGACCACGCGCGACGTGCGTCGCCACGGTTTCACCGCACTGGTCGACCTGACCGCCGAAATGCCGCGCTGGGCGTCGATCGATGCGTCGTCGCTCGCGTATGCGACCGTGCCGCAGCTCGACCTCGTCGCGCCGACGGCGGCGCAACTCGCGCAGGCCGTCGCGGCGCTCGAACGCCTGCACGGGGAAGGGCGCGACGTACTGGTCTGCTGCGCGCTCGGGTACGGGCGCAGCGTGCTGTGCGCGGCCGCGTGGCTCGCGGCGCGACGCGGGCTCGGCGATGCGCGTGACGCGCTGGCCGCCGTGCGTGCGGTGCGGCCGCATGCGGTGTGGTCGGACGACGGCGTGGCCGTGCTGCAGCAATGGATCGATCGCCGTCGCGGCGCGGGAGGCGCGTGATGCGCGACCCGTCCGCGCCGTTCAGGATTGCCGCCGCGCGCGGCGCGCTCGATGCGGGCGCGTGGGCGATCGCGGCCGCGCTGGCCGCGGCCGGTGCCGGCTGGTGGATCGCGTCGGGCTGGGCGCCGGCGACGATCGCCCGCGTGCTGCTGGCCGTCGTCAGTACCGGGTCGGGGATCGCGGCGCTGTGGTACGCGGTGCGGATCGAGATCGACCGCCGGCTGTTCGCCGCGCTCGCGCGTGCGGTGGCAGGCGAGGGATCGGCCGACGACGGGCTCGCGGCGCTCGACCGCGCGCTCACGGATCTCGGCTGGATCGACGCATCGAAGGCCGGACGCGCGCTCGACGCACGCGTGCGCGGTGCGGTCGGACTGTGCCGGGCCGGTGTGCTCGTCGCGATCGCGCAGTGGGTCGTGGTCGGGCTCGCGATCGCCGTTCCGCAGATCGGCTAGCGCCCGTTCGAGCCAGCCGTGGGCGGTTGGGGTGTCGTTCCGGCCACCGGCTCGTCAAGAAAGCCGCCGTCGCGTACGCGTTACGCGTGCGCCGTCCGCTGCGACCGCGTGCGCTTCACTTCATACATCGCCTGGTCCGCATGCTCGATCAGCGCGTTCATGTCGGTGCCGTCGTCCGGCAGCAGCGCGATCCCGACGCTGACGCCGAGCCGCATCGGGCGCCCTTCGAATTCGAACGGTTCGCCGACCTGGCGCGCGAGCCGCGTGCTTTGCGCATGCGCATCGTCGCGGCTGCCGATGTTCGGCAGGATCACCGCGAACTCGTCGCCGCCGATGCGCGCGACCGTGTCCGAGCGCCGCACCGCCCCCTGCATCCGCGTGGCGATCTCGCGCAGCGCCGCGTCGCCCGCGCGGTGGCCGAATCCGTCGTTGATCGGCTTCAGCCCGTCCATGTCGATGTTGAGGATGCCGAGCCGGCCCTTCGCGCGCAGCGCCGTGTGCATCGACTGCCGCAGGCGGTCGTAGAACAGCGCGCGGTTCGGCAGGCCCGTGAGCGCGTCGTGCGTGGCGCGCAGGTACAGTTCGTTCGCCTCGTTGCGCGCCGCGTGGAACATCGCGGCGGCGATCAGGTCGGCCGTCAGCCGCAGCGTGCCGGCGTCGGCTTGCGAAAAGCCGTCGACTTCCGGCGACATCACCTTCAGCACGCCGACCGTCGTGTCGGCATGGGTGAGCGGCATCACGAGCATCGAGCGCAGGCCGACCCGCCGGCAGGCGTCACGATCGACGCGCGGGTCGGATTCCGAATCGATGCAGTGCAGCAGCGCGCCTTGCTGCACGCACAGGCCCGACAGGCTGCCCGAGCGCCGCAGCCGCAGGCCGAGCATCCCGGCGGCCGTGCCCGACGCGGCGCGGTACACCATGTCGTCGCCCTCGGCGAATTCGACCGCGGCGGCGCTCGCGCCGGTGAGCTGCGGCACCTGCTCGGCCACATAGGCCATCACGCTGCCGAGATCGAGGCCGAGCTTCGCGATCTCGGTCTGCGCGGCGATGATGCGCAGCAGCGTATCGGGGGACGGAGTGGCAGTGTCGACGATTTGATTCAAATCAGTTTTCCGTGAAAGAAAGCACGTCCGGCGGCGCGGGATTGCGGTAGCATACGCGCCGCCTCGCGGCCGCGAGTTCAGGCCGGGCGGTCTGCAACGGACCGCCGGCGGCCGGCCGATCCGCGCCGGCAGTATGCCGTTCGGCCCGCCGGGCGACAACGGTGCAATTCTTGCCATTCACCCCTCTTGCGCAGCATTTCCGACCGGATTGAGGTTTTTTTCGCTTCAACGTCGCGAATCGGGGTAAGTTTTGTCCTGTTTTTGAGATAGTGTGACGAATGGGCGTGTGCCGGTGCCAGGCGCGCGTAGCACGATGACGCGCGATTAAAGAAATCGCCGCATCGTTTCGATAAATGAATCAGGCCAGTTAGATATATGAGGGGAAGCAGTGGGGATGTTCACTCACGGGCATAGCTGCTTTGCGTGCATCGATTTCGATGCGACGGACGACCGGATGATCCAGACGAAACGGAGTGCCGCATGAAGCCGGCCGTGTCGCTGCTCGTCATTTCGGCCGCGATGGTCGGCGCTTTTCATGCCGCCGCGCTGTCGGCCGCGCCGATGCCGGCCGTGCCGGTCGCTGCGGCGTCCGGCGCTGCGCCGGCGCCGGCGCCGGTGCTCGCGGCCGCGCCTGCGGCGGCCAGCGCGACCGCAGCCGGCCTGCCGGCGACGACGGTGCGCCTGCCGTTCGCGTCACTCGGCGCGTTCGATCCGCTGCGCCTGCGCGGCGCCGACGACGCACGCACGATCAACGCGGGCGTGCGGCTCGATCGCGTGGTCACCGGCGCGCGGCTGCGCCTGACCTACGCGTATTCCCCGTCGCTGGTGTTCCCGATGTCGCACCTGAAGGTGTCGGTGAACGGCGAGGTCATCGCGACCGTCCCGTTCGACGCCGCGCAGGCGGGCCGCACGGTCACGCAGGAAATCCCGATCGATCCCCGCTACTTCTCGGATTTCAACCAGATCGGCCTGCGCCTGATCGCGCACTACACGCTCGACCATTGCGAGGATCCGGCCAATTCGGCACTGTGGGCCGACGTGAGCCCGAAGAGCGAGTTGATCCTCGACGAATCGCCGGTCCGCCTGCCGAACGATCTCGCGCTGCTGCCCGCGCCGTTCTTCGACCGGCGCGACAACGGCCGCGTGCGGCTGCCGTTCGTGCTGCCGGCGTCGCCCGATTCGGCGACGCTGCGCAGCGCGGGCGTGCTCGCGTCGTGGTTCGGCGCGCTGGCCGACTACCGGCACGCGCGCTTCCCGGTATCGTCCGGGCTGCCGGCCGACGACCAGGCGGTGGTGATCGGCACGGCCGCGATGCTGCCAGCCGGCCTCGCGCTGCCGTCGATCAATGGGCCGCTGCTCGCGGTGGCCGACAACCCGGCCGCGCCGGGGCGCAAGCTGCTCGTCGTCACGGGCCGCACGGCGGCCGAGGTCGACGATGCGGTCGCGACGCTCGTGCTGGGCCGCATGGCGCTGTCGGGGCCGTCGGCGACGGTCGCGCACGTCGATCTCGGCGCGCCGCGCAAGCCGTACGATGCACCGCGGTGGCTGCCGGTGAACCGGCCGATCACGTTCCGCGAGCTCGTATCCGATACGCGCGATCTGGAAGTGCGCGGCACGTCGCCCGACGCCATTCGCCTGAACCTGCGCGTGCCGTCCGACCTGCATTCGTGGAACGGCGCGGGCGTGCCGATCACGCTGCGCTACCGCTACACGGCGCCGACGGTGCAGGACAACTCGACGCTTGCCGTCGAGATCAACGACCAGCTCGTGAAGTCGTACCGGCTCGGGCCGGCCAATGCCGAGGACGCGCACGGCCGCATGCAGTTGCCGTTGCTGTCGGTGCCCGAAGGGCGCGTGACGAGCGACGTCGACATTCCGGCGTTCCGGGTCGGTAGCGGCAACCAGCTGCAGTTCCGCTTCACGCTCGATTCGCAGAAGACGGGCCTGTGCTCGAGCACGGCGACCGAGCCGCAGCGTGCGGCGATCGACCCCGATTCGACGATCGACTTCTCGCACTTCGTCCATTACGCGCAATTGCCGAACCTCGCGTTCTTCGCGAACAGCGGCTTCCCGTTCACGCGCTTCGCCGACCTGTCGCAGACGGCCGTCGTGATGCCAGACCGGCCGTCGCCGCAGGAGCTCGAGGCCTACCTGACGATGCTTGGCCACATGGGCGAATGGACCGGCTTCCCGGCGCTGCGCGTGCAGGTCGCGCGGCCCGGCGACGTCGCCGCGCTGTCGGGCAGCAAGGACTTGCTCGTGATCGACGGCTCGCCCGCGTCGCCGCTGCTCGCGCACTGGCGCTCGGCGCTGCCGCTCGTGATCGGCGAGCAGGGCGGCGCGGGCGGCGAAGGCGCAGCGCGCGTCGCGTTCTCGGTGAAGGAGCGCTGGCGCAACGGCGTCGGCCTCACCGAAGGCGGCGCGCATATCGAGCAGACGGGCTCGCTTGCGGCGCTCGCCGGGTTCGAGCTGCCGGGCAGCCGGGGGCGCAGCGTCGTCGCGCTGACGGCGACCGACCAGCCGCGCCTCGGCGATTTGCTCGACGTGTTCGAGAACGCCGGGCTCGTGTCGCAGCTGCAGGGCGACCTGGCACTGGTGCGGCCGGGGCAGGTCGACAGCCTGCGCGTCGGCGAGCCTTACGTGGTCGGGTTCGTGCCGTGGTATGCGCGCGTGTGGACGCAGGCGGCGCGGCATCCGGTCGTGCTGGGCGCGGTCGGCGTCGTGGCGGGGCTGCTGCTCGCGCTCGGCGTGTTCAGCGTGCTGCAGAGAATCGCCGCGCGTCGACGGGGGATGTAACGGATGGCGCGGGCAATGGCGAAGCGACGGGCAATGCGGCCGGCGCGGCGCGTCGGCGCGGCACTCGCGCTGGCGGTGGCGATGACGTGCGCGGCGGCCGGGATGGCCACGCGCGCGCAGGCCGCGGGAGCCGGTGCGGCCGACGCGGGATGCAGCGCGGCGTGGCCGCGCTGGGACGCGTTCAAGCGAGATTTCATCTCGGCCGACGGCCGCGTGATCGACGTCGGCTCGGCCGATTCACGCACGGTATCGGAGGGGCAGGCGTATGGACTTTTCTTCGCGCTGGTCGCGAACGACCGGCGCATGTTCGACACGATCCTCGCATGGACCGAGAACAATCTCGCGCAGGGCGACCTGAGCGCGCACCTGCCCGCGTGGCTGTGGGGCCGCGCGCCCGACGGCGCGTGGCGCGTGCTCGACGCGAACGCGGCGTCGGACGCCGACCTGTGGATCGCGTATGCGCTCGTCGAGGCCGGGCGGCTGTGGCACGAACGCAGCTACACGGCGCGCGGCGCGCTGCTCGCGAAGCGCGTGCTCGACGTCGAGACGGCGACCGTGCCGGGCCTCGGCCTCACGCTGCTGCCCGGGCCGACGGGGTTCAAGCTCGCCGACGGCCAGTGGCGCGTGAATCCGAGCTATTCGCCGCCGCAGGTGATCCGTGCGCTCGGCGCGCGCCTGCCCGACGACAAGCGCTGGGCCGCGCTCGCCGCCAGCACCGGCCGCGTGCTGCTCGACACCGCACCGAAAGGCTTCTCGCCGGACTGGGCGCTGTATCGCGCGGGCACGGGTTTCGGGCCCGATCGCGACACGCATGCGGAGAGCGCGTACAACGCGATCCGCGTGTATCTGTGGGCCGGCATGCTCGACCGCGCCGATCCGCTCGCCGCGCCGCTGCTCGCGCGTTTTGCGCCGTTCGCCGACTACATTGCCGCGCATGGCGCGCCGCCGGAGAGGGTCGACACGACGACGGGCGTCGCCGGGCCGAACGACGGCAACGGCGGGTTCTCGGCGGCGGCCGTGCCGTTCCTCGACGCACGCGGCCAGCGCGCGCTCGCGGATGCCCAGGCGGCGCGTGTCGATGCGCTTGCGCGCCAGTCGCCGCCCGGTTACTACACGAGCGTGCTGACGCTGTTCGGGCTCGGCTGGCGCGACGGGCGCTACCGGTTCGGCGCGGACGGCACGCTCGACGCCCGCTGGGGAGGCCGCTCGTGCGCCGCCCGCTGAAGCGCGCCGCGCCGCACGTCGCGGGATTCGCGTGGCTCGCGTCGTCGGTGTGCGCGGCAGCGCCGGGCACCGCCGCGGACGTGCCGATGGCGAACCCCGCGGCGCCGGCGACAGCCGCGTCCGCCGATGCGCAGCGTCAGCTCGACACCGCGCGGATGTGGGGCGCCAAGCATCGTGACGACCTCGCACGTGATGCCCTGCGCAAGGGGCTGCTGATCGCGCCGGGCGATCGCGAGCTGCTGGCCGAACAGGTGCGCGTGCTGTTGCGGCTCGGCGATGCGAAAGGCGCGCAGGCGTCGCTCGCGCGCCTGCAGGCGCAGTCGCCGAATGCGCCCGCCACGCGGCGGGTGGCTGACGAGTACCGCGTCGCGACGAGCGGGCGCGGCGAGATGGCGCAGATCCGCCTGCTCGCGCGCAGCGGCCGTGCCGACGAGGCAGCCCGGCGGATCGTCGCGCTGTTTCCGAACGGCGCGCCGTCGGGTGCACTCGGCGCCGAGTACTACCAGATCGTGTCGAATGCGCCGGGCGGACGCGAGCCGGCGATCGCCGCGCTGCGCCGCGCGGTCGCGGCCGATCCGCAGGACACGAGCGCGACGATGGCGCTCGCGCGGCTTTTGAACCAGCGCGCCGACACGCGGCCGGAGGCGAACCGGATCGCCTGGGCGCTCGCGAAGCGCGCCGACGCCGATCATACGGAGGCGATGGCGCTGTGGCGGCGCGTGCTGCAGTCGGCCGGCAGCGATCCCGCGTATCTCGACGCGCTGCATGCCTATCTCGTGCTCGTGCCGGACGATACCGAATTCGTCGATCGCGTCGCCGAACTGGATCGCCAGCGCGACGCGCAGCGCCAGCTCGAACGCAATCCCGACTACATCGCGCAGCAGCGCGGCCTGCAGGCGCTCGCGCGCGGCGACCTGGCTGGCGCCGACCCGCTGCTCACGCGCGCCGCGCGGGCGCGGGCGGACGACGCCGACGCGATCGGCGGGCTCGGCCTGCTGCGCCTGCGCGAAGGGCGGCACGACGAAGCGCGCACGTTGTTCACGCGCGCCGCGACCCTTTCGACCGACCAGCGCGGCAAATGGCAGGGCCTCGCGCGCACCGCGCAGTTCTGGGGGCTGCTCGCGCAAGGCCGTGCGGCGGCCGCGGCAGGCCGTCCGCAGGACGAAGAGCGCGCCGCACGCGCGGCACTCGCGATGCAGCCGGGCAGCCCGGACGCGAAGCTGCAGCTTGCCGACGCGTTGCTCGCGCGGCGCGACTGGACGCGCGCGGAGCCGTTGCTGCGCGAACTGCTGGCCGCGCGTTCGCCGGACCTCGCAGCCGTGCGCGGCACGGCCACGCTGTACGAGAACACCGGCCGCGCGGACCAGATCGGCCCGCTGCTCGACGCGCTGCAAGGCCGCGTGACGGGCCGCGACGATCGGCGCACGCTCGACGGCCTGCGTGCCGACCTGCTCGCGAACCAGGCGCGTGCGCTCGCCGACAAAGGCGAACGCGGGCCCGCCGCGCAGCGCTACGAGGCGGCCGTGCGTGCGGCGCCGGACGCCCCGTGGACGCGCTTCGCACTCGCGCGCCTCTATCGCGACATGGGGTTGCCGCAGCTCGGCCGCACGGTGATGGACGACGGGCTTGCGCAAGGCGCGACGCCCGAGATGCGCTACGCGACCGCGCTGTACCGCAATTCGCTCGACGACGTCGCGGGTGCGCAGGCCGCGCTCGCGCCGGTCGACGATGCACACCGTTCGGACGGGATGCGCGCGCTCGCGCGCAAGCTCGATGCGGAAACTGCGCTGGCCGACGCACGTGGCGCGCTCGCGCGCGGTGACCGCACGGCGTTTGCCGCGTCGCTCGCGCAGGCGCAGGCGAGTGCGCCGGACGATCCCGACATGCTCGCCGCGATCGGCGCGCAGTGGATCGACGCGGGCGAACCCGAGCGCGGCCTCGCACCGCTGCGCGACTGGATCGCCGCGCACCCGCGCGAAGCCGACGCGGACGTGCGGCTGCGCTACGGCGACCTGCTCGGCAGCGCGGGGCGCGACGACGCGCTTGCCGCGTGGCTCGACACGCTGCGCCGGGAGCCGTCGCTGACGCCTGCACAGACGGCGAGGATCGAGGACCAGTCGCTGCGGCTCGTGCTGCGGCAGACGGACGACGCGATCGCGCAGCAGGATTACGCGCAGGCGCGCAAACGGCTCGATCGTGCGAGCCCGGCCGGCCACGCGGACAAGCGCTATGCGCTCGAACTGGCCGATCTCGAACGCGCGCAAGGCCATTACGATGCGGCGCGCGCGGCGCTTGCGCCGGTCGTCGCGCGCACGCCGGACGATGCCGATACGCAGCTCGCGCTGGCCCGCATCGACGAGGACAACGGTAACCGGGCCGCGGCGCTTGCACGCGTGCAGGCGGTGCTCTCACGCACGCCGGACGACGACGTCGACACGCAACTGTCGGCCGTGCGTCGCCTGAATGCGCTGCGCCGTCCGGACGAAGCCGGGCAGGTGACCGACCGGCTGCATGCCGCATATCCGTCGCGCCCCGATGTGACGGTCGCGGCCGGCCGCGTGGCCGAGGCGCAGGGGCGCTATGACGATGCGGCGTCGCTGTACCGGATGTCGCAGGCGCAGGAGCGCGCGACGGGCGTGAGCCCGGGCCGTGATGGACTAACGCCCGCACAGGCCGCGTTCGCGGATCTCCAGCAGCGGCGCAATCCCGAGATCGAAACCGGCTGGATGCCCGCATACAAGTCGGGCGACGAAGGCATCTCGTCGTATCGCGCGCAGCAGGTGCCGATCTACATCCAGATGCCGATCCGCTACGACGGGCACGTGTTCGCGCAGATCGATACCGTGCATCTCGACCCGGGCACGCTCGACACGAGCAACCCGAACGCGTATTCGCTCAGCACGTTCGGCAGCTACGCGGCGCTCAAGGCGCAGAACGCGCTGACCCCCGCATCGATCGCGAATCCGCCGGGCTCGCTGCACCAGACGGCCACCGGCGTCGCGCTCGGCGCCGGCTATCTGACGGACGCATGGCGCTTCGATCTCGGCACGTCGCCGCTCGGTTTCCCCGTGCATTACCTGGTCGGCGGCGTGCGCTATCGCTTCGACGCGGGCCCGGCCAGCTTCTCGGTGAATGCGTCGCGGCGGCCGGAAACGAGCAGCGTGCTGTCGTACTCGGGGATGCGCGACCCATGGACAGGCGCGGTCTGGGGCGGCGTGCGCCGCGACGGCGTGAACCTGCGCGCGTCGGTCGACGTCGGCCGCACGAACCTATTCGCGGAACTCGGCGCGGGTGTGCTGTCCGGCCGCAACGTCGAACGCAATGCGGAAGTCACGCTGCGCACGGGCTTCACGGTGCCCGTGTACGAGCGCGCGACGATGAAGGTCAGCACCGGGCTCGTCGGCAACGCGTGGCACTACGCGGAGAACCTGCGCTACTACACGTACGGGCAGGGCGGTTACTACAGCCCGCAACGCTACCTGTCGCTCGGCGTGCCGATCGAATGGGCGGGGCGGCACGATGCGCTGTCGTGGGACCTCACCGTCACGGGCGGGATCTCGAACAGCTACGAAAAGGATTCGCTGTATTACCCGATGTCGTCGGACCAGCGGGCCGCGCAGGTGGCGGCCGGGTTCGTGTACGCGGGCAGCTCGACGCGCGGCGTGTCGTTCTCGTACGGGATCAACGGGATCGTCGAGTACCGCGTGAACCCGCACCTGAGCGTGGGCGCGCAGCTGAAGGTCGACCGGTCGCACGACTACGCGCCGAGTTCGGCGCTCGTGTACCTGCGCTATGCGTTCGACGCGCGCGCGCAACGCAGCTGGCTCGTCACGCCGACGCCGGTGCGGCTTTATTCGGATTACTAGGGGAACGCCGTGAATACGGAACTCGATGCCACCCGTCCCGCGCTCGGCGCCGCCGGCCTGCTGGGTCGCCTGCGTGCGCTGCTGGGCACGGGGCCGGCCGGCGGCCGCGCCGGCACGGTGAGCCGGCTCGCGATCGACGGCTTGCCCGATACGTGGACGCAGCTGGAAGCCGGCGGCCTGTACGCGATCTACGCGGCCGGCGGCACGCCGGCCTGCGATGCGCTCGTGTGGGAGAGCGCGCGACAGGCGCGCACGCGCGACGTGACGGTCGTGCTCGCACGCGATGCGGCGCACGTCGCCGAACAGATGCAGGCGCGCGGCTTTGCGGGCGGCGCGCAGCCGGCCGGCTGGCCGCGCAACCTGAACGTGCTGGCGATGCCGCCGGTGACCGAGCCGGCCAGCGGTGACGGCGCAGGCGCCGGCGTGAGTGCCGACGCACCGCGCCGCGCGGCGCCGGGTCCGTTCGCACGGCTGACCGGCGGCCTGCGCGCGCTGAAGCGCTACGGCTTTCGCGCGCGCTCGCTGTATTTCGTCGAGGGCGCGCAGCGCTGGTTCAGCTGGGACGACCCGATCGCGCTCGCCGACGAGGCGCACGCACTCGCCGACTGGTGCCGCACGCGCCGGATCGCGCTGGTGCTGCTGCTCGATCCCGAAGCGACCCGTGCGGGCGGTGAAGCGCGCTCCGACGACGCACCGCTCGTCCGCGATGCGGATCGTACGCCGCGCAGCGGTTTCCACGGTATCTGCTCGGGCGTCGCGCAGTTGCAGCGCACGCACGGCGAGCTGCTGTGGGTCGTCGATTTCTGGCGGGCGGGCGACACGCTTGCGGCCGGTGAAGTGCGGCCGCTGCGCTTCGCGCCGGGCGGCCGTCTGTCGGCGAACGTCGACGGTGGTGCGACCGAGCCCGCGCACCGGATGAAGATCGCGAGCGACGAGGATCGCGTCGTCGTCAGCCGCGCGGTGCTCGAAGGCACGAACCGCGCGCCGGACGGCTGGGAGATCGTCGAAGACAACGCGGCCGTCGTCGCCGCATGCGCGAATGCGCAGGCCGCAACCGCGGTGCTCGTGTTCCGCTCGCATGCGCAGCTCGAAGCGTTGTGCGCAGATGTTCACGCGCTGCGCCGGCAGTGCGGCGGTGCGCTGAAGATCGCGGTCGTCGAGCGCGGCGAAGTGCTGCGCCAGCAGTTCGAGGTGCTCGTGCTGAGCGTCGGCGCGAGCCGCGTCGTCGCGCGCGATTTGCCGGTGTCGCGCATGCAGGCCGCCGTGCACGCGTTGCGCGGCCAGCTCTATGCGCGGCCCGTCGCGGCCGACTATCGTGCGGCGCTCGCGGCCGCGCTCGGCGATTCGGTGCTCGGCTACCTGCCGGTCGGCGCGTTCTGCCTGCGGATTCGCGCGGTGCTCGATCGCGGCGCCGTGCTCGCGCTGCCGCACACGCTCGCGAAGATCGCGCTGCTGCCGGGCGTGTCGCACGTCGACGCGCTGCGGCATTGCAAGCCGCGCCGCGCAGGCGACGTCGTGACGGCCGATGCCGCACACTTGTACGTGTTCCTGTTCGCGTGCGAACCGGTCGATGCCGAGGACGCGCTCGCGCGCATCTTCGACGTGCCGGTCGACACGCTGTCCGACCGTGTCGTATGCCTCGGGCACGGCAGCATCGACACCGAGCTCAATGCGCTGAAGGCGGAGAACCGGCGCGCGCCGATCGCCGACTACAGTGACCTGTTCGCGGCCACGCAGCCGGCGGGCGCGACGCGCACACCGCCCGCGCGCACCGACCTCGGCGTGGCGTTGCCCGACGCGAGCGAAGTGAGCAGCGCGATCGACGCGATCGATACGATCGTTGCACTCGAGGCGATCGGTGCGACACCGACGGCCGCGGCTGTCGATGCATCGGCGCAGGAACCCGTCATTCCCGCCGCGCGCAAGCGCAGCGCCGTCCGCAGCGAGATGCCGCTGCGCAAGGAGGGAGTCGCATGATTGCCGAAATCGTCATCGGTTTCATCGTCGGCATCGTGATCGCGGTGCCGGTGTGGATCGTCGCGCAGCACCTCGGCATCGGCCGCGGTTTTCATGCGCCGCGCGGCATCGACCGGCGTGACGCGGTGCCCTGCGAACTCGTGCCGGTCGCGCTGCGCGGGCGGCTGCTGCCCGATGCGGAGCGCGGCGAGCGCAGCAGCGAGGCGGCCCGATGAAGACGATCGCCATTACGTCGACGACAGGCGGCGCGGGCCGCACCACGCTCACGGCCGCGCTCGCGGTGCTGCTCGCGCGCCGCGGCCGGCCGGTCGTCGCCATCGAATTCGATGCACAGAACCTGATGGGCGCGACGCTCGGCCTCGACTCGCTGGCCGAGCATGGCCTCGCGCAGAGCGTGCTCGGCGGCGGCGAGCCGTGGCATGCGCATACGTGGCGCAATGCCGACGGCGTGCTGTTCGTCCCGTACGGGCAGGTCGATGCGGCCGGCGCCGCCGCGTGCGATGCGCGGCTCGCGGCCGATCCCGCGTGGCTGTCGCGCTCGCTCGACGAGATCGGGCTGCCGGCCGACGGTGTCGTGCTGATCGACACTGCGCGCTATCCGTCGACGCAGGCCGAACAGGCGATTCGCCGCGCGGACCTGACGCTCGTCGTCGTGCCGCCCGAGCCGACCGCGTGTGCGACGACGGTCGCGCGGCTCGGTACGTTGCGCGCCGGCGGCGGCGAACTGCAGATCGTCGTGAACCGGCTGAATCCGGCGCGCGACATGCAGCGCGACGCGCTCGGCATGCTGCGCGCCGTCGCGGGGCCGGCGTCGATGCTCGAGCAGCGCATCCACGTCGATGCGGCCGTGCCCGAAGCGCTCGCGCGCGGCAGCTGGATCTTCGACGACGCGCCGTATTCGCAGGCGTCGCACGACCTGAACGGCGTCGCGAACTGGGTCGATACGTGGCTGGCGGCAGGCGCCGCCGGTCGCCGCGGAGCGGCGCGATGAACGCGGGTTTCGCGCTGCGCCTGCGTGCGGTCGGCCGTCGCGCGGCCGACTGGCTCGCACGCGGCATCGGGTTGCCGGCGCAACGCACGCTGGTCGACTGGATCGTGCGGCTGTTCTTCCACGCGCCGCCGCCCGGCCGGCCGGATCACGTGCGCCGCTGGGTGCGCGTCGCGTCCCTGCGGCTGGCGCAGGAGTGGGGCGTGCTGCAGCCGCTCAGCCCGCGCGAATGGCTGTGGCGCGCGATCGTGCGTGCGCCGCGTGCGGCGGACGGCCGGCCCGTGCGCGATCCGCTCGCGTGGTTCGACAAGTATGTCGTGCCGGTCTACGTGGCCGGGCGCGCGGTCGGCCGGCGCATCGACGCGATGCTCGCGCGCCTGCCGTGGGTGCGCTGGGGCGGCTGGCTCGATGCACGTGCGAACGGCGTCGGCCGGCGCCGCTGGCTCGCGCCGCTGCTGCTGGTCGCCGGCGCGCTGCTGTGGGCTGCGGCCGGGATGTCGCCGCTGATGCCGGGCGCACAGTTCGCGTTCTTCGCGATCGTCGCGGTGCTGGCGCTCGCGCTGCGCCGCCTGCCGGGCCATCTGCCGACGCTCGCGCTCGCGTCGCTCGCACTGCTCGCGACGGTACGCTACGTGTGGTGGCGCACCACGCAGACGCTCGATTTCCGCAGCCCGGTCGAGGCCGTCGCCGGCTACCTGCTGTACGGCGCGGAAGCCTATACGTGGATGATCCTGCTGCTCGGCTTCGTGCAGACCGCATGGCCGCTCGACCGGCCGATCGTGCCGCTGCCCGACGATCCCGACACCTGGCCGACCGTCGACATCTACATCCCGACCTACAACGAGCCGCTGTCGGTCGTGAAGCCGACCGTCTTTGCCGCGCAGAGCATCGACTGGCCGAGCGCGAAGCTGCGCGTGTATCTGCTCGACGACGGCAAGCGCCCCGAATTCGAGGCGTTCGCGCGCGAGGCCGGCATCGACTACGTGACGCGCGACGACAACCGCCACGCGAAAGCCGGCAACATCAACCGCGCGTTGCCGAAGACGCATGGCGAATACATCGCGATCTTCGACTGCGATCACGTGCCGACGCGCTCGTTCCTGCAGACGACGATGGGCGTGTTCCTGCGCGACCCGAAGTGCGCGCTCGTGCAGACGCCGCACCATTTCTTCTCGCCCGATCCGTTCGAGCGCAACCTCGGCACGTTCCGCGAGATCCCGAACGAGGGCAACCTGTTCTACGGCCTCGTGCAGTCGGGCAACGACCTGTGGAACGCGACGTTCTTCTGCGGCTCGTGCGCGGTGCTCAAGCGCAGCGCGCTGGAAGAGGTGGGCGGCGTCGCGGTCGAGACCGTGACCGAGGATGCGCACACGGCGCTCAAGCTGCACCGGCGCGGCTATACGTCGGCGTACCTGCCGACCGTGCAGGCGGCCGGCCTCGCGACCGAAAGCCTCGCGGGCCACGTGAAGCAGCGCACGCGCTGGGCGCGCGGGATGGCGCAGATCTTCCGCATCGACAACCCGTTCCTCGGGCGCGGGCTCGGCCTCATCCAGCGGATCTGCTACGGCAACGCGATGCTGCACTTCTTCTACGGGATTCCGCGGCTGGTGTTCCTGACGATCCCGCTCGCGTACCTGTTCTTCCACCTGTACTTCATCAACGCATCGGCGCTCGCGCTCGCGAGCTACGTGATCCCGTATCTCGTGCTCGCGAACGTCGCGAACTCGCGGATGCAGGGGCGCTACCGCCATTCGTTCTGGGCCGAGGTCTACGAGTCGGTGCTCGCGTGGTACATCGCGTTGCCGACCACCGTCGCGTTCTTCAGCCCGAAGCACGGCAAGTTCAACGTGACCGACAAGGGCGGCAAGATCGACGAAGGCTACGTCGACTGGTCGACGTCGAAGCCGTATCTGGTGCTGTTCGGGCTGAACGTGCTCGCGATCCTCGCCGGCCTGTGGCGGCTCGCGGTCGACCAGGGCGACGAGGCATCGACCATCCTGATCACGCTCGGCTGGACCGTGTACAACCTCGCGATGCTCGGCGCGGCGCTGGCCGTGGCGCGCGAAACCAAGCAGGTGCGCGTCACGCACCGGATCGCGATGCGCGTGCCGGCCATGCTGCTGCTCGCAGACGGCTCGACGGCCGCGTGCTTCACGAGCGACTACTCGACCGGCGGCCTCGGCCTCGAAGCGGTGCCGGGGCTCCCGCTTGCCGTCGGCGACACGCTGACGGTGTGCGTGACGCGCGGCGACCGGCCGTTCCCGTTCCCGGTGCGCGTGAGCCGCGTGACGCCGACCCATGTCGGCGTGAGCTTCGACGAACTCACGCTCGAACAGGAGCGCCAGCTCGTGCAATGCACGTTCGGCCGCGCGGACGCGTGGCTCGACTGGCACGAAGGCCAGCGGGTCGATACGCCGCTCGGCGGGCTGAAGGAAGTGTTGCGGATCGGCCTCGACGGCAACGTACGGATGTGGAAGGGTGCGGCGCGCGGCCTGCTGGCCATGCTGGCGCCGAAACTCGATCGGGCGCGCGACTGACGCGGCGCTCATCATGGAGTGGGTTAGATGACGTTCTGGAATCTGTATTTCATCCTGAAGTTCGCGCTGTTCGCGACCGGGCACCTGCAGCCGTTCTGGCTCGCGAACCTCGCGTTCGCGGTGGCGCTCGCGGCGAGCGCACCGATCCGGCGGCGCGCGTGGCGCATCGTCCGGCAGGTCGTGGCGATCGCGATCGCGGTGCCGCTGCTCGCGCGCGAGATGCATGCGCCGCCGCTCGCCCGGCTCGCCGAGGCCGCGCGCGAAGTGAGCACGTTCCGCCTCGAGTACTGGATGGAGCTGCTGCCGCGCCTGCTGCCGCCGGTGCTGCTGCTGACGGTGGCCGGCGCGCTGATCGTCTATTTCATCGTCAATCGCTGGCTGCGCGTCGCGACGTTCGTGCTGGCGGTGCTGATCGTGATGCCGCTGTGGCAGGCCGGCAGCGGGCTGATGGCGCGCGTCGTCGCGCCGCTTCCGCAGCAGGCGAACGCGATGGGCACGACGCTCGCCGGCCAGCCGGAGGATCACAACGCCGCGCTCGCAACGTTCCGCACGCAGGAATCGCAGCGCCAGGTCGCGTTCGGCCATCTCGGCAACGATCCGGCCGCGCAGTTCGACGTGATCGTGCTGCACATCTGCTCGCTGTCGTGGGACGACCTCGACGCCGCGAAGGTGCGCAACCACCCGATGCTGAGTCACTTCGACTACCTGTTCAACAACTTCAGCACGGCCGCGAGCTACAGCGGCCCGGCCGCGATTCGCGTGCTGCGCGCGAGCTGCGGGCAGGAGGCGCATGCGGACCTGTACAAGCCCGCGCCGCAGCAGTGCTACCTGTTCTCGCAACTGGCGAACGCGGGCTACAAGGTGCAGTCGCTGCTGAACCACGACGGTCACTTCGACAACTTCCTGCAGGTGATTCACGACAACATCGGCGTGCCCGACGCGCCGCCGGTGTCGAACGCGGCCGCGCCCGTCGCGATGCACGCGTTCGACGGCTCGGAGATCAAGAGCGACTACGCGACGCTCGCGAACTGGTACGCGCAGCGCGCGTCGGTGCCCGGCCCGGTCGCGCTGTACTACAACACGATCAGCCTGCACGACGGCAACCGCGTCGTCGGCAGCGCGCTGACGAGCATCGACTCGTATCCGCAGCGCGTGACGAAGCTGATGGACGACTTCGATCGCCTGGCCGACCTGATCGCGCAATCGGGCCGCCGCGCGGTGATCGTGTTCGTGCCCGAGCACGGCGCCGCGCTGCGCGGCGACAAGAACCAGGTCGCGGGGCTGCGCGAGATTCCGACGCCGCGCATCGTGCACGGGCCGGTCGGCGTGCGGCTCATCGGCTTTACCGGCAACCACGGCGCGACGACCGTGATCGATCAGCCGACCAGCTTCCTCGCGCTCGCGCAACTGCTGTCGAACCTCGTGTCGAACAGCCCGTTCAAGCCGGGCACGACGCTCGCGCAGTACGCGGCCGACCTGCCGCGCACGCGGATGGTGGGCGAGAACGAGGGCACGGTGACGATGCAGACGGCCGCGGGCTACTCGGTGAAAACTCCGGATGGCGTATGGATCGACGAACAGTAATTCTCCCCGCCGACAGCGACGATGATCGCCTGTCGCAACCGAACGACGTGCTCGGCCTCGCGCGGCATCTGCCTGCGCTCGATCCCGAGCGCTACGTCGACGAGCAGGCGCGCCGCGCGTTCATCGAATCGCTCGACCGCTGGCCGACGCTTGCGAAGCTGATGGGTTTGAAGCGGTAAACGCACAACGGCCGGCATGTGGGCCGGCCGTTGCGTTGCTTGCCTGCGGGCGAACCTGCTTGCTGCGCCTCGTTACCTTACTGCGCCTTGCGTTCCGGCTGGCGCGTCCACTCGTTTTCTTCGCCCGGCACCTTGCCGAAGGTCTGATCGGCCCACGCCGCACGAGCCGCATCGATCTTCGCGCGCGCGCTCGACACGAAATTCCATTCGATGAACCGCTCGCCCGGCAGATGGGCGCCGCCGAGCAGCATCACGCGTGCGCCGTTCATGCTCGCCAGCGCCACGGTCGCGCCCGGCTCCAGCACGGCCATCGTCGCGGCAGCGAGCGGCGTACCGTCGATCGAGAGATCGCCGTCGACGAGATACACGCCGCGTTCGTCGTGTTCCGCATCGAGCGCCAGCGTGCCGCCTGCAGCGAGTTCCGCATAGGCATAAAGCGTGGGCGAGAACACGGCGACCGGCGACGTGAGCCCGAACGCGCTGCCCGCTATCACGCGCACGCTCGCACCCTCGCGCGTGAACGACGGCAGCGTGTCGGCCGCATGATGGACGAACGCGGGCGCGGTGTCTTCATGCTCGACCGGCAGCGCGACCCAGGTCTGGATCCCGTGGACCGGCTGATCGAGCGGCCGGTCTTCGTCGGGCGAGCGCTCCGAGTGCACGATGCCGCGGCCGGCGGTCATCCAGTTCACGTCGCCCGGCACGATCTTCTGCCGGAAGCCGAGGCTGTCGTGGTGCATCAGCGAACCGTCGAACAGGTAGGTGACGGTCGCGAGGCCGATGTGCGGATGCGGCAGTACATCGATGCCGCTGCCGGCCGGCAGCACGGCCGGCCCCATCTCGTCGAAGAAGATGAACGGGCCGACGAGGCGGGCGGCGCGCGCGGGCAGCACGCGGCGCACGACGAGGTTGCCGATGTCGCTTTCGCGCGGCGTGAGCAGGGTCTTGATCGAGGCGGACATGGTGGGGATCTTGTAGTCGGGGCGAGGCGCGTCAGGCGATCGCCGTGTCGATGGTGATCGGATGCGTGAGGATCTTGTGCACCGGGCACGCGTTCGCGATCTGCAGCAGGCGCTCGCGCTGTTCGCCGGACAGGTCGCCTTCGAGCGTGATGCGGCGCACGATCGTGCTGCCCGCGCTGCCCGATTCGTGCGCGAGCTTCACGTGCACTTCGGTGAGCGGCCAGCCCTTGCGCTGCGCATACATCTTCAGCGTGATCGCGGTGCATGCGCCGAGGCTCGACAACAGCAGCGCGACGGGCGTCGGCGCGGTATCGCCGCCGCCGAGCGATGCGGGTTCGTCGGCACGCCACTGATGGACGCCGTCGGTGAAATGGACCAGGTAATCGACCGAGCCGATGCTCGCTTCGACGGACAGTTCGCTCATTGCAATTCCATGTGGGGAAGGGGGATCGGCTGGCGTGCGGCCATGCATCGCCGCACGCTCAGGGTTCGAGCAGGCGCTGCAGCCGCAGTTCCTCGAAATCCAGCTCGGATTCTATGCGGTGCAGCACTGCGTCGTCGACCCGGCCGTCGCGATGCAGGTCGAGCAGCGCGTCGCGCGACACGCCCACCAGCTCGAGCTCGACGCGCAGCATTCGCGCGCGCACGTCCGCAGGCTGCGCGCCGTCGCGGTGCGCGCGTTCGTTGAACGCGACGCGGCTGCGGTATTCGGTCAGCAGCCGGTCGAGCGACGCGCGTTCGAGGGTCGAGCCGCGCTGCTCGCGCGCGTCGAGCTCGGCGAGCGCCGCGCCGAACGTATGCGCGCGCACCGCATGCTCCGACATCGTATGCCGCGCGGCCGGGCGCAGCTTCAGCACGCGGATCAGCGGCGCGAGCGTGCCGCCCTGCACGACGAGCGTGGCGATGATCAGCAGGAACGTGCTGAACAGGATCAGGTCGCGGCCGGGGAAATTGGCGGGCAGCGCGATCGCGGCCGCGAGGCTCACGACACCGCGCATGCCCGACCAGCCGAGCACGACGGCTTCGCGCCACGACCACGGCGCGCGGCCGGCACGCGGCGCGCGCAGGCGGCCCGGCAGCCACATCGCGACGAACACCCACACGATGCGCGCGGCGATCGCCGCGGCGGTGGCGGGCAGTGCGACGCGCAGGCCGGCCATCAGCACCGCGCCTTCGTGGTTCACGCGCGCGAGGATCGCATGCAGCGCGAGGCCGATCAGGATGAACACGAGCGCGTCGAGCACGAACACGATCGCTTCCCAGGTCGCCTTCGCCTTGATCCGCATGTCGGCGTCGAATACGCGATGCTGGCGCACGCCGAGCACGAGGCCGCAGGTAACGACCGACAGCACGCCCGAGCCGTCGACGGCTTCCGCGATCCCGTAGCTGCCCCACGCCATCGCGAAGGTCACGACGATGCCGAGCATCGGATCGCGCAGGCGCGGCAGCACCCAGCTCATCGCATGGCCGCACGCGAGGCCGACCGCGATGCCGATCAGCGTGAGCGAGAAGAACAGGCCGGTGGCGCTCGCGGCCGTGATCGACACGGCGAGCGCGGCCGACACGGCCATCTGGTACAGCAGCAGGCCCGACGCATCGTTGACGAGGCTTTCGCCTTCGAGCACCGCGACGAGCCGCGCGGGCAGCGGGTGGCGCTGCAGGATCGCCTTCGCGGCGACTGCATCGGGCGGCGACACGATCGCACCGAGCGTGAAGCAGGCGGCCCATGGCAGCGCCGGGTTCACCGCATGCACGGCGAACGCGACCGCGACAGTCGTGAACACCACCGCGCCGAGCGCGAGCGATGCGATCGACGCAAGCTCCTGCCGGAATTCCTTCCACGCGGTGTAGAACCCGCTCGACATCAGCAGCGGCGGCAGCACGGCCGCGAGCAGCAGCGCCGGGTCCATGTCGGGTACGCGCTTGCCGGCCACTGCGACCACGCAGCCGCCGAGCAGCAGCACGACGGCCGGCGGAATCGAAATCCGTTCGGCGAGCCACGTGAGCGCGCCGGCACCGCAGATCAACAGCAGCAGGTAATGGAACAGCTCGACGTTGGTCATGCGCGGTAGGTGATGAGCGATTGCATCACGACGGCTTGCGGTCGTTCGTGGTGCCGCCGGGCAGCGCGCCGAACATGTGCTGGCTGCACTTCGCGTCGCGCCATGCGGTATTCAGCCGGTGGCCCGCGAGCATGCGTCGCGCGACCGGCAGGATCTGTTCGCCGGCGAGCATGCCGAGCAGGCCGGTGAGCGCGATGATCGGCGGGGCCGGCGAATTCACGCCGATCGCGCCGTAGATGGCGCCGGCGAGGACGCCGGCGAGCAGCGACAGGACATAGGCTTTCATGATGGGCGTCTCGAGGTCTCGTGATCGAACGACGGGTGGCGACGAGTGCATCGTCGAGGTCTCTCGAAGCGTATCGGGTTTACGTGCAGAAAAAAAGGGCGGATTGCCCTTGGGCGACCACCTATTCTGGAATCCGAGTGATTCCATTTTTTGGATGTTCGTATCAGAGGATTGCGGTTTTAATGAATCGAGACGGACGAAGCAGATCAAGCGTCGTACCCAACTCGAATCCTCCCGCGTTCGCGGCGAGGCAAGATTCCCCTTTCCGCTCCAAGGATGATCACGCCATGAGCAACCCGAAGCTCGAAGTACTTACTCCGCAGAACAGCCAGCTGATCTTCATCGACCAACAGCCGCAGATGGCGTTCGGTGTGCAGTCGATCGATCGCCAGACGCTGAAGAACAACGTCGTCGGCCTCGCGAAGGCCGCGAAGGCGTTCAATATCCCGACCACGATCACGACGGTCGAGACCGAGGCGTTCTCCGGTCATACCTATCCCGAACTGCTCGACGTCTTCCCGAACCAGAAGACGCTCGAACGCACGTCGATGAACTCGTGGGACGACCAGAAGGTGCGCGACGCACTGGCCGCGAACGGCCGCAAGAAGGTGATCGTGTCGGGTCTGTGGACCGAAGTCTGCAATACGACGTTCGCGCTGTGCGCGATGCTCGAAGGCGGTTACGAGATCTACATGGTGGCCGACGCATCGGGCGGCACGTCGCAGGCCGCGCACGATTTCGCGATGCAGCGAATGGTGCAGGCCGGCGCGGTGCCCGTGACCTGGCAGCAGGTCATTCTCGAGTGGCAGCGCGACTGGGCGCGTCGCGACACGTACGACGCGGTGATGGCGGTCGTGAAGGAGCATTCGGGCGCGTACGGGATGGGCGTCGACTACGCGTACACGATGGTTCACAAGGCCGCGCAGCGTACCGCGACGCCGCACGAGTCGATCCCGGCCGTGCCGGCGAAGTAACGGGCGACCGGCTGCGGGCGACCGGCGGCGGGCGACCGGCTGCGGGCAATGCGTCCGATGCAAGCGGCGGCCCGTGGCGATCCGCCGGCCGCCGCCCGCTCAGGCCGCGGGCAGCGCCCACGGCGCGTGCGAGAAATGTTCGGCGAGGAAATCGAGCAGCACCGTCACGCGCGCGGCACGCAGCATGCCGGGCGGCGTCATCAGGTTGACGTTGACGTCGGCGATCCTCCAGTCATGCATGACTTCCTCGAGTATGCCGCGCTGCAGTTCGTCCCACACCAGGAACTCGGGCTGAAGCGCGAGGCCGTGGCCGGCGATCAGTGCGGGGACGATCACGTCGGCGTTGTTGGTGCGGATGCGTCCGTGCACGTTCACGCCGAATTCGTCGCCCGAGGCCGGATGGCGAAAGCGCCAGTGCTCGGGCGTCGGCAGGTTGGTGTAGGTGAGGCACACGTGCTTCTCGATGTCGCGCGGATGCGTGGGCCGGCCATGCCGGGCCAGATACGCCGGCGACGCGACGAGCGGACGGCGCACCGCGCACAGGCGGCGCGAGCGCAGCGACGAATCGCTCAGCTCGGCGATCCGGATCGCGACGTCGAACCCGCCGGACACGATGTCGACGATGTGGTCGGTGAGCACGAGGTCGATGTCGACGCGCGGATAGCGTTCGAGAAACGCGGGCAGTACCGGCGACAGGTGGTGCAGCCCGAACGACATCGGCGCATTCACGCGCACGAGGCCGTGCGGTTCGAGCGCCTGCGCGGACGCCTCGCTCTCGATCAGTTCCGCATCGGCGAGCAGGCGGATCGCACGGTCGCGCAGCAGTTCGCCGGTCGGCGTGAGCGACAGCTTGCGCGACGTGCGGTACAGCAGCATCGCGCCGAGGCGCTTTTCGAGGCGCGCGATCGCCTTCGAGACGGTCGGTTGCGACACGCCGAGGAGCTCAGCGGCTTTGGCGAACGAACCGAGCTCCGCGACGCGCGCGAAGATGGCCCAGGCTTCGAGATCAGGAAGGTGTTGCATGGTCGGACAGAGTGGCAGGGAAGCGAAGTGGATGCGGCGGCGCAGCATGCGGCCGGCGCGATGCGGCTCATTCTAATCCGGCCGGGGAGAATAATCGTTATGGAATCTTATCTATTGTCGCTGTCGGCCGGTGTGCTGATCGGCATCGTGTACAGCGTGATCAAGGTGCGCTCGCCGGCGCCGCCGCTCATTGCGCTGATCGGCCTCGCCGGCATGCTGATCGGCTCGCAGGCCATCGGCTCCATCCGCCACTGGCTCGGCTTCTGACCGCATCGAGGACATTTTAATGAGTGCAACTGATAATCAGCCGGATCTGATCCTGCACAACGGACGCATCACGACGCTCGACCGGGCGAACCCCGTCGCCACCGCGGTCGCGATCAAGGATGGCCGCTTCGTCGCGGTCGGCAGCGACGCGGAGATCGTGCCGCTCGCGGGCCGCGCGACGAAGGTGGTCGACCTCGGCTGCCGCCCGGCGCTGCCGGGCCTGACCGACAACCATTGCCACGTGATCCGTGGCGGCCTGAACTACAACATGGAGCTGCGCTGGGACGGCGTACGTTCGCTCGCGGTCGCGATGGAGATGCTCAAGCAGCAGGTCGCGATCACGCCGGCGCCGCAGTGGGTGCGCGTGGTCGGCGGCTTCACCGAACACCAGTTCGCCGAGAAGCGCCTGCCGACGATCGACGAGCTCAACGCGGTCGCGCCCGATACGCCGGTGTTCATCCTGCATTTGTACGACCGTGCGCTGCTGAACGCGGCCGCGCTGCGTGTCGTGGGTTATACGAAGGACACGCCGGAGCCGCCGGGCGGCACGATCCTGCGCGACGCCGCGGGCAATCCGACGGGCCTGCTGCTTGCGAACCCGAACGCGACGATCCTCTACGCGACGCTCGCGAAAGGCCCGAAGCTGCCGTTCGAATATCAGTACAACTCGACGCGTCACTTCATGCGCGAGCTGAACCGGCTCGGCGTGACGGGCGTGATCGATGCGGGCGGCGGCTCGCAGAATTACCCCGACGATTACGAAGTGATCCGCAAGCTGCATGACGCGGGCGAGATGACGATCCGCATCGCGTACAACCTGTTCACGCAGAAGCCGAACGCGGAGAAGGAAGACTTCGTCAACTGGACGAAGAGCAGCAAGTACCACGACGGCACCGATTACTTCCGTCACAACGGCGCTGGCGAGATGCTGGTGTTCTCGGCAGCCGACTTCGAGGATTTCCGCGTCGCGCGTCCGGACCTGCCGGCGCAGATGGAAGACGATCTCGAAGGCGTCGTGCGTGTGCTTGCGCAGAACCGCTGGCCGTGGCGCATGCATGCGACCTACGACGAAACGATCAGCCGCGCGCTCGACGTGTTCGAGAAGGTCAACGAGGACATCCCGCTCGAAGGGCTGAACTGGTTCTTCGATCACGCGGAAACGATCTCCGAGAAGTCGATGGACCGGATCGCGGCGCTGGGCGGCGGCATCGCGGTGCAGCACCGGATGGCGTACCAGGGCGAGTACTTCGTCGAGCGCTACGGTGCGCAGGCGGCCGAAGCGACGCCGCCGGTCGCGAAGATGCTGTCGAAAGGCCTCAAGGTGTCGGCCGGCACCGACGCGACGCGCGTGGCGTCGTACAACCCGTGGGTGTCGCTCGCATGGCTGGTGACGGGCAAGACGGTCGGCGGGATGCGCCTGTATCCGCAGCGCAACCTGCTCGATCGCGAGACCGCGCTGCGGATGTGGACCGAGTACGTGACGTGGTTCTCGAACGAAGAGGGCAAGAAAGGGCGCATCGCGGTCGGGCAACTGGCCGACCTGATGGTCCCGGATCGCGATTTCTTCACGTGCGCGGAGGACGATATCGTCGATACGACGGCGCTGCTGACGGTGGTGGGCGGCCGGATCGTGTGGGGGGCGGGGCCGTTCGCGTCGCACGACGCGCAGATTCCGCCGGCGATGCCGGACTGGTCGCCGGTGCGCGCCTACGGCGGCTACGGTGGCTGGGGCGCGACGCAGCGCGATGGCGCACCGCTGCAGCGCGCGGCGGCCGCCGCGGCGATGTGCGGCTGCGCGAGCGCGTGCGGCATGCACGGCCATGCGCATGCCGGCGCGTGGAGCCGCGCGTTGCCGACGTCTGACGCGAAGGGCTTCTGGGGCGCGTTCGGCTGCTCGTGCTGGGCGGTCTGACATGACGGCGCGCACAGCCCATGGCAACCCTGCATGGATCCGCGCGCTGCTGTCGCAGCCGTGGGTCCTGCCGCTCGCGCGTCTGGCGCTCGTTTCCGCGTTCCTCATCGGCGGCGTCAACAAGGCGATGCACTTCGGCGACGCGGTGGCCGAGCAGGCGCATTTCGGCCTGCAGCCGGCCGCGCTGTGGGCGGCGCTGGCGATCGTGGTCGAGATCGTCGGCTCGTCGTGCGTGGTGTTTCGCCGCTTCACGTGGCTCGGCGCCGGCGCGCTCGGCATGCTGACGCTGGTCGCGATGGTCGTGGCGAACGATTTCTGGAACCATTCGGGTGCCGAACATTTCATGGCGCTCAACAGCTTTTTCGAGCATCTTGGGCTGATCGCGGCCCTCGTGCTTGCGACCGTGCTCGACGATGCACGGCAACCGGCCGATGACGGCCGCTCCATCCGATGACAATGCAACAACCAGGAAATCCCGTGATGAAATCCATTCGTTCCGTGCTGCTCGCCGCGTTGCTCGCGGGCGGTCTTGCCGTCGCGCCGGTGGCGTTCGCGAAGCCGCCGGTGCCGCCGGCGGCCACGCCGACGGTGGCCGTCGGCCCGCAATACGACACGACGCACGTGTGCGTGGCACCGGAAGACTTCGACCGCTTCACCGACAGCTTCGTCGCGACGTTCGGCGGCAGGAAGTCGAAGCAGGGCGTGTTCCAGGTCACGCCCACGCCGAGCCAGACGATGTCGCAGCTCGTGCTCACACCGGTCGGCACGATCTCGGTGTTCGGCTTCAAGACGCCGATCCCGTATCCGTTCTGCTCGGAGCGCACCGGCTATCTCGTCACCGACATGGACGTCGCGATGAAGACGGCGCGCGCGCACGGCGCGGACGTGATCGTCGACACGTTTCCCGATCCGATCGGGCGCGACGCGATCATCCGCTGGGCCGGCACCCTGAACATGCAACTCTATTGGCATACCGAAGCGCCGCGTTACGACGCGCTGGAGACGGTGCCCGAGAACCGCGTGTACGTATCGCCGGAAAGCGTGCACAAGCTGGTTCACGATTTCGTGAAATTCTCGAACGGCAAGGTGGTGTCCGACACCCTCAAGGCGCCGGGCATCGAGATCGGCCGGCCGAACGACACGTACCGCCGCATCCGCATCGAATCGGGCTTCGGCAAGATGACCGTGCTCGTGACCGACGGCCACCTGCCTTACCCGTTCGGCCGCGAGATGACCGGCTACGAAGTGCATGATCTCGGCGCGACGCTGGAGAAGGCCAAGGCAGCCGGCGTGACCGTGCTCGTGCCGCCGTTCACGTCGGACGGCCGCGACGCGGCGCTCGTGCAGTTCCCTGGCGGCTACGTCGCCGAAATCCACGCGAGCGCGGCGCGATGAAGCACGAGGACACGATCCTTGCCGCGGTGGCCGGCTTCGTCGACACGCTGAGCTTCGTCGCGCTGTTCGGGCTGTTCACGGCGCACGTGACGGGCAACTTCGTGCTGATCGGCGCGGGTATCGCGGGCTTCGGCCAGGGTGTCGTGTTGAAGCTCAGTGTGTTTCCCGCGTTCGTGTGCGGCGTGATCGCGAGCAGCCTGATCGCGCGGGCGATGTCCGGGCGGCCCGCCTGGCAGGGCACGCGCACGCTGCATGCGGTGCAGGCCGTGCTGCTGCTCGGTTTCTGCGCGGCCGGCGTGTGGGCGACGCCCGTCACGCAGCCCGACAGCCTTTCGGCGCTCGTGGCCGGCATCGTCGGCACGTTCGCGATGGGCGTGCAGAACGCACATCCGCGCGTGATTGCGCGCGCCGGCGGCGTGCCGAACACGGTGATGACCGGCAACGTGACGCAGGCGATCCTCGACGCGGTCGACCTGCTGTCGGCCGGCACCGCCGACGCCGCGCGCGCGGCGGCGCGGGCGCGCTTCGGCAAGATGCTGCCGGCGATCGTCGCGTTCGCGCTCGGCGCCGCATGCGGCGCGCTCGGGTTCCGCTTCGTCGGGTTCCTCGCGCTGCTCGCGCCGGTCGGCGCGCTCGCGACGCTTGCCCTGTGCGCGGCACCAACGGCGGGTACCACCACACAGGAGCGCGCATGATCGAGCGGGGCGGGAGGAGACATCACGGCCGGCACGCCGCACGGGCCGCGCGCATGTCGATCGTCGCGGGGCTGCTGCTCGCGGGCGCCGACGCGGCATGCGCGCAAACGGCGGCGGCATCGACGCCGGCTTCCACGCCGGTGCAGGAGCCGGCGCCGGCCGCGTCATCGGCAACGCCAACGACATCGGCAACCACAACCGCCGCTGCCGCATCGACCTGCACGGCCAAGCGCCCCGTGGTGCTGTTCAACCGCTGGCAGGAGGACTGGTCGGTGCTCGCGAATCCGTGCGTGCCGCGCGCGCCGCTCGACGGATTGAAGTACATTCCGCTCGGCAACGATCCGGCCTCCTATCTGTCGCTCGGCGTGAACCTGCGCGAGCGTCTCGAGACCAATGACGCGCCGCTGTTCGGGATCGGCTCCGCGCAATCGGATACGTACCTGATCCAGCGCGTCGAAGTGCATGCCGATGCGCATCTCGGCCAGCACTGGCAGTTCTTCGTGCAGTTGCAGGACGCCCGCGCGTTCGGCAAGAACACGGTGTCGCCGGTCGACAAGAACCCGCTCGATCTCGAGCAGGCGTTCGCGACCTACACGGGCGCGCTCGGCGGCGGCACGTTCAAGTTCCGCGTCGGCCGGCAGGAGATGGCGTTCGACTTGCAGCGTTTCATCGCCACGCGCGACGGCCCGAACGTGCGGCAGGCGTTCGATGCGGTCTGGGCCGTGTACGAGTACGAGAAGTGGCGCTTCATCGGCTATGCGACGCAGCCGGTGCAGAACCGCAATGCGTCCGATTTCGACGACGTGTCGAATCGCGATCTCACGTTCAGCGGCGTGCGCTTCGAGCGGCAGTCGGTCGGGCCGGGCGACCTGTCCGGCTATTGGTCGCGCTACAACCGCAACAACGCGCGGTTCCTCGACGCGAGCGGTCCCGAGCATCGCGACGTGTGGGACGTGCGCTACACGGGCACACTGGGGCGCTTCGACTGGGATCTCGAAACGATGCTGCAGACCGGCACGGTCGGCAACGCGACGATCGGGGCGTGGGCCGTCGGTTCGATCGCCGGCTACAAGCTCGATGCGCCGTGGTCGCCGCGCATCGCGCTGCAGGTCGACGCGGCGTCGGGCGACCGGCATCCGCACGACGGCCGCGTGAGCACCTTCAACCCGCTGTTTCCGAACGGCTATTACTTCACGCTGGCCGGCTATACGAGTTACGCGAACCTGATTCACGTGAAGCCGTCCGTGACGCTGAAGCCGTCGGCGAACCTGTCGCTGCTCGGTGCGCTCGGCTTCCAGTGGCGCGAGACGACCGGCGACGCCGTCTATCAGCAGCCGAACATCCCGGTGCCGGGCACGGCGGGCAAGGGCGGGCTGTGGACCGGGATGTACGTGCAGTTGCGCGCGGACTGGACGATCGCCGCGAACCTGATCGGTGCGATCGAGGCCGTGCATTTCCAGGTCGGCGATGCGATCCGCCAGGCGGGCGGGCACAATGCCGACTATGTCGGCGTCGAGCTGAAGTACGGCTGGTGACGGCGGCGCGCGGCAACCCGCACACGGCATGAAAAAGGGCAGCCCCGCGGGGCGGCCCTTCGTTCGTCCGGGCCGGCGGCGTGGCCAGCCCGCTCGCGGTGATGGCGATGCCGTTACAGGTTCGGCGACAGTTGCAGTGCGTTCGTCAGGTCGCCCATCGGCTGCGCGCCGTTGGCCTTCAGCGCGTCGTCGCGCTGTTGCAGGCCCGCGAGGCGCGGCAGCGAGAAGCGGCGCGTGATGAAGCGCAGGATCGACCCGGTGTCGTACAGCGTGTGGTCGACGAAGCCCTTCTTCGCGTACGGCGACACGATCAGCGCCGGAATGCGGGTGCCGGGGCCCCAGCGGTCGGCGGTCGGCGGCGCGGCATGATCCCAGAAGCCGCCGTTTTCGTCGTACGTGACGACCACGACCATGTTCTTCCACTGCGGGCTTGCCTGCAGGTGCGCGATCACGTCGGCGATGTGCTGGTCGCCGGAGGTGACGTCCGTATAGCCCGGGTGCTCGTTCAGGTTGCCCTGCGGCTTGTAGAACGTGACCTGCGGCAGCGTGCCCGCGTCGATCGCCTTGATGAACTCGGCGCCGTTCGCGCCGCCGTCGAGCAGGTGCTGCGCGCGGCTTGCGGTGCCCGGCGCCTGGTTCGCGAAGTAGTTGAACGGCTGGTGGTGCGGCTGGAAGTTCGGCGTCGACAGATCGGCACCGTAGATCACGTTCGACGTGCCGTTCTGGCTCGCCTGCAGCGCCTGGCCCCACGCGCCGCTGTACCACGCCCACGACACGCCCGCGCTGGTCATCAGGTCGCCGATGTTGGTCGCCGTCTGCGGCGGCATCGTCGACGGATTGGCCGGGTCGGCGAGCAGCGGATCGCCGCCCGTGGCCGCCTTGTTGCCGCTCGGCTGGTACGCCGGCTGCATCGTGTTGACGCCGTAGAAGTCCGGCGTCAGCGCGCCGTCGTTGACGAACTTCGGCGCGCCGCTCAGCGCCGAGGCCGGCGAGTTCGCGGCGACCTTCAGCGACTTGCCGTCGGCGTTCAGGACTGCGATCTTGCCGGCCGCAGGGCTCTTGTCCGCGTTCGCATAGAACGGCGCGCACGCGCAGATCAGGTACTGGTGGTTCAGGAACGAGCCGCCGAACGCACCCATGAAGAAGTTGTCGGCCAGCACGTACTGCTGCGCGATCTTCCACAGCGGCAGCTTCGACGGATCGGCGGTGTAGTGGCCCATCGTCAGGCCGCCCGCATCGGTCCACGCGGCATACATGTCGTTCTTGCCGCCGTTGATCTGCATCTGGTCCTGGTAGAAGCGGTGCACGATGTCGCGCGTCGCGATGCTCATCGACTGGTTGAAGCCTTTCGGATCGTCGATCGCGAACGGCGTGTTCGGCAGGTTCGCCGTCATCGCCTCGGTCACCGCCGGCGTGATGCCGGTCGCGGTCAGGCCACCCCAGATCTTCGGCAGCGTCGCCATCGTCGAGCCGTCGCGATCCTTTTGCACCGAGTTCGCGGCCGTTGCGTTCTGCAGGCCGTTCGCGCCGGGGAAGTTGCCATACAGGTTGTCGAAGCTGCGGTTTTCCGCGTAGATCACGACGACGTTCTTGACGGCCGACAGGCCTTGCTGCGTGACATCGTCGCCGCCGCAGGCGGTCAGGCTGAGCGCGGCCGCGAGGGCGATCGGCGTATAGCGAATCCAGGCGTGCTTCTTCATGCGATGTTCTCTCTTTCGTCGTTTGTCGCGTGTGGGAACCGGGTTGACGTACGGCCGGTGCAGCCACTGCGAGGCACCGACCGGCTGCGCGCATTATCTGGAACCGATTTGACAGCCGGGTGTAGGGGCGCTTTCAATTAACTGTCGGTTGAACGTCATGCAACGGTCATGGAACTGACATAAGCTCCGGCCGATTGCCCACCGCTACAAGAAGAACGACGATGCACAGCCTTCTGAAACCCCTCGCATTCGCGCGATCGTTGACCCCTGCCGCGGCCGCGCTGGCGCTGGCCGCCGGGCTCGCGGCGCTCGCCGGTTGCGATGCACGTTCCGGCGCGAATGCGCCGGCCGCGTCCGTCGTGCCGGCGGCGCAAGCGGCCCCGGCCGCTCCCGCGGTCGCGCCGGCCGGCCAGCCGCAGACGCGCGCGCAGGTATTCGAGGGCGTCAAGCAGATGACGGCGCTCGGCAAGCGGCTGTTCTTCGATCCTTCGCTGTCGGGCTCCGGCAAGCTCGCATGCGCGTCGTGCCACAGCGCCGAGCATGCGTTCGGGCCGCCGAACGCGCTGTCGGTGCAGCTCGGCGGCGACGACATGCACCGCACCGGCTTTCGTGCCGTGCCGTCGTTGAAGTACCTGCGCGGCATTCCTCCGTTCAGCGAGCACTTCCACGATTCGCCGGACGAAGGGGACGAAAGCATCGACGCGGGTCCGACCGGCGGGCTGACCTGGGACGGTCGCGTCGACACGCGCGACGCGCAGGCGCGCATTCCGCTCACGTCGCCGTTCGAGATGAGCAGCTCGCCGGCAACGGTCGCGAACGCGGTTCGCGCCGCACCTTATGCGGACGCGTTCCGCAAGGCATTCGGCGACCAGGTGCTCGGCGACGACCAGGCGACGTTCGACGCGGTGCTGCGCGCGCTCGACGCCTTCCAGCAACAGCCGGCGCTCTTCGATCCGTACACGAGCAAGTACGACGCGTACCTTGCCGGCCACGCGCAGCTCACGCCCGCGGAGTTGCACGGGCTGCAGCTGTTCAACGACGAGAAGAAGGGCAACTGCGCGAGCTGCCACGTGAGTCAGCGCACGCTCGAAGGCGGCCCGCCGCAGTTCAGCGATTTCGGGCTGATCGCGATCGCGGTGCCGCGCAACCGCGCGCTGCCCGTCAATCACGACCCGCGTTTCCACGATCTCGGCGCGTGCGGCCCCGAGCGTACCGACCTGAAGGGCCGCGACGAATTCTGCGGGCTGTTCCGCACACCGTCGCTGCGCAACGTCGCGCTGCGCAAGACGTTCTTCCACAACGGCGTGTATCACACGCTGGAGGACGTGATGCGCTTCTACGTCGAGCGCGACATCCATCCGGAGAAGATCTATCCGGTCGTGAACGGCAAGGTGCAGATCTACGACGACCTGCCGAAGCGCTACTGGCCGAACATCAACCGCGAGCCGCCGTTCGATCGCAAGCGCGGCGAGCAGCCGGCGCTGAACGCGGCCGAGATCAAGGACGTGATCGCGTTCCTCGGTACGCTGACTGACGGATATCAGCAAACGGCCGCGCCGGCCGGTCACTAGCAGGCGGCGTCGACGGCACGCATGCTATCCTCGCTCGCTGACAGGCGCAGTGTGCGTGCCGGATGGCCGGCCCCCGGTTCGCTGGCATGCACGCGCCGTTCGATCGAACATCCAAGGAGAACAACATGTCGATGCGTGCATCCCTTTCCGTCGTCACGCGCGTGCTGGCCGGCGCCGCGTGCGCAGCCGCGATGCTGCCTGCCCATGCGCAGAACAACCTGAACTTCCTGAACGACACGCCGCTCAGCTACTTCAGCAAGACCGACCGCGCGTCGCTGTCCAAGGCGGTCGTGCAGGTGCGCGACGAAGGCAAGGACGGTGAGACCACGACGTGGCAGAGCAGCGGCCGCGGCACGCAGATCGATGCGAAGCTCACGCCGACCACGACCGAGACGGACGGCAAGACCTGTCGTGAAGTCGCCACCGAGATCACCGCGAAGGGCCAGACGATGACGCTCAAGCCCGTCTATTGCAAGACCGACGCGGGCAAGTGGCAACTGAAGAAACGCTGAGCACGCGCGTGATGAAGCGGGGTGCCGCGCCGCGCACGGTGTCGTGCGGCGTCGTGATCCTCGATGCGGCCGGCCGCGTGTTCCTCGCGCACGCGACGGATACCACGCACTGGGACATCCCGAAAGGGCAGGGCGAGCCGGGCGAGACGCCGGCCGACGCGGCGCTGCGTGAACTGCTCGAGGAAACCGGCATCGTGTTCGGCGCCGATCGGCTGCTGGATCTTGGCCGCTTCGCATACCGGCACGACAAGGATCTGCACCTGTTCGCGGTGCGCGTGGCCGACGACGAAGTCGATCTCGCGCACTGTACGTGCACGTCGCTGTTTCCGAGCCGTCGCGACGGCTCGATGATTCCCGAGATGGATGCGTATCGCTGGACCCTGCCCGCCGACATCGACGCGTATGCGAGCCGCAGCCTCGCGCGGCTGTTTCGCACGAAGCTGTCGCTGGTGGAGTTGCATCGGCGGTTGATGGGTAGTTGAACGAGGGCGGCGGCTTCCGCTGCACCATGCCCCGGCTTCGCTTCGAAGCGCGCAACAAAAAACCGGCCCAGGGGCCGGTTTTTTTATGGTCACGCGACGGCGGCTTGCGAAGCCGCGTGCCGCATGCCGCATGCCGCGTGCGAAGCATGCCGTCAAGCCGGCTTGCCCCAGCTGTCGCGCAGCCCGACGATCCGGTTGAACACCGGCTTGCCCGGTTTCGAATCGACCCGATCGGCGACGAAGTAGCCGTGACGCTCGAACTGCAGGCGCGTTTCCGGTGCGATGTCGTCGTTGCCCGGTTCGATGTATGCCTGCACGATCTTCTTCGAGTCGGGATTCAGCGCCTCGAGGAAATTCGCGCCGCCCGCGTCCGGATGCGGCTCCTTGAACAGGCGGTCGTAGATCCGCACTTCGGCCGGCTGCGCATGCTTCGCGCTGACCCAGTGGATGTTGCCCTTGACCTTGTACGTGTTCGCGCCTTCGGTGCCCGACTTGCTGTCCGGGAAGTAGTTGCAGTGCACGGCCGTCACGTTGCCGTCGGCGTCCTTGTCGAAGCCCGTGCACTCGATCACGTAGCCGTAGCGCAGGCGCACCTTGTTGCCCGGGAACAGGCGGAAATAGCCCTTCGGCGGATTCTCGACGAAGTCCTCGCGCTCGATCCACAGCTCGCGCGAGATCGGGAACGTGCGCACGCCGCGATCCGGGTGGTGCGGGTGCACGGGCGCCGTGCACGCTTCCTCGAGGTCTTCCGGATAGTTGTCGATCACGAGCTTCAGCGGATCGAGCACGGCGACGGTACGTGCCGCCTTGTCGTCGAGGTCGTCGCGCAGCGCGCCTTCGAAGATGCTCATGTCGATCCACGAGTCGATCTTCGTCACGCCGATCCGCTCGCAGAACAGGTGGATGCTCTCCGGCGTGAAGCCGCGGCGGCGCACGCCGACGATCGTCGGCATCCGCGGGTCGTCCCAGCCGTCGACGTGACCTTCGGTCACGAGCTGCAGCAGCTTGCGCTTGCTGGTGATCGCGTACGTGAGGTTCAGTCGCGAGAATTCGATCTGTTGCGGCAGCGGGCGCGTGAACTTGCCGGCTTCCGCGAGTTCGTTCAGCACCCAGTCGTACAGCGGGCGGTGATCCTCGAATTCGAGCGTGCACAGCGAATGCGTGATGCCTTCGAGCGCATCCGAGATGCAGTGCGTGTAGTCGTACATCGGGTACACGCACCATGCGTCGCCGGTGCGGTAGTGGTGCGCGTAGCGGATCCGGTAGATCACCGGGTCGCGCATGTTCATGTTCGGCGAAGCCATGTCGATCTTCGCGCGCAGCACGTGCTCGCCTTCCTTGAACTCGCCGGCCTTCATGCGGCGGAACAGGTCGAGGTTTTCTTCCGGCGTGCGATCGCGGAACGGCGACGGCTTGCCGCCTTCCGTCAGCGAGCCGCGGTTCGCGCGCATTTCATCGGCGCTCTGGCTGTCGACATAGGCCTTGCCGCGCTGGATCAGCAGCTCGGCGAACTCGTACAGCTTGTCGTAGTAGTCGCTCGCGAAGTACTGGTGATCGACCGCGTCCTTGCGCCAGTCGAAGCCGAGCCAGCGCACCGCGTCGACGATCGAATCGACGTACTCGACGCTTTCCTTTTCCGGGTTCGTATCGTCGAAGCGCAGGTGGCACACGCCACCGTAGTCGCGCGCGACGCTGAAGTTCAGGCAGATGCTCTTCGCATGGCCGATGTGCAGATAGCCGTTCGGCTCGGGCGGAAAGCGCGTCTCGACACGTCCGCCCCATTTGCCGGTGCGGTTGTCGTCGTCGATGATGTTGCGGATGAAATTGGAAGCCGCGGGGGCGTCGTTACGTTCGGTGCTCATGCGGATGGCGTCAGGTTGTGTCGGCGCGCGCGTCGCGCCGGTTTAATCCCGTGATTCTACCTGACCGGGGTCCGTCCCGCGCGGCTTGCGGCATGCCGGGGGCGGGTTTCGACCGATTATCTCGATATTGTGTCGGCTGTAACACGACGTAAATCGGATTGCCCGGCCCGTTTGGCGTTGCCTATGATGGCTTCACCGATTCAATGCCGCCGTTCGGGATGCCGCGCGGCGGGAGGAAACTAAAAACCATGATGAAAAAGACCACGTTTATCGTTCGTACCGCCGTGATCGTCGCGGCCCTGTCGCAACTCGGCGCATGCGCCATGACGCATACGCAGCGCAATGCCGGTATCGGCGCGGCCGCGGGCGGCGCGCTCGGCTACCTGGTCACGGGCGGCCCGCTCGGCACGGTCGCCGGCGCCGCGGCAGGCGGCATCGTCGGCGCGAACGTGCGCTGACCGACAGACATGACGCGAGCCGCCTGCAAAACGGCGGCTTGACGTCCGGTCGCGACGCTGCGCTCAGCGCGTCCCGATCCACGCACATCCTTCCGATATCAGACAGGCAGCATCAGGGAGGAACGGGTGTGCGACACTGCGCCGACGCACCACAACGATGTCACTCGTCGACGCACTTTTCATGAGCCGTTTACCCGTTCTCGTCCTGCCGGGCTACGCCAATTCGGGCCCGCTTCACTGGCAGAGCCGCTGGGAGCGTGCCGACGCACGCTTCTCGCGCGTCGCGATGCCCGACTGGGACCGCGCGTTCCGCAACGGCTGGTGTCTCGCGCTCGATCGCGCGGTCGAAGCCGCGCGCGGGCCGGTGCTGATTGCCGGCCACAGCCTCGGTACGCTGACCACCGCATGGTGGGCGACGCGCTACGCGCGCCCGGCGGCGCTCGCCAAAGTGCGCGGCGCGCTGCTCGTCGCGTTGCCCGATCCCGACGGCCCCGCGTTTCCGGCTGACGCGTACGGTTTCGGGCCCGTGCCGTACGAACGGCTGCCGTTTCCGACCTGCGTCGTCGCCAGCAGCGACGATCCGTATGGCTCGCTCGCGTTCGCGCGAAACTGCGCGAACGCATGGGGCAGCGCCTTCCACGATATCGGCCCGCGCGGCCACATCAACGCGGACAGCGGGCTCGGCGACTGGCCCGATGCGCGCGGCTGGCTCGACGCGCTCGCCCGTCGCGATTGACGGCTCGATCGAGAGCGCGATCGACCGCGCGGGGCGGGGCAGCGGTCGAGGCCGATGCCACGCGGTCCGGCACCGGCACCACCCGCCGCGTTCAGATCGCCTGTTTCGCCCGCAGCGTGGCGATTTTCGCGTCGTCGTAGCCGAGCATGTCGCGCAGCACGTCATCGGTCTGCGCGCCGAGCAGCGGCGGGGCCGTGCGTGCTTCGGGCGGCGTCGCGCTCATCCGGATCGGGTTGCGCACGAGCTTCGCGTCCGCGCCGCATGGGTGCGGCAGCGATACCTGCATCCCGCGCGCGACGACCTGCTCGTTGTCGAACACCTCGTCGAGATCGTTGATCGGGCCGCACGGCACGCCGGCCGCTTCGAGCGCGCCGATCCAGTCGGCCTTGTCGCGCGCCTTCACCATCTCCGCGAGGATCGGCACCAGCGTGTCGCGGTGGCGCACGCGCGACGGATTCGTCGCGAAACGCTCGTCATCCGCCAGTTCGGGCCGGCCGCCGGCCTCGACGAACTTGCGGAACTGCCCGTCGTTGCCGACCGCGACGATGATCCATCCGTCGCGCGTCTGGAACGTCTGGTACGGCACGATGTTCGGATGCGCGTTGCCCCAGCGCACCGGCGGCTTGCCGCTCGCGAGGAAGTTGGTGTTCATGTTCGCGAGCAGCGCGACCTGCACGTCGAGCAGCGCCATGTCGATGTACTGGCCTTCGCCGGTCCGGTCGCGGTGCGCGAGCGCGGCGAGCACCGCGATCGTCGAGTAGAGGCCGGTCGCGAGGTCGGCGATCGCGACGCCGGCCTTCTGTGGGCCGCCGCCCGGCTCGCCGTCGCGCTCGCCGGTGATGCTCATGAAGCCGCCGATCCCCTGGATGATGAAGTCGTAGCCCGCGCGGTGCGCGTACGGGCCGGTCTGGCCGAAGCCGGTGACCGAGCAGTAGACGAGGTCGGGCTTCACCGCGCGCAGCGAGTCGTAATCGAGCCCGTATTTCTTCAACTGGCCGACCTTGTAGTTCTCGAGCACGACGTCGCTCTGCGCGGCGAGCTCGCGCACGATCTGCTGGCCCTCGGGCGTGGCGATGTCGACCGTCACCGAGCGCTTGTTGCGGTTCGCCGCGAGGTAGTACGCGGCCTCGGCGGTATCCGCGCCGTCCGCGTCCTTCAGGTACGGCGGCCCCCAGTGGCGCGTGTCGTCGCCGGCGCCCGGGCGCTCGACCTTGATCACGTCCGCGCCGAAATCGGCAAGCGTCTGCGCGCACCACGGGCCCGCGAGCACGCGGGTGAGGTCCAGCACGCGGATATGGCTCAGGGCACCCATCGTCGAATCGTCTCCTTTCATGGCTCGCCTTGTCGGGCAAGGCCGGTTGGCATGCCGAGCATCTTAAGGCGAATCGGCCGCACGGGTGGCCTGGAGCCCGTTATCGGCGGAAACAGGCGCCGCCCGGGGCCGGCCGGATGGCCGAGCCGCTTTCCGGCGCTTTGCCCGGAAGCGGGCCCCGATCCCGTATAATCGATCGTTTCCGAATCCATGCCGCCGCGCGCCCCGACAAGGGCGCCGGCGTTTGAAGCCGTCTTTGCCAGACTGTCCCCGCACGCCATGAAAGCTGCCGAAATCCGCGAGAAATTCCTCAAATTCTTCGAATCGAAGGGCCACACGATCGTCCGCTCGTCGAGCCTCGTGCCCGGTAACGACCCCACGCTGATGTTCACGAACTCGGGCATGGTCCAGTTCAAGGACGTGTTCCTCGGCACGGATCCGCGTCCGTACTCGCGCGCCACGACGGCGCAGCGCAGCGTGCGCGCGGGCGGCAAGCACAACGACCTCGAGAACGTCGGCTACACGGCGCGCCACCACACGTTCTTCGAGATGCTCGGCAACTTCTCGTTCGGCGACTACTTCAAGCACGACGCGATCAAGTTCGCGTGGGAGCTGCTGACCACGGTCTACCAGCTGCCGAAGGACAAGCTGTGGGTCACGGTCTACCAGGAAGACGACGAGGCCTACGACATCTGGGCGAAGGAAGTCGGCGTGCCGACCGAGCGCATCATCCGCATCGGCGACAACAAGGGCGCGCGCTACGCGTCGGACAACTTCTGGACGATGGGCGACACCGGCCCGTGCGGCCCGTGTACCGAAATCTTCTACGACCACGGCCCGGACGTGTGGGGCGGCCCGCCGGGGTCGCCAGAGGAAGACGGCGACCGCTACATCGAGATCTGGAATCTCGTGTTCATGCAGTTCAACCGCGACGCGCAGGGCAACATGACGCGCCTGCCGAAGCAGTCGGTCGACACCGGCATGGGCCTCGAGCGTCTCGCCGCGGTGCTGCAGCACGTGCACAGCAACTACGAGATCGACCTGTTCCAGAACCTGATCAAGGCCGCCGCGCGCGTGACCGAAATCAGCGACCTCACGAACAACTCGCTGAAGGTGATCGCCGATCACATTCGCGCATGCTCGTTCCTGATCGTCGACGGCGTGATTCCCGGCAACGAAGGCCGCGGCTACGTGCTGCGCCGGATCGTGCGCCGCGCGATCCGCCACGGCTACAAGCTCGGCCGCAAGGGCGCGTTCTTCCACAAGCTGGTGGCCGACCTCGTCGCCGAGATGGGCACGGCCTACCCGGAGCTGAAGGAAGCCGAACAGCGCGTGACCGACGTGCTGCGCCAGGAAGAAGAGCGCTTCTTCGAGACGATCGAGCACGGCATGTCGATCCTCGAAGCCGCGCTGGCCGACGTCGAGGCGAAGGGCGGCAAGGTGCTCGACGGCGAACTCGCGTTCAAGCTGCACGACACCTACGGCTTCCCGCTCGACCTCACGGCCGACGTGTGCCGCGAGCGCGGGATGACGGTCGACGAGCCGGCATTCGACGACGCGATGGCGCGCCAGCGCGAGCAGGCCCGTGCGGCCGGCAAGTTCAAGGCCGCGCAGGGCCTCGAATACACGGGCGCGAAGACCACGTTCCACGGCTATGAAGAAATCGCGTTCGACGACGCGAAGGTCGTCGCGCTGTACGTCGACGGTTCGTCGGTCAACGAAGTGAAGGCCGGCCAGGACGCGGTCGTCGTGCTCGACCACACGCCGTTCTACGCGGAATCGGGCGGCCAGATCGGCGACCAGGGCGTGCTCGCGAACGCCGCGACGCGCTTCGCGGTGGCCGATACGCTGAAGGTGCAGGCCGACGTGATCGGCCATCACGGCACGCTGGAGCAGGGCACGCTGAAAGTGGGCGACGTGCTGCGCGCGGAAATCGACGCGCATCGCCGCGCCCGCACGCAGCGCAACCACTCGGCCACCCACCTGATGCACAAGGCCTTGCGCGAAGTGCTCGGCGCGCACGTGCAGCAGAAGGGTTCGCTGGTCGACGCGGAAAAGACCCGTTTCGACTTCGCGCACAACGCGCCGATGACCGACGACGAAATCCGTCGCGTCGAGCAGATCGTCAACGACGAAATCCTGGCCAACGCGCCGGGCATCGTGCGCGTGATGCCGTACGACGAAGCGGTGAAGGGTGGCGCGATGGCGCTGTTCGGCGAGAAGTACGGCGATGAAGTGCGCGTGCTCGACCTCGGCTTCTCGCGCGAACTGTGCGGCGGCACGCACGTGCACCGCACCGGCGACATCGGCTTGTTCAAGATCGTCGTCGAAGGCGGCGTCGCGGCCGGCATCCGCCGCGTCGAGGCGATCACCGGCGACAACGCGGTGCGCTACGTGCAGGAACTCGACGCGCGCGTGAACGAAGCCGCGGCCGCGCTGAAGGCGCAGCCGTCGGAGCTCACGCAGCGTATCGCGCAGGTGCAGGACCAGGTGAAGTCGCTCGAGAAGGAACTGGGCGCGCTGAAGTCGAAGCTCGCGTCGAGCCAGGGCGACGAGCTCGCGCAGCAGGCGGTCGAAATCGGCGGCGTGTTCGTGCTGGCCGCGACGCTCGACGGCGCCGACGCGAAGACGTTGCGCGAAACGGTCGACAAGCTGAAGGACAAGCTGAAGAGCGCGGCGATCGTGCTGGCGGCCGTCGAAGGCGGCAAGGTCAGCCTGATCGCGGGTGTCACGCCCGACGCGAGCAAGAAGGTCAAGGCCGGCGAACTCGTGAACTTCGTCGCGCAGCAGGTCGGCGGCAAGGGTGGCGGCCGTCCGGACATGGCGCAGGCAGGCGGCACCGAGCCGGCGAACCTGCCGGGCGCGCTGGCTGGCGTGAAGGGCTGGGTCGAAGAGCGGCTCTGATCGTTCCGACCGATGTGATGCCGCCTCGTTGCGGCATCGCTTGAAATAAGAAAGACCCGATCGGCATGGGCCGGTCGGGTCTTTTTGTTTGTGCGCGTCGATCCGGGCGGCGACGCGCGAACACGGGTCAGGCCGTCACGGTCACCGTCGGCTTCGTCGCATCGGCGGGCGGCCGTCCGGCTTCCGTGAGTGCATCGCGCAGCGCGGCGAGGGCAGCCGACGCATAACCCTGCCGCCACGCGAGCAGCGTATCGATGCCTTCCAGTTCGGGGATCACGTGCGCGGCGATGTTGCCGGTTTCGGGCTGCAAATCGAGCACCGAACGCGGCGCGACCGCGATGCCGGCACCCGCCGCGACACACGCGACGATCGCGTGATACGACCCGAGTTCGAGCACGCGCGCCGGCTTGACGCCGTGCCCTGCGTACCACTGCTCGACGTACTTGCGATACGTGCAACCGCGCTCGAACGCGATCAGCGTCGGCAGGATCACGTCGCGCGGCGTGCGCACCGGCGGGTGGCCGCGCGGCGTCAGCAGCACCAGGTCCTCGCGGAAGACCGGCACCGTCTCGAACGTGTCGGGGAGCGTCTCCGGCGCGGGCGGGCGCGCGAACAGCGCGGCGTCGATTTCGAAATCGCGCACGCGGTCGATCAGCCAGCCCGTCGTGCCCGTCAGCAGCTCGAGCGACACGTCGGGCCACGCGTGGTGATAGCGCGCGAGCACGGTCGGCAGGCGGCTCGCAGCCGTGCTCTCCATCGTGCCGAGCCGCAGCCGCCCGCGCGGCGTGTCCTCGCGTATGGCATCGCGCGCCTCGTCGGCGAGCGCGAGCAGGCGCTCCGCATAGGGCAGCAGCGTGTGCCCGGCCGGCGTCAGCACGAGGCGGCGGCCGTCGCGCACGAACAGCGCCGCACCGAGTTCCTCCTCGAGCTGCTTGATGCGCGTCGTGACGTTCGACTGCACGCGATTGAGCTTGGCCGCCGCGCGCGTCACGCCGTTCTCGCGCACCACGGCCCGGAAAATCGCCAGCGCCGCCAGGTCCATGATTCTCTCCGAGTGATGATTGGATTCTTAATTATTCATTTTTCGAGAACGTTTGGTCAAGCTAGGATGGAAGCATTCCGATTTCCGATCCGGCCCGCGCGTTGAACGCCGGCCCTTGCCGCCATGTCCCGCTCCGATGCCCCGACCGCCGCCGCCGGCGCGCCTCCCGTCGATGATGCCGACCGCCGCGCCCGCACGGCGGCGCTGGCCTGCATGATCGGCCTCGCGGTCGTGCTCGGCGTCGGCCGCTTTGCGTTCACACCCTTGTTGCCGCTGATGCTCGCGGACGGCTCGATCGGCCTGAAGGCCGGCGGCTGGCTCGCGTCGGCGAACTACGCGGGCTACTTCGTCGGCGCGGTCAGTTGCGCTGCGCTGCGGATGGCGCCCGCGCGCATGGTGCGTGTCGGGCTCGTGGCCACCGTGCTGCTCACCGCCGCGATGGGTGTGGGCCGCCTGCTGCCGGTGTGGCTCGCGGTGCGCTTCGTCGCGGGCATCGTCAGCGCATGGACGTTCGTGTTCGTGTCGCAATGGGGGCTGCGGCGGTTGGCCGAACTGCATGCGCCGGAGTGGAGCGGGGTGATCTACGCAGGGCCCGGCGTCGGCATCGTGGTGACGGGGCTGATCGGCAGCGCGCTGGCCGGTCAGCGCGCGGCGTCGGGCTGGCTCGGGTTCGCCGCGCTGTCTGCGGTGCTGTCGGTCGTGATCTGGCGCACGTTTGCGGCCGCCCCGGCGCAAGCCGTGCCGCCGCCGGGCGGTGCCGCGCCGCATGGGGCCGCCGCCACCGCGTCGAACCACGCGCACGAACGCCGCCATCGCGCGGACGCCGCATGGCTCGTCGTGCTGTACGGCATGCCGGGCTTCGGCTACATCATCACCGCGACGTTCCTGCCCGTGATCGCGCGCGCCGCGCTGCCGGCCGGCTCGCCATGGCCCGACCTGTTCTGGCCGATGTTCGGCGCGGCGCTGATCGTCGGCGCGATCACCGCCGCGCGGCTGCCCGCGCACTGGGACAACCGGCTGCTGCTGGCGGCCGGCTGCGCGACGCAGGCGCTCGGCATCGCCGCCGGCATCGTGTGGCCGAACGCGGCCGGTTTCTCGGTCGGCAGCGCGCTGCTCGGCTTGCCGTTCACCGCGATCACGCTGTTCGCGATGCGCGAGGCGCGGCGCTTGCACGGCGAGCGGGCAGCCGGGCTGATGGGCTATGCGACCGCGTCGTACGGGGTCGGGCAGATTCTCGGTCCGCTCGTCGCGGCGCCGCTGGCCGCGCGCTTCGGGTCGTTTTCCCCCGCGCTGTGGGTGGCGGTAGCCGCGCTGCTGCTGGGCGCCGCCGGCTTCGCGGCGACCGCCGCGCGAGGGCGCCGGCAACCCTGATGTCGAGGGGGCCGGATCGTCTGCGGCACGGGCAAACTCGCTAGAATGAAGCCTTTCCCGCGCCGAGCGGGTGCGCGGGCAGCCGGCAGGCGGCCGTCCGGCGCCTGCCAGATCCCCATCGATGACCACCGCCGATTACCGCTTTTGCCCGCGCTGCGCGAGCCCGCTCACCGAGCGCGCCGATCCCGACCATGAAGGCGGCCGCATTCGCCAGGCGTGCCCCGACGACACCTGCGGCTATGTGCACTGGAACAACCCGCTGCCCGTCGTCGCCGCGATCGTCGAGCTCGACGGCAAGATCCTGCTCGCGCGCAACGCGGCCTGGCCCGAAGGCATGTTCGCGCTGATCACCGGCTTCCTCGAGAACGGCGAGACGCCCGAGGACGGCATCGCGCGCGAGGTCTTCGAGGAAACGGCGCTGAAGGCCGAGCACGTGTCGCTCGTCGGCGTCTACGAATTCATCCGCAAGAACGAGCTGATCATCGCGTACCACGTGCGCGCATCGGGCACGGTCGCGCTGTCGCCGGAACTGCTCGAATACAAGCTCGTCGATCCGCCGCTGCTGCGCCCGTGGCGCGCCGGCACGGGCGTCGCGCTCGCCGACTGGATGCGTGCGCGCGGCCTCGATTTCGAGTTCGTCGACCGGCCGGGGCAGTGACGGGCCGGCCCGTGAGCCGCGTTGCATCCGCCGTGCCGCGAGCGATCGCGGCGCGGCGTTCCGCTTCCTGCCGGTGCGCCGTGTCCCGCGGCGGCCGCGCGTCGTCCACCACGCTTCCATCGTCCTGACCGCCATCGCCATGTCCGACAAGCCGCAACCGCGTCCGCGCGACGCCTATCGCCACTTCCTGACGATCACGACCCGCTGGATGGACAACGACGTCTACGGGCACGTGAACAACGTCGTCTACTACAGCTACTTCGACACGGTCGTGAACGAATACCTGATCCGCGCGGGCGTGCTCGACGTCGAGCACGGGCAGACGATCGGCCTCGTCGTCGAGACGCAGTGCAACTACTTCGCGCCGCTCGTGTTCCCGCAGTCGGTCGACGCCGGGTTGCGGGTCGTGAAGCTCGGCACGTCGAGCGTGCGCTACGAGGTCGGGCTGTTCGCGCAGGGCGATGCATCGCCCGCCGCACAGGGGCATTTCGTGCACGTGTACGTCGATCGCGGCACGCGCCGGCCGGTGCCGCTGCCCGACGCGCTGCGCGCCGCGCTCGAGCCGCTCGCGGCCTGACTGCGCAGTGCACGCGTTCGCGCTCCAGGCCTTCAACGGCCTCAGCTACGGCTTGCTGCTGTTCATGCTGTCGGCCGGACTCACGCTGATCTTCAGCGTGCAGGGCGTGCTCAATTTCGCGCATGCGAGCTTCTACATGCTCGGCGCGTACGTCGGCTACAGCATCGCGGCCGGCGCGGGCTTCTGGCCCGCGCTGGTGCTCGCGCCGCTCGCGGTCGGGCTGCTCGGCGCCGGCTGCGAGCGCACGCTGCTGCGCCGCGTGCAGGCGCGCGGCCATACGAGCGAACTGCTGCTGACCTTCGGCCTCGCGTACCTGATCGGCGAGGGCGCGAAACTCGTGTGGGGCCTCGCGCCGCTGCCGGCGCCCGTGCCGGCGCTGTTCGACGGCGCGCCCGTGACCATATTCGGCCTCGCGCTGCCGCGCTACCGGCTGTTCATGATGGGGATGTCCACGGCGATGCTGGTCGCGCTCGGCGCGCTGCTGCGCGCGTCGCGCATCGGGCTCGTCGTGCGCGCGGCGCTCACGCACCGCGCGGCCGTCGAGGCGCTCGGCTACGACGTGCCGCGCGTGATGACGGCGCTGTTCGGCGCGGGCACCGCGCTCGCGGCGCTGGCCGGCGTGATCGGCGCGCCGCTCGCGGTGATCGAGCCCGCGCTGGCCGAAACCGTCGGGTCGGTCGTGTTCGCGGTCGTCGTGATCGGCGGGCTCGGCTCGCTCGGCGGCGCGTTCGCGGCGTCGCTCGCGGTCGGCTTCGCGCAGACCTTCGCGGCCGCGAGCGACACGTCGCTGCGCGACCTCACGGAATGGGCCGGCATCGCGCTGCCCGACAGCGTGGCCGCGGTGTCGATCGCGCAGCTGGCGCCGCTGGTGCCGTATCTGCTGCTCATCGCGGTGCTGGTCGTGCGGCCGCGCGGGTTGTTCGGCGAGCGTGCCGATGCGTAGCCGCACGCTCGCCGGCGTCGTGCGCTGGTCCCTGTTCTCGGCATGCGTCGTGCTGCCCGCATGGCTGTGGCCGCACGGCGCGGTGCTCGGCTATCTCGCGCAGACGGCCGCGCTCGTCGTGCTCGCGCTGTCGTACAACCTGCAGCTCGGCACGACCGGGCTGCTGTCGTTCGGGCACGCGGCGTTCGCAGGCCTCGGCGCGTTCGCGGCCGCTCACTGGTTCAACCACTTCGGCGGCCCGCTGCCGCTGTTGCCGCTCGTCGGCGGCGTGGCCGGCGCCGGCTTCGGCTTCGCCGCCGGGCTGCTCGCGACGCGCCGCTCGGGCACCGCGTTCGCGATGATCACGCTCGGGCTCGGCGAATGCGTCGCGGCCGCCGCGTGGAGCGTGCCGGCCTGGTTCGGCGGGATCGGCGGCGTGCCGATCGACCGCGCGAGCGGCACGCCGTGGGGCGCTTGGCATTTCGGCGCACCCGTCCAGGCGTATGCGGTGATCGCCGCGTGGTGCCTCGCATCGGCGTGTGCGATGCACGCACTGACACGCACGCCGCTCGCGCGGCTCGCGAATGCGGTGCGCGACAACCCGGTGCGCGTCGCCGCGCTCGGGTCCGATCCGCGCCGCGTGCGGCTCGCGATGGTCACCTGCGCGTCGTTCTTCGCCGGCGTCGCCGGCACGCTGACGCTGATCGACGTCGAAATCGCGACGCCCGACAGCGTATCGATGGCGCGCTCGGCGACCGTGCTGATCGCCGCGGTGATCGGCGGCACCGGCGCGTTCTTCGGGCCGGCGGCCGGGGCCGCCGTCCTCACGGTGCTGAGCATCGTCGTCGCGGGCGTGTCGCGTGCGTGGGCGCTGTATCTCGGCGTGCTGTTCGTCGTGATCGTCGTGGCCGCGCCGCGCGGAATCGCCGGGATCGTGCAAGCGCTCGCGCATGCATTGCGGCGCGGCGCGCCGGCGGCCGAGCGGTGGCGCATGCTGTGCGCGGCCGGTGCGTGTGTGTTCTGGGGCGTCGCGCTCGTCTGCGCGGCCGAGCTCGGCTATGCGTGGCGCTTCGCGCAGGACGACGGCGCGGGCTTCGCGTTCGGCGCCTGGAGCATCGACGCCGATACGCCGGCCGGCTGGGCCGTCGCGTGCTCCGCGTTCGGCATCGGTACGCTGCTGTGGGGCTGGCGCGCGCGGCTCGTGCCGGGCGGGCAGGCCCGCAAGCGGGAGGACGGGCGATGAACGGCAACGCGATCGCGCTGCACGGCGTGGTGCAGCGCTTCGGCGCGCAGACGGTGCTCGACGGCGTCGAGCTGAGCATCGCGGCCGGCGAGCGTCATGCGCTGATCGGGCCGAACGGCGCGGGCAAGTCGACGCTGTTCGGCGTGATCGCCGGCGCGGTGCGGCCGACGCGCGGGCGCGTCGTGCTGCACGGCGTCGAACTGCACGGGCGCGGGCCGGTCGTCGCGAGCCGGCTCGGCATCGGCCGCAGTTTCCAGCAGACGAGCGCGTTCGCGCGGCTGACCGTGTTCGACAACCTGCGCTGCGCAGCGCTGCATGCGCCGGCCGAGCGGCGGCGCTGGTGGAACCGGCTGCGCGAATCGGCGTCGGTCGATCTCGCGGCCGCTCGCGTGCTGCACGACATCGGCCTCGATGCGCACCGCGACACGCTCGCCGGCGAACTGAGCTATGCGGAACAGCGCGCGCTCGATCTCGGGATCGCACTCGCGAGCGGCGCGCGCACGCTGCTGCTCGACGAGCCGACGGCCGGCATGAGCCGCGCGCAGGCGGCGCGGATGATCGCGCTGATTCGTGCGACGACGCAGGGGCGCACGGTCCTGTTGATCGAGCACGACATGGATGCGGTGTTCGGCTTCGCCGAACGCATCACGGTGCTCGTGCGCGGCACGGTGGTCGCGACCGGCGCACCCGATGCGATCCGCGCCGATCCGGTCGTGCGGGCCGCGTATCTGGGCGAGGGCGGCGCATGAGCGCGTTGCTCGACATTCGCGAGCTGCGCGCGTGGTACGGGCTGCAACCCGTGCTCGACGGCGTCGATCTCGCGCTCGCGCCGGGCGAGACGCTTGCGCTGCTCGGCCGCAACGGCTCGGGGCGCTCGACGCTCGCGAAGGCCGTGATGGGGCTCGTGCGCACGGCCGGCTCGGTGCGCATCGGCGGCGCCGAATGCGTGGGGGCGCGCACGTTCGAGATCGCGCGGCGCGGCGTCGCTTACGTTGCCGAAAGCCGTGACGTGTTCCCGCTGCTGACGGTGCGCGACAACCTGCGGCTCGGGTTGCGCGGCGTCAGCGGCGCGGCCGAACGCACGGCGCTCGAACGGCTGTTCGACCGTTTTCCGTTGCTGGCCGCGCGCGCGGACGTGAAAGCGGGGCGGCTATCGGGCGGCGAGCAGCAGGTGCTCGCGCTGGTACGGGCGCTGGCCGGCCGCCCGCGCGTGCTGATCGTCGACGAACCGGCGGAAGGGCTCGCGCCGCTCGCGGTCGACGAAGTCGGCGCGTGCCTCGCCGCGCTGCAGGCTGACGGTGTCGCGATCGTGCTGATCGAGCAGCGGCTGCAGTTCGCGCCGCGGCTCGCGCGGCGCGTCGCGGTGATGGGGCGCGGGCGGATCGTCTACGACGGTGCGCTCGACGGCCTGGGCGGCGACGTCGCGAACGCATGGCTGAGCGCCGGCTGACGGCGCGCGAGCGATTGTTCGGGAAACGCTGCCAGTCAATTCGTGGCGAGCCGCTTTATCGCCGCCATGCCGCACCGTAAATTGCCGGTCATACCGGTTGCACATCGACGCAACAACCCGGCAGCCGGCACCCTCCATCGAAAGTCTTGGACTGAGGAATGAAATCATGAGCAAGCTGGCAAACAAGGTCGCGATCGTCACGGGCGGCTCGAAGGGCATCGGCGCGGCGATCGCGAAGGCACTGGCCGCGGAAGGCGCGTCGGTCGTCGTGAACTACGCGAGCAGCAAGGCGGGCGCCGATGCGGTCGTGAGCGCGATCGTCGAAGCCGGCGGCCGCGCGGTCGCGGTCGGTGGCGACGTGTCGAAGGCAGCCGACGCGCAACGCATCGTCGATACCGCGATCGACACGTATGGCCGTCTCGACGTGCTCGTCAACAATTCCGGCGTGTATGAATTCGCACCGATCGAAGCGATCACCGAAGAGCACTACCGCCGGCAGTTCGACACGAACGTGTTCGGCGTGCTGCTGACCACGCAGGCAGCGGTCAAGCATCTCGGCGAAGGCGCGAGCATCATCAACATCAGCTCGGTGGTGACCAGCATCACGCCGCCGGCCAGCGCCGTGTACAGCGGCACCAAGGGCGCGGTCGACGCGATCACCGGCGTGCTTGCGCTCGAACTCGGCCCGCGCAAGATTCGCGTGAACGCGATCAACCCGGGGATGATCGTGACCGAGGGCGCGCACAGCGCGGGGATCATCGGCTCCGATCTCGAAAAGCAGGTGCGCAGCCAGACGCCGCTCGGCCGCCTCGGCGAGCCGGACGACATCGCGTCGGTGGCCGTGTTCCTCGCATCGGACGATGCGCGCTGGATGACCGGCGAGCACCTCGTCGTGAGCGGCGGGTTGAACTGATCCGGCAAGGGCGGTGCAGCGGCGCGCGTGCGCCGATGGTGCCGCCCGTCACGCTACGCGTGCATCGCGAGCGCATAACGGCCGACGTGCCACTGCAGGCTCTCGACGACGAGCGCGTGATTCCGTTCCGAGTCGAGCCCCGCGATCGTCATCGCACCGACGATGCCTGCGCCGGCGATCCGCAACGGCACGCCGCCGCCGTCGAGCGCATAGTCGTCGTCCGACAGCCCCTGCGACTGCAGCGACCAGCCGGCGCGGCGAAAGCGCTCGCCGACCGCGAGCGAACTGAGGCCGAAGCGCAATACCGTGTTCTGCCGCCGGCGGATCGCGTCGCTGTCGCCGGCGACGCTGCCGTCGAGCGCGCAGTAGAACAGCGGCGCCTGCTCGCCGACGATGCTCACCGCGATCGGCAGCCCGCGGCGCGACGCAAGGTTGACGGCGATTTCACCCATCCGGCGGGCCACGGCCGCATCGAAGCGCGGCAGCGCCGGGTTCGACGCGTCGTCGTCGAAGGGGTAGGGTTCGAGGCGAAAGAGGGTCGTCACCATGGCGGCTCCGTGGCGTCGCCGGCGCTGGGTGCGCGCGCCGGGCGTCGCATCGTCACGGGCCGCGCGCGGGCCCGTCTTTCCATCACTGCTTCGGTGCGTCGAGCATCCACTCGTGCGCGGGATCGTTCTTGAACGCCCACGCGCGGCTCGGCCCGGCCATCACGTTCAGGTAGTACAGGTTGTAGCCGTGCGGCGCGACCACCGGGTGGTAGCCGCGCGGCACCATCACGACGTCGTGGTCCTCGACCGCGCACGCTTCGTCGAGGCTGCGGTCGTCCGTGTACACGCGCTGGAACGCGAAACCCTGCGGCGGATCGATCCGGTGGTAATAGGTTTCCTCCAGCGACGTTTCGTCAGGCGCCGCGTCGCGGTCGTGCTTGTGCGGCGGATAGCTGCTCGAATGGCTGGCCGGCGTGACGACCTCGACCACGAGCAGCCGGTCGGCCGCCGGGTTGTCGCCCATCAGGATGTCGCACACGTAGCGCGTGTTGGTGCCTTGCCCGCGTACCGAGCGGCGCATCCGCTCGCCGTCGAGGCGTTGCACGGGCTTGTCGCCGCTCACGTACGGCGCGGTGCACAGCGCGACTTCCGCATCGCGCGTCGCGACCAGCGTGACCGTCTTGCCGCCCGGCACGTACAGCGCGTCCGGCGAAACGTCCTCGAACACGCTGGCGCGCTTGCCGAGCGCATCGTAGGTTTTACCGTCGACATCCGCGCGTACCGTGCCGGTGAGCACGACGACGCACAGTTCGCGCGCGCCGGTGTCGAGCGTTTCGGTGTCGCCGGCCTTCAGGCGCAGCGCGCGGAAACCGACGTGCTTCCAGCCGGCCGACTCGGGCGTGACGTTGCAGATCTCGCGGTCGGCAGAGGCCTTGACCAGCAGGGGAGAAATCGTCATGGGGTGGGGCTCCGTATCAGGGTAGGGCTCACGCGTTCATGCGGTCATGCGTTCACGCGCTTACGCGCTCAACCGGTCGACGATCGCGCGCAGCGATTCGTAACCCTTCTTCGCATACGCGTAGCTCGGCGCGACGGCCGGATCCTGCTCGGCCTCGACGACGAGCCAGCCTTCGTAGCCGGCGTCCTTCAGCGTGCGCAGCGTCGCCTCGTAGTCGAGCGCGCCGTCGCCCGGCACCGTGAAGGTGCCGTTGATCACGCCGTTCAGGAAGCTCCAGCCGTCGTTGCGCGCCTGCGTGACGACCTGCGGCCGCACGTCCTTGCAATGCACGTGCACCACGCGCGACACATGCTTCTTCAGCAGCGCGACCGGATCGGCCGCACCGCCGAAATACGCGTGGCCGGTGTCGAACAGCAGGAACACCTTCGCCGGGTCGGTCAGCGCCATGAGCCGGTCGACGTCGTCGGGAGACTCGACGTACGCGCCCATGTGGTGATGGTAGGCAAGCTTGATCCCGTACGTGTCGAGCAGGTGCGCGCCGAACGCGTCGAGGCGCGCCGCGTAGCGCCGCCAGGCTTCGGCGTCGACGAAGCGCGGGCGCTTCGCGACCGGCGTGTCGATGTTGCCCTGGATCGTGCCCGCGCATTCGCCGTAGACCACCACCTTCACGTCGTTGACCTGCAGCTTCGTCATGTGCGCGCGGCAGCGCTCGATCTCGGCGGCGACCGCATCGGCGTCGCTCATGCCCGGCTCGACTTCTGCGAGGAATCCCGAATACCAGCCGGACACGCACACAAGGCCGAACTCGGCGAGCTTCGCCTTCAGCTCGGGGCCCGTCTTCGGAAACTTGTTGCCGAGCTCGAAGCCCGCGTAGCCGATTTCGGCGCCTTCCTTCAGCGCCGTGTCGAGCGGCGTCTCGCCGCCGAGCGACGGCAGGTCGTCGTTCATCCACGACAGGGGATTGATACCGATGCGGACGTTCCAGCTCATGACGTGTTTCCTGGGTTCGAATGTTGTTGTTTCGGCGCGGCCGATGGAAAGGGTGGGCGGATCAGCGCCGCTGCCGGGTCTTCGCATCGAGATACGCGCGGTGCGCTGCATCGACGCCGGCGCGTTCGGATACTTGCGGCACCGCGACTTCCCACCATGCGCCGCCGTCATCGGTCGTGCGCCGGTGCGTGGTGTCGATCACGAGCACCTGGCTCTTCTTCGCCGCGCGGGCGCGCTTCATCTCGCTGCGCAGCTCGCCGATGTCGCGCACGTGCACGGCTTCGGCGCCCATCGCGCGCGCATGCATCGCGAAATCGATCGTCGAGCGCTCGCCGCCTTCCGGCACGCAGTCGTCGAGCATGTTGTTGAAGCTCGCACCGCCGCAATTCAGTTGCAGCCGCTCGATGCAGCCGTAGCCGCGGTTGTCGAGGATCACGACGATGATCTTGCGGCCGAGCATCACGGACGTCGCGAGTTCCGCGTTGAGCATCATGTACGAGCCGTCGCCGACGATCACGATCACTTCGCGTTCGGGCCGCGCGAGTTTCGCGCCGAGGCCGCCCGCGACCTCGTAGCCCATGCACGAGTACGCGTAGTCCATGTGGTAGTTGCCCGCCACGCCGCTGCGCCACAGTTTGTGCAGTTCGGCCGGCAGCGTGCCGGCCGCGCACACGACGAGGTCGTCGCGCGCGCTGTCGCGGCCCGCGTCGGCCGCGGAATCGCGCACCGCGCCGATCACTTCGGCGTCGTACGGGAGCGTGTCTTTCGGCACGCGCGTCGTGAGTTCGGTCACGCGCGCGTTCCATGCGGCGGCCTGGTCGCGGTTGCTTGCGGTCCATGCCGGATCGGCTTGCCAGCCGGCCAGGGCGGCCGACAGCTGGCCGAGGCCCGTGCGCGCATCGGCCACCAGTTGGCGGCCGCGCTTCTTGCCCGCGTCGAACGGCTGCACGTTCAGGCTCAACAGCGTCGCGTTGCCGTAGAGCGCATGCGAGCCGGTCGTGAAGTCCTGCAGCCGCGTGCCGACCGCGAACACCACGTCGGCCTGCGCGGCCGCGCGGTTCGCGGCAGGCGAGCCCGTCACGCCGATCGACCCGAGATTCAACGGATGGTCCCACGCGAGGCTGCCCTTGCCGGCCTGCGATTCGGCGACCGGCACGCCGTGCGTATCGGCGAACGCGCGCAGCGCATCCCACGCCTGGCTGTACAGCACGCCGCCGCCCGCGACGATGAGCGGCTTCTTCGCGGCTTTCAGCGCGTCGAGCGCATCGGCGAGTTCGAGCGCGTCGGCCGGCGGCCGGCGCATCCGGATCACCGGCGGCGCGAAGAAATCCTCGGGCCAGTCGTACGCGAAGGTCTGTACGTCCTGCGGCAATGCGAGGCACACGGGGCCGCACTGCGCGGGATCGGTCATCACCTGGATCGCGCGCGGCAGCGCGACGAGCAACTGCTCGGGCGACGTGATCCGGTCGAAGTAGCGTGTCACCGGCCGGAAGCAGTCGTTCGCGCTGACGTCGCCCTGTTCGAAATCCTCGACCTGCTGCAGCACGGGGTCGGGCAGGCGCGACACGAACACGTCGCCGGGCAGCAGCAACAGCGGGAGGCGGCCGACGTGCGCGAGCGCGGCCGACGTCAGCATGTTGGTCGCGCCGGGGCCGATGCTCGACGTCGCGGCCATCATCCGCTGGCGGAAATTCGCTTTCGCGAACGCGACGGCCGCATTGGCCATCCCTTGCTCGTTGTGGGCGCGAAAGGTCGGCAGCCGGTCTTTTTCAGCGTGCAGCGCCTCGCCGAGCCCGGCTACGTTGCCGTGGCCGAAGATCGCGAACACGCCGCCGCAGTACGGCAGGATCTCGGTGCGGCCGTCGGGCTGGACGACTTCGGCGCGCAGGGCGGCCAGATAGCGCACGAGCGCCTGGCTGACGGTCAGTCTCACGGTAGAGGTCATGTCGGTCGGTGAAGAGGAGGGGGGCATCGCAGGCATCACGTCAGGCCGCGGCGGCGCGGGCAGCCGCGGCACGGCGGCCGAGCCATGCGTCGACCAGCTGCGCGAAGTTGCCGGCGACTTCGTCGATCAGCGCCTGGTCGTCGATCCGGCCGGCGAACCAGTTCAGCGACGCATCGGCCCACAGCGTGCGCCCGACCATGAAGCCCTTGACGATCGGGTTGGTCGCCGAGCGGAAGCTGTCGACGAGGTATTGCAGCGGCTGGTTCAGCCCGAGGATCACCGCGCCGCGGCAATACGGGTCGCGCTCGGCGATCAGCGCGGCGAGCCGCGTCCAGCCGTCGGCGGTGAGCGGCGTGAGCTTCCACCATTCGGGCTTCACGCCGAGGTTGTAGAAGCGCGCGATCGTGCGCAGCACCGCGTCGTCCTCGGTGCCGGCCGGCGTGACCGCGCGCGGCGGAATCATTTCCAGCAGCAGTTCGTTGCCGCTGGCGCGCGTGGCTTCCCACAGTTCCAGCACCCGCTGCTCCTGTTCGACGCGCAGGTCGACCGGGTCGTCCGGGTGATAGTGCACGAGGCACTTCACGACCTGTTCGGTCGGCCAGTGCGTGAGCGACGAGCCGACCGAGCGCGTTTCGTCGAAACGCAGCGGCCGCGAGCCGGGCAGCTCGACCGGGCGGCCGACCCACCAGCCGCGTCCGGTCGCCGACGCAAGCGCGTCGCTGCCGTAGCCGCCGCCGTCGATCAGCACGCCGACGTGGCCCTCGATATGACGATCGCGCTCGACCTGTTCGACCGCGCGAACGAGCAGGCGCTTCAACGTCTTGATCCGTGCTTCGTCCGCGCCGGCCTGCACCGCGAGTTCGTAGAACTGGCTGCGATGGTCGAACGCCATCACGCACAGGTCGTCCCATTCGCGGCGCGGCACCGTCACGCGATGCAGGTGCGCGAGCGTGTGGTCGGCGTCGACCACCGGGTTGCGGCTGCCGTCGAACCAGTGTGCCAGCTCGGCCGGCGTCGGCATCGCGGCCGAGCACGCGTGGCGCGACACGACGATCGCGCCGCACGCGTTCGCGATGCGCGTCGATTCGGCCCAGTCGCGGCCGCGCAGCAGCCCGGACAGCAGGCCAGACAGGAACGCGTCGCCCGCGCCGAGCACGTTGAGCACTTCGACGCGTTCGCCGAGGAAGGTCGGCGCATCGTCGATGCGCTCGGGAATGTCGCCTTCGATCACGCAGCAGCCGAGCGCGCCGCGCTTGACGACCAGCGTCGCTTTCGTGATCTCGCGTACCGCCTGCAACGAGCCGATCACGTCGTGCGGCACGCCGCCCGCGATCAGGAACTCCTCCTCGGTGCCGACCAGCAGGTCGAATTCGCCGAGCGCCTGCTGCAATTGCCGCGTCACCTGCGCGTCCGGCACGTAGCGGTTTTCGCCCGCGCCGCGCGCGGTCAGCCCCCACAGCACCGGCCGGTAGTCGATGTCGAGGATCCGCACGACGCCATGGCGGCGCGCATAACCGAGCGCGGTCAGCGACGCCTCGCGCGTGCCCGGCGTCGACAAATGCGTGCCGGTGATCGCGAGCGCGCGGCAGCCGGCGATGAAGTCCTCGCTGATTTCGTCGGCGCGCACGGCCATGTCCGCGCAGTTCTCGCGCACGAACAGCAGCGGGAACGTGTCGCGATCCTTCAGCCCGAGCAGCACCAGCGCGGTGAGGCGCTCGCGGTCGGTCTGCAGCTGGCTCGTGTCGCAGCCTTCACGCTCGAGCGTCTCGCGCAGGAAGCGCCCCATCTGCTCGTCGCCGACGCGCGAGATCATCGCGGTCTTCAGCCCGAGCCGGGCCACGCCGAACGCGACGTTGCCGGACGAGCCGCCGAGATACATCTGGAAACTGCGCGCGTCTTCCAGGCGGCTGCCGTACTGCTGCGCATAGAGATCCACGGCCACGCGGCCGAGGCAGGCGAGATCGATGGGGCGGTCACTCGGAAAGTTCAGCAGGCTCATATCACGTGTCACGCTCGCGGCCGGCGTTCGGCGATGCCGGCGGATTAGGGGACCGAACCTCTGGCGACGATCCGCACCGTGTGCTGCACGACGCGGGGCTGCCTGCCGCAAGGAATCGGGCTACGGAACGGAGTCTAGACTTTTTGGAAATCCAGTTCCCTAGGTGAAATCACGTAGAAATAAATTTCCAAATTTTCGAGGAAGTGATCTACAGTTTCATCCGGATGCTTCAGTCCCGATCGGACCAGATCGGACTCGGCCCGGCGGCGCGCAACGCGCCGTCTTCCGCCCCCCGGAGATGAGGAGACAGATTGATCATGAAGACCAAGCTGATGGCCGTCGCGGCCGCCGCGATCCTGGCAGCGCCGCTCGCGCATGCCGAGAAGATCGGCGTGACGATGGCGTCGTTCGACGACACGTTCCTGACCATCCTGCGCAACAGCATCGCCGATTCGGCGAAGAAGGACGGCGCGACGGTGCAGATCGAGGACGGCGGCAACGACGTCGGCAAGCAGTTGAGCCAGGTCCAGAACATGATCGCGCAGAAGGTCGACGCGATCATCGTGAATCCGGTCGATACCGACGCGACGCCGAAGATCACGAAGATGGTGACCGCGGCGAAGATTCCGCTCATCTACGTGAACCGCAAGCCGGTCGATTTCGACAAGCTGCCGGCCGGCGTCGCGGTCGTCGCATCCGACGAAAAGCAGTCGGGCACGCTGCAGGCGCGCCAGGTGTGCAAGCTGCTCGGCGGCAAGGGCGACCTTCTCGTGCTGATGGGCGAGCTGTCCAACGAATCGGCGCGCGCCCGCACCAAGGACATCGAGGACGTGATCGCGACGAAGGATTGCTCGGGCATGAAGATCGTCGACAAGCGCGAAGGCAAGTGGAGCCGCACGCAGGGCCAGGACATCACGATGAACTGGCTGAGCTCCGGCACGAAGTTCGACGCGATCGTCTCCAACAACGACGAGATGGCGATCGGCGCGATCAACGCGCTGAAGGCCGCGCGCAAGCTCACGCCGAAGACGGTCGTGGCCGGCATCGACGCGACGCCGGACGGGCTGGCCGCGATGAAGGCCGGCGAGCTGAAGGTGTCCGTATACCAGAACGCATCCGGCCAGGGGCAGCAGGCCGTCGCGGCTGCGCTCAAGCTCGCGAAGAAGCAGCCGGTCGACCGCTACGTGAACGTGCCGTTCGAGCTCGTGACGCCCGAGAACATGAACCAGTACGCGAAGCACTGACCGGTGATCCGTTGAACTGCGCGAGCCCGGCACGACCGGGTTCGCGCGCGACTTGTCGAGGAACGTCCATGTTTACAGCCAGAGTCGCGCGCCCGATGGCCGGCGACGATGCGCGGGCCGCTTCGTCCGGCTCGACCGGCGTGTCGGCCCCGCCGGCTTCTTCCGCGGCCGACTGCGTGCTCGAGGTGCGCGGCGTCGGCAAGTCCTTTCCGGGCGTCGTCGCGCTCGACGGCGTGCAGTTCCGCGTGCGTCGCGGCACCGTTCATGCGTTGATGGGCGAGAACGGCGCGGGCAAGTCGACGCTGATGAAGATCATCGCGGGCGTCTACACGCCCGACCAGGGCGAGATCCTGATCAACGGCGAGCCGGTCGTGCTGAACGGCCCGCTCGATGCGCTCGACCGCGGCATCGCGATGATCCACCAGGAACTCAACCTGATGCCGTACATGACGGTCGCGGAGAACATCTGGATCCGCCGCGAACCGAAGAACCGTTTCGGCCTGATCGATCATGCCGCGCTGCGCCGCCAGACGGCCGAGCTGTTCGAGCGGCTGTCGATCGACATCGATCCGGAAACCGACGTGCGCACGCTGACGGTCGCGAGCCGCCAGATGGTCGAGATCGCGAAGGCCGTGTCGTTCGACTCGGACGTGCTGATCATGGACGAGCCGACCTCCGCGCTGACCGACAAGGAAGTCACGCACCTGTTCCGGATCATTCGCCAGCTGCGCGAGCAGGGCAAGGGCATCGTCTACATCACGCACAAGATGAACGAGCTGTTCGAGATCGCCGACGAGTTCTCGGTGTTCCGCGACGGCAAGTACATCGGCACGCATGCGTCGAGCGACGTCACGCGCGACGACATCATCCGCATGATGGTCGGGCGCGAGATCACGCAGATGTTCCCGAAGGAAGAGGTGCCGATCGGCGAGGTCGTGCTGTCGGTGAAGAACCTCGGCGTCGACGGCGTGTTCCGCGACGTGAGCTTCGAGCTGCGCGCGGGCGAGATCCTCGGCGTGGCCGGCCTCGTCGGCTCGGGGCGCTCGAACGTCGCGGAGGCGCTGTTCGGCGTCGTGCCGGCCACGTCGGGCGAGATCCGGATCGACGGCAAGCCGGTGCGCATCACGACACCCGCGCAGGCGATGAAGCACGGAATGGCATTCCTCACCGAAGACCGCAAGGACACCGGCTGCTTCCTGAATCTCGACCTGCTCGCGAACATGGAAGCCGCGGTGCTCAGCAACCGCTATGTGAAGTTCAACTTCGTGCGGCAGGCGCAACTGAAGCGCGACTGCGAGGAAATGAGCCGGATGCTGCGCGTGAAGTCGCCCGGGCTGCACGAGGAAATCCAGAACCTGTCGGGCGGCAACCAGCAGAAGGTGCTGATCGGCCGGTGGCTCCTCACGCAGCCGCGCATCCTGATCCTCGACGAACCGACGCGCGGCATCGACGTCGGCGCGAAGGCCGAGATCCACCGGCTCGTCAGCGCGCTCGCCGGCAAGGGCGTCGCGGTGCTGATGATCTCGTCGGAGATGCCGGAAGTGCTGGGAATGAGCGATCGCGTGATGGTGATGCACGAAGGGCGCATGACCGGCATCGTCGATCGCAAGGACGCCGACCAGGTCCGCATCATGGATCTCGCGTCGCGCTGAGCCGAAACAAGATTGGAGACAAAGCAATGGGCAACCTGAACCCGGTCGCGGATGCGCAGACCATGACCCTCAAGGCGCGGCACACGAAGTGGCCGCCCGAGCTGAGCATTTTCCTCGTGCTCGTCGGCATCAGCCTGTTCTTCGAGATCGTGGGCTGGATCGTCGTCGGCCAGAGCTTCCTGTTCAACGCCGAGCGGCTCGAGATCATCGTGCTGCAGATGGCCGTGATCGGCATCATCGCCGTCGGCGTGAACCTCGTGATCATCACCAGCGGGATCGACCTGTCGTCGGGCTCGGTCGTGGCCGCCGCGGCGGTCGTCTCGGCGAGTCTCGCGCAGGTGTCCGACTTCCCGCGCGCGGTGTTTCCGCACCTGACCGACCTGCCGATCATCTGGCCCGTGCTCGCCGGCGTGTGCGTCGGGCTGCTGGTCGGCCTGCTGAACGGCTCGCTGATCGCGATGACGGGTATCCCGCCGTTCATCGCGACGCTCGGCACGATGGTCGCCGCGCGCGGCTTCGCGAAGTGGTTCACGAACGGGATGCCGGTGTCGATGCTGACCGACCAGTTCGCGGCCATCGGCGCGGGTGCCAACCCGGTGATCATCTTTCTCGTGATCGCCGCGATCTTCCACGTCGTGCTGCGCTACACGCGCTTCGGCAAGTACACGTATGCGATCGGCGCGAACCGTCATGCGGCCGTCGTGTCGGGCATCAACGTCACGCGCCACCTGATCTTCGTCTACGCGATCGCGGGCCTCCTGAGCGGCATCGCCGGCACCGTGACGGCCGCGCGCGCGATCTCCGGCCAGTCGGGCATGGGCGTGATGTACGAGCTCGATGCGATCGCGGCGGTCGTGATCGGCGGCACGTCGCTGTCGGGCGGCCTCGGCCGCGTGACGGGCACCGTGATCGGCGTGCTGATCCTCGGCGTGATGACGTCGGGCTTCACGTTCATCCGCATCGACGCGTACTACCAGGAGATGGTGAAGGGCGCGATCATCGTCGCGGCCGTGATCGCCGACCAGTACCGCAACAAGAAGAAGCGCCGTTGAGCGCACGCATGAGCCCGGAACCCCTGTCCGCGAAGGAAGCCCGATGAAGATCGCATTGGACCCCTACATGATTCGCCACCTGCCGCTCGACCGGCTGCCGCACGCGGTGGCCGAGCTCGGCTACGACCAGATCGAGCTGTCGCCGCGCAGCGATTTTCTCGACTGGTGGGTGATGCCCCGCGCGACGCGCGAGCGCATGGCCGCGTTCCGCCAGGCGATGCACGCGAGCGGCGTCGGTCTCGCGTCGCTGCAGCCGATTTACCGCTGGGCCAGCCCGTTCGACGACGAGCGGCAATGGGCCGTGCGCTGCTGGAAGAAGGCGATCGAGGTCGCGCTCGAGATGGAGTGCCCGCTGATGGTGTCCGAGTTCGGGCGCGGCGCGTCGCCGGAGCGCTCGGTCGGCGAGCGGCCGGGCGCGAACCCGAAGGAGCTGTGCGAGGCCGCGTGGTTCCGTTCGATGGACGAGCTGCTGCCGATCCTCGAGCGCGAGCGCATCGTGCTGTCGGTCGAGCCGCATCCGGAGGACTGGATCGAGCAGCTGCAGCCGGCGATCGACATCGTCACGAACCTCGGCTCGCCGTCGCTGAAGCTGTCGTACATCGCGCCGCACACGTTCTACTACGGCGACGACATGGCCGCGATGATCGCGCAGGCCGCGCCGATCCTCGCGCACGTGCGCGTGGCCGACACGTTCGACCACCGCAAGAGCAGCCAGCTGCGCTACATCGTGAACCCGCCCGGCTCGAACCAGATCCGCGTGCACCAGCATCTCGACATCGGGCAGGGCGAGATCGACTGGGACGTGTTTTTTCGCGCGCTCGGCGCCGCCGGCTTCGACGGCGTGATGTCGTCGTGCGTGTTCGCGTGGGAAGACCGCGCGGAAGCCTCGTCGCGCTACATGCGCGACGCGATCCAGCGCTACGTCGATTGCCATTTCGATCGAACCGCGCGCTGACCGGCTGATGACGATTGCCGACCGGCGCGGCACGGGCCGCGCCGCTGATGAACGAACGACTGGAGACAACTGCATGACCTTGCAAATCGGCGTGATCGGCTGCGGCGCGATCGGCCAGGACCACATTCGCAGATTGACCCGCACGCTGTCCGGCGCGCGCGTCGTGGCCGTCAACGACATCGATCCGCAGCAGGCGCGCGACGCGGTGACGAAATACGGGCTCGACGCCGAGATCTACGGCGACGGCCACGAAGTGGTCGCCGCCGCCGACGTGCAGGCCGTGCTCGTCACGTCGTGGGGGCCGACCCACGAAGCGTTCGTGCTCGACGCGATCGCGCACGGCAAGCCGGTGTTCTGCGAGAAGCCGCTGGCGGTCACGGCCGACGGCTGCATGCGGATCGTCGAAGCGGAAGTCGCGCACGGCAAGCGGCTCGTGCAGGTCGGCTTCATGCGGCCGTACGACGAAGGCTATCGCGCGTTGAAGCGCGTGATCGACAGCGGCGAGATCGGCGCGCCGCTGATGCTGCATTGCGCGCACCGCAACCAGTCGGTCGGCGAGCGCTACACGACCGACATGGCGATCACCGACACGCTGATCCACGAACTCGACGTGCTGCGCTGGCTGCTCGGCGAGGACTACGCGAGCGCGCAGGTCGTCTATCCGAAGAAGACGCGCCATGCATCCGCGCATCTCGCCGATCCGCAGATCGTGCTGCTTGAAACCGCGAGCGGCGTGCGCATCGACGTCGAGATCTTCGTGAACTGCCAGTACGGTTACGACATCCAGTGCGAGGTGGTCGGCGAGCAGGGCATCGCGAAGCTGCCCGATCCGCCGGCCGTCGGGCTCAAGCATGCGGCCCGGCAGTCGGTCGAAATCATGACCGACTGGAAGGAGCGCTTCATCGCGTCGTACGACGTCGAGCTGCAGGCGTTCATCGACGGCGTGCGGCAGGGCGCGCTGACGGGGCCGTCCGCGTGGGACGGCTACGCGGCGGCAGTCGCGGCCGACGCGTGCGTGCGGGCCCAGCAGAGCGGCGCGGTCGAGCCGATCGCGATGGCCGAGCGTCCCGCGTTCTATCGCGGCTGACCCGCGGCCGCCCGTCGCTGACCTACCGGACCGACCGACATGACGATGAAGATAGGTTGCGCCCCGTGCTGCTGGGGCGTCGACGACGTGAAGAACCCGCATCTGCCGCCGTGGCGGCACGTGCTCGCCGAGGCCGCGCAGGCCGGCTACTCGGGCATCGAGCTCGGGCCATACGGCTACATCCCGCTCGACCTCGACGTGGTGAGCGCCGAGCTCGACCGCCAGCGCCTGAGCATCACGGCCGGCACGATCTTCGACGATCTCGTGTCGCCGGAGAACCTGCCGAACCTGTTGCGCCAGACGCGCGACATCTGCGCGCTGATCACGCAGTTGCCGAAGCTGCCGACGCAGCAGGGCCAGCGCTACGCGGCGCCGTACCTGGTCGTGATGGACTGGGGCCACGAGGAACGTGACTACGCGGCCGGCCACGGCGATCGCGCGCCGCGTTTGTCCGACGAGCGCTGGGCGCGGATGGTCGACCATATCCGGCAGATCGCGACGATCGCGCGCGACGCGTTCGGCGTGCGCGCGGTGATCCATCCGCACGCGGGCGGCTATATCGAATTCGCGGACGAGATCGACCGGATCGTCGCCGATGTTCCGGCCGATACGGCGGGCCTGTGTCTCGATACCGGCCACCTGTACTACTCGGGCATGGACCCGGAATCGTGGCTGCGCCGCCATGCGGCGCGGCTCGACTACGTGCACTTCAAGGATATCGACGCGGCCGTGTACGACGCGGTGATGGGCGAGCACATCGCGTTTTTCGCGGCCTGCGCGCGGGGCGTGATGTGTCCGATCGGCACCGGCGTGCTCGACTATCCGGCGATCCGCCGCGCGCTCATCGACATCGGCTATGCCGGCACCATCACGATCGAGCAGGAGCGCGACCCGCGCGATGCCGGCACGAGCCTGCGCGACGTCGCCGCGAGCCGTGCGTTTCTCGCGTCGGCCGGTTTTGCATGACCCCTGAACACGCACCAGGAACACCACCATCATGATTGACGGACAGATTCTGCTTGGACATTCGATTCGCTGGGGCATGGTCGGCGGCGGCCTCGGCAGCCAGATCGGCTACAGCCACCGGTCGGCCGCGCTGCGCGACGGGAGCTTCGAACTGGTCGCCGGCGCATTCGACATCGATCCCGAACGCGGCCGCCAGTTCGGCGTGAAGCTCGGCGTCGCGGCCGAGCGCTGCTATCCCGACTACGCGACGATGTTCGACGCCGAGGCGCGGCGCCCGGACGGCATCCGCGCGGTGTCGATCGCGACGCCGAACAACACGCACTTCGAGATCTGCCGCGCCGCGCTGAACGCGGGGCTGCACGTGGTTTGCGAGAAACCGCTGTGCTTCACGACCGAGGAGGCCGAGGCGCTGCAGCGCCTGTCGGTCGAGAAGAACCGGATCGTCGGCGTCGCATACGGTTACTCTGGACACCAGATGATCGAGCAGGCGCGCGAGATGATCGCGCGCGGCGACCTCGGCGAGATCCGCATCGTGCAGATGCAGTTCGCGCACGGCTTCCACAGCGAAGGCGTCGAGGCCGCGAGCGCGGCCGCGCGCTGGCGCGTCGATCCGAAGTTCGCGGGCCCGAGCTACGTGCTCGGCGACATCGGCACGCATCCGCTGTACATCTCCGAGGTGATGGCGCCGGAGCTGAAGATCCGGCGGCTGATGTGTTCGCGGCAGAGCTTCGTGAAAAGCCGTGCGCCGCTCGAGGACAACGCGTTCACGATCATGGAATACGACACGGGCGCGATCGGCTACGTGTGGTCGAGCGCGGTGAACGCAGGCTCGATGCATGGGCAGAAGGTGCGCGTGATCGGATCGAAGGCGAGCATCGAATGGTGGGATGAGCATCCGAACCAGCTGCGCTACGAAATCCAGGGGCAGCCCGCGCAGGTGCTCGATCGCGGGATGGGTTATCTGCATCCGCACGCATTGCGCGAGGATCGTATCGGCGCCGGGCATCCGGAAGGGCTGTTCGAAGCCTGGTCGAACCTGTACGCGCGCTTCGCGCTTGCGATGGACGCGGCCGATCGCGGCGACGTTGCGGCGGTGAAGGCCATCCGTATTCCGGACGTGCACGCGGGTGTCGAGGGCGTGCGCTGGGTCGAGAATTGCGTGCGTTCGGCTGACGCGGGCAGCGTGTGGGTCGACTATCGTTGAACGGAGGCGGGCCGGCTGCGCCACGCTTCGCCGCGGCAGCCGGCCTCGGTACACACCCTAATCTTTACGACGCCGCGAGAGCGTTGGACAATCGCTTCCAGTATCGCCGTGGAGCGTAGGCAAGTGATGATCGAGCGCGTGGGAGCGAGCACGCGGCGCGGGCCGCGTCGCAAACGTGATTAAATTCGCCCTTCATGCATGTATCCAGTCGAGTCCCGGGCCGCGCCCGCCAGTACCGCGCGCACATCGGGGCCGTCAACTTCGCGCTATCCGATGAGTTCATCCGAGAAACCTCCCGCCACCGTCGAGCAGTTCCTGCAGCACCTGACGCAGGAGTACGACGGCCTCAGCAATCGCCTGAAGGTGATTGCGCGCCACGTGGAAACGCATCGGGACCAGCTTGGCCTGGAAGGCATCCAGACGCTCGCGCAGGCGTGCGGCGTCCAGCCGTCGGCCGTCGTGCGCTTCGCGAAGCACTTCGGCTTTTCCGGCTTCTCCGAGATGCAGAAGTTGTTCCGAGAAGGGCTCGCGCAGCAGATCGCGCCGGGGCGCGCGTACAACCTGCGGCTGCGCGACGTGATCGAAGCGGGCTCGTCGAGCCTGCGGCCCGAGCAGATCGCCGACGAATTCATCAAGGGCAGCATTGCCGGGATGCAGCAGCTGCGGCAGACGCTCGATTCGCAGGCCCTCGCGCAGGCCGTCGACCTGCTCGCCGACACGCAGGCGATCTGGATCGCGGGCTCGCGGCGCGCGTTTCCGATCGCCGTGTACCTCGACTATGCGCTGCAGCACACCGACAAGCGCATCGGGCTGTTCAGCGCGCTCGGCAGCATGCATCTCGGGCAGATCCGTTCGGTGCGCGAGGGCGACGTGATGATCGTCATCTCGTTCATGCCGTATGCGGAGGAAACCGTGCAGGTCGCGCAGCAGGCCGTGCAGCGCGGCGCACGGCTGATCGCGATCACCGACAGCCGGATGAGCCCGCTCGCGCGGGAGGCCGAGGTGACGCTGATGGTGCAGGACAGCGCGACGTTCGGCTTCCGCGCGCTGACCGCCACGATGGGCCTCGCGCAGAGCCTGTTCGTCGCGCTCGCGTACCGGCTCGAACTGTCGTACCTGCCGACCGCCGACGGCGCGCACGGCGCGAAGGCCGGCTGACGCCTCCTGCCGGCACACCGCCCGCGTGACAGCGCGGCGGGCGGCGTGCGGTCGGGCGCTTACTCTTACTTCGCGGTCGGCATCGCGAATTCGGCGCCCTTGCCGATGCTCGACGACCAGCGCTGCATCACCGACTTCTGGCGCGTATAGAAGCGCACGCCTTCCTCGCCGTACGCGTGCATGTCGCCGAACAGGCTCTTCTTCCAGCCGCCGAAGCCGTGCCATGCCATCGGCACCGGGATCGGCACGTTGATGCCGACCATCCCGACCTGGATGCGCCGCGCGAACTCGCGTGCGATGCCGCCGTCGCTCGTGAAGCACGACACGCCGTTGCCGAATTCGTGCGCGTTGATCAGGTCGACCGCCTCGCCGAAATCCTTCACGCGCACGCAGCCGAGCACGGGCCCGAAGATTTCTTCCTTGTAGATGCGCATGTCGGGCGTCACGTGATCGAACAGCGTGCCGCCGGTGAAGAAGCCGGCCTCGCGGCCTGGCACGCGCAGCCCGCGGCCGTCGACCACCAGTTGCGCGCCTTCCTTCACGCCTTGCTCGATATAGCCTTCGATACGCTTCAACGCATCGCCGGTGACGATCGGGCCCATCTCGACTTCCGGCGACATGCCGTCGCCGATCACCAGCTTGCGTGCGCGCTCGGCCACCAGCGGCACGATCTGGTCCGCGATGTCGCCCACGAGCACCGCGACGCTGATCGCCATGCAGCGCTCGCCGGCCGAGCCGTACGCGGCGCCGATCAGCGCATCGACGGCCTGCTCGAGGTTGGCATCGGGCATCACGACGAGATGGTTCTTCGCGCCGCCGAGCGCCTGCACGCGCTTGCCCGACTGCACGGCACGCTGCTGCACGTAGGCCGCGATCGGCGTCGAGCCGACGAAGCTGACGGCCTGCACGTCCGGGTGGTCGAGCAATGCGTCGACCGCGCCCTTGTCGCCCTGCACGACGTTGAACACGCCGGCCGGCAGCCCGGCCTGCGTGAGCAGGTCGGCGATGAACAGGGCGGCCGACGGGTCGCGTTCGCTCGGCTTCAGCACGAACGTGTTGCCCGTTGCGATCGCGACCGGGAACATCCAGCACGGCACCATGCACGGGAAGTTGAACGGCGTGATGCCCGCGACGACGCCGAGCGGCTGGCGCATCGTCCAGTTGTCGATGCCGGTGCTGACCTGGTCGGTGAAGTCGCCCTTCAGGAGCTGCGGCACGCCGCATGCGAATTCGATGATGTCGATGCCGCGCGCGACTTCACCCTGCGCGTCCGAGAACACCTTGCCGTGCTCGGCCGTGATGATCGCCGCGAGTGCGTCGCGGTGCTCGTTCATCAGTTGCAGGAAGCGGTGCAGCACGCGCGCGCGGCGGATCGGCGGCGTCGCGGCCCAGTCCGGAAACGCGGCGTGGGCGGACGCGACGGCCTGCTCGACTTCGTCGTTGCCGGCGAGCGCGACGCGGCGCACCGCGCGGCCGAGCGCCGGGTTGAGGACGTCCTGGAAGCGGCCGCTGCGGCCGGCGACGGGCGCGCCGTCGATGTAGTGGCCGACGTCGGCGTCGGAGGTGTACGCGGGAACCGGATTCATCGTGTCTCCTGGAGGATCTCGGGTGAGGGTGGACAGCGCCCAGTCTAGGTAAACCGGCCGGGCGGGAGAAGGCCGCGCAGCTTGATTCACTGTTCATAATTCTGAATAATCACCGGATGAATCAGCAAAATGTCCAGGCGCTCTGGCCGCATATCCATTCGCTGACGGTGCTGGCCGCGGCTGGCAGTTTCACGGCTGCCGCGCAACGGCTGGGCATCAGCAAGGCCGCGATGAGCCAGCGCATCGCCGATCTCGAAAAGGCGGCCGGCGTGCCGCTCGTGCGGCGCACGACACGCAGCGTGCGGCTCACCGACGCGGGTCAGACGCTCGTCGACAGCACGCGCGACGCGTTCGAATCGATCGGGCAGCACTTCGCGCGCGTGAAGGACCTGGCCGGCGAGCCGCGCGGCCTGCTGCGCGTGACGGTGCCGGTCGCGCTCGGGCGCCAGCAGGTGGTCCCGCACCTGCCCGATTTCCTGCGCCAGCACCCGGGCGTGCAGATCGAGCTCGACCTGTCGGACCGGCTGCATTCGCTGACGCAGGAGGGTTTCGACCTCGCGATCCGCCATACGACCACCGCGCCGCAGACCCACGTCGCGTGGAAGCTGTGCGACACGCGCTCGCTGCTCGTCGCGAGCCGCGACTACCTCGACGCGCGCGGCGCGCCGCGGCACCCGAGCGAGCTCGTCGAGCACAGCTGCCTGTGCTACCTGCGCGACAACGAGCCGGCCGCATGGAGCTTCGAGCCGCACGGCCGGCGGCGCGAGCGCGTGAGCGTGCCGGTGCGCGGCAGCTTCGCGGCGAACAACAGCGAGGCGATGCGCGAGGCCGCGCTCGGCGGGCTCGGCATCGCGCTGCTGCCGGATTTCAGCGCGCAGCGCGATCTCGACGCCGGCCGGCTGGTCGCGCTGCTCGACGGCTGGCGGCCGTCGGGCGCGTTCGGCGACCACATCTTCGCGATCCGCCCGTACAGTCCGGTCGTGCCGAGCGCGGTGCGCGCGCTCGTGCGGCACCTGCGCGAGCGGCTCGAGGGCGGCTTTTCGGGCCCCTGAACCCGGTGTCCGCGGGCGTCGGCCTGCCGGCAGCCCGGGCAGGCACGGCGGCGCTGCGGTAAAATCGCGGCTTCTTTCCGCGCCTTGGATGGCGCGTCATTCGAAGGTCGACAGCCGATGCAGATTCACAAGGAAGTGGACGCCCGCGGGCTCAATTGCCCGTTGCCGATCCTGCGTGCCAAGAAAGCGCTCGCCGATATGGAAAGCGGGCAAATCCTCAAGGTGCTCGCGACCGATCCCGGCTCGCAGCGCGATTTCGCCGCGTTCGCGAAGCAGACGGGCAACGAGATCGTCGAATCGACGACACAGGACAAGACCTTCGTGTTCCTGATGCGCCGCCGCTGACCGCCTGCATCGCGTTGCCGGGAGCGCGTGGCGGCCGCCCCGCGCCGTGCACGCTTCTCTGACAATTCTTAAACCTCGCTTCGTGATCGGCTGCGTATACTGACCCGGCCGGTCGTCCGCTCCCAGCGGATGCGCCGGCCACGGTACGTCGTACGGCGGGCACGGGGGCCATGCCTGGCGCTACCGTCGTACAACGGGGAGAGGACATGTCCTTCAGACCAGGGACCATTCGAAGTCCGTCCGGAGCGGAACGCAGCGTATCGGGACTGAGCCGTATCGAGCTCGACCCGCAACAGGATCGCCACGCGCGTGCCGCGCTGGAGGCCTACGCGGATTCCGCCGCGGCCGAGATGCCGTGGCTGGCCGAGTGGCTCGACGAACGGCTGCGCGATGCCGCGCAGGACGACGGCTCGGGCCTGACCTACTGCGGTGCGACGATCGAGCGTGTGTTCGATCTGGCGCAGGCGTGGGCAGCGAGCCAGCCGGACTATGCGGCCACCGCGTGGGAGCGCGTGCGCGGACAGCTGCAGCGGATGCTTGCCGAGCCGGCGCGTCCGGAGCCGCTGTCGCATCGCATGCCGGCCGACGATGTGGCCGAGCCGGTAGCGGGCATCGCGGGCGCCGATTAGGCGCTCGATTGCGCGGCAGGAGGGATTATTCGAAGAAAAGACGGTAGTCCGCGCAATTTATTGGCGAATTTCATACTACTATGATGAAATCGCCGGTTCGTCCGTGCCCCGTTTTTGAGATATTTAGCCGGGGTCGCTGGTTTGCGCAGGTGGCGCGAGCGGCGAACGGTGGCTCGCCGGCCGGTATCCGGAAGCCGCGCGCGTGTCGCGTGGCCGGATGAGGGCGGGGAGCTGAACTGGACGAATCGATTTCGATTTGCGGGGTGCTATGAGAATTGCTGTACTGGATGACGATCCGGCCCAGACGGATTTCGTCAGTCAAACGCTGACGGCCGTTGGCCATACGTGCTACGCGTTCAAGGAAGGCAAGGCCCTGAAGAAGCGCCTGCAGCGCGAGACGTTCGATCTGCTCGTGCTCGACTGGAACGTGCCCGACATGTCCGGCGAGGAAGTGCTGAAGTGGGTGCGTGCGAATCAGACCGAGCACAGCCTGCCGATCATCTTCATGACGAGCCGCGACGACGAGGCGGGGATCACGCAGATCCTCAACGCCGGCGCCGACGACTACGTGGTCAAGCCCGTGTCGGGCCCGATCCTGCGCGCGCGCATCGGCTCGCTGCTGCGTCGCGCGTATCCGGTCAACGCCGAGGCCACCGTTCGCGAATTCGATCAATTCCGTTTCGACGTGAACCTGAAGCAGGCCTACGTCGGCGACAAGGCCGTGAGCCTCACGCAGAAGGAATTCGAACTCGCGCTGCTGCTGTTCCAGCACCTCGACCGGCCGCTGTCGCGCGCGCACATTCTCGATCTCGTGTGGAAGCAGGCGACCGACATCCCGTCGCGCACGATGGATACGCACATCTCAATGCTGCGCACCAAGCTCGGCCTGCGGCCCGAAAACGGTTATCGCCTCGCGCCGATCTACGGCTACGGCTACCGGCTCGAACGGGTCGGCCAGGGAGAACCGGAGTGACCACGGGAATCACGCGGCGCACGGCGGGCCTGCGCACGGTAGCGCTGCGCGCAGCCTGCGCGGTCGCGTTCGCGTTCGCCGCGCAGCATGCGGCTGCCCAGCCGCCCGCGGCGGCGGGCAAGATGGTCGTCTACCGCACGCAGGCGGGCGACACGCTGTACGACGTCGCCGCGCGCTACCTGCAGGGCGCGGACGACTGGCAACTGCTTCAACAGATCAACGGCGTGCCCGCGCCGAAGCACCTGCAGCCCGGCATCGCGCTGAAGCTGCCGGTGGCGCGCCTGCGCAAGGAAAAGCTGACCGCCCGCGTCATCGCGGTGCAGGGCGCGGCCGAACGCTCGTCCGGCGATGCTTTTGCGCCGCTCGCGAACGACGCGACGCTCGCCGAGGGCGATCGCGTGCGCACGGGCCCGAACGGCTTCGTGACGCTCGAGCTCGCCGACGGCACGCACATGAGCCTGCCGCCCGACAGCCAGCTCGACCTGAAGGCGCTGCGCCGCACGGTGCTGACCGGCACGCTCGATCGTGAGTTCGAACTCACGCGCGGCTCGGTCGACAGCGAGGTCACCCATCTGAAAAAACGCGACGACCGCTTCCAGATCCGGTCGCCTTCGGTCGTGGCCGGCGTGCGCGGCACGCGCTTTCGCGTGAATTACGACGCGGCCGGCAATGCGTCGACGCGCGTCGAAGTGCTCGACGGCACCGTCGGCGTCGCGGGCGGCCGGAAGTCGGCCGATCCGACGCTCGTGCATGCGAATTTCGGCAGCGTCGCGACATCGTCCGGCGCAGTCGGCGCGCCCGTCGAGCTGCTGCCCGCGCCGGCGCTCGCGCATCCCGACAAGGTGCAGGACGAGCCCGAGGTCGCCTTCGACGTCGCGCCGCTCGCCGACGCGCATGCGTACCGCGTGCAACTCGCGCACGACGCCGGGCTGCTCGACCTGTTCCGCGAAACGCGCACCGATTCGCCGCGCGCGGTTTTCCGCGACGTCCCGAACGGGAACTACTTCGTGCGGGTCGCCGCGATCGATGCGAACGGTCTCGAGGGCCGGCCGCGGACGTACGCGTTCGAACGCCGCGTCATGGGGCTCGACGCGAGCGCGTCGCCCGGTGCGGGCGGCTACGAGTTCCGCTGGGCGCCGAACGGTTCGGGCAAGGGTGCGCGCTACCGGTTCGTGCTGTCGCGCTCGAAGGACCTGAGCGCGCCGGTCGTCGACCAGGTCGGCCTGCATGCGCGCCAGATCACCGTCGCGCACCTGCCGCCGGGCGACTATTTCTGGGCCGTGACCGTCGAGGAGTTCGAAGGCGGCAAGTTCTACGAGAAGACCAGTCCGGTCAGCGCGTTCACGCTGTCGCGCTGATCCGCGGCGCATGAAACCCGATTCCGTTTCTCCGCGGCGGCACCTCGGCCGACGCTTCCTGATCGAATGGATCGCGATCGGCTGCCTCGGGGTCGCGGTGATCCTCGCGTGCGCGCTCGGCCGGCTGTCGGCCAGCGTCGACGGCCTGATCTACGACCGGCTGCTGATGCTGCGCAGCCTGCCGCTTTCACCCGACGTGGTCGTCGTCGACATCGACAACCAGAGCGTGTCCGCGCTCGGCCGCTGGCCGTGGTCGCGCGACGTGCATGCGCGGCTGCTCGACACGCTGGCGCGCGCGCAGCCGGCCGCCGTCGTCTATGACGTGCTGTTTACCGAACCGTCGCCGGAAGATCGCGCGTTCGCGGACGCAATGACCCACGTGCCGACCTTCCTGCCCGTGCTGCTGAGCCCCGAGCAGGCGGACGGCACGCGCGCGGTCGATCCGCCGGTGGCCGCGCTCGCGGCGCGCGCGGTCGGGCTCGGTCACATCAACCTCGAAGTCGACCCCGACGGCATCGTACGCAGCGTGGCGCTGTACGAAAGCGACGGCCGCGTGCGCTGGCCGCAGCTGATGGTGCCCGTGTATCGCGCGATCCAGGGCGGCCAGTTGCATCCGGTCGGCGGTACGCCCGGCGCGCATGCGCACGACCTGTCGGGCGACGCGACCGGCGAGGGCCGCTACCTGATCCCGTTCAGCCGCAACACGCCTGCCTATCCGACGCTGTCGTTCGACGACGTCCTCGAAGGGCGCGTGAAGCCCGACGCGCTGCGCGGCAAGATCGTCGTCGTCGGCGTGACGGCGTCGGGGCTGTACGATCGTTTCGCCACGCCCGTGTCCGGTGAGTTCGGGCCGCTCGCCGGCGTGTATATCCATGCCAACGTGCTCGACATGCTGACGACCGGCAGCGCGATCTCGCCGGCGTCGCGCGCCGGGCTGTTCGTCGCGTCGCTGCTGCCGCTCGCCGCGCTGCTGGGCGGCTTCCTGATGCTGTCGCCGTGGCGCGCGCTGCTGCTGACGCTGAGCCTGGCCGCGCTTGCCGTCGTCGCGAGCATGGCGCTGCTGTTCGAGGCGCGCATCTGGCTGTCGCCGGCGCCTGCGATCTTCGGGCTGATCGCCGTCTACCCGATCTGGAACTGGCGGCGCCTGGAAATGACGATGTCGTACCTGCGCCGCGAGCTGCAGCGGCTCGCCGACGAGCCGCATCTGCTGCCCGAGGCGCCGCGCACGCGCAGCGTCGGCGGCGACGTGCTGGAGCGGCAGATGGCGCTGATGGCGCAAGCCGCGCAGCGCGTGCAGGACATGAAGCGCTTCGTGTGGGACAGCCTCGACAGCATGCCCGAGCCGATCTTCGTGACCGACCTGGCCGGCACCGTGCTGATCGCGAACCATGCGGCCAAGCGCTACGGGTCGCGACTGTCGCTGCCTCTGCCGGAGGGCCGGCCGCTGCGCACCGCGCTCGGCGAGCTGACGTTCATGAAGACCGTCGACGGCAACGCCGAGCACGACGCGACGATCCGAGAGCACTGGCCGGCCGCGCTCGACCCGACGCTCGAGGCCGAGCACGACGCGATGGCGCGCGGCATCGAGGTGCGCGATCGCGACGGGCTCGACCATCTGCTACGCTACGCGGCGTGTACGAACGCACAAGGGCGCGTGACCGGCTGGATCGCCGGCCTCGTCGACGTGACCGAGCTGCACGCGGCCGAGCGGCAGCGCGAGGAGGCGCTGCATCTGCTGTCGCACGACATGCGCTCGCCGCAGTCGTCGATTCTCGCGCTGGTCGAGATCGAGCGCGACCGCGTCGAGAGCGACGCGATGCGCGGGTTGCTTGCGCGGATCGAGCGCTATGCGCACCGTGCGCTGTCGCTCGCCGACGAGTTCGTGCAGCTGGCGCGCGCGGAGTCGCAGGTGTACCAGCTCGAGGTGACGAGCCTCGTCGACGTGCTGATCGATGCGAGCGACGAGGTGTGGCCGCAGGCGCAGGCGAAGCACATTCGCGTCGACACCGACGTCGGCGCCGACATGTGCTGGGTGCGCGCGGACCGCTCGCTGATCACGCGCGCGTTCGTGAACCTGCTGAACAATGCAGTCAAATACAGTCCGTCCGATACCGTGATCACGTGTACGCTGGCGGTCGAGCACGCGTCGAAACGGATGTTCTGTACGATTCGTGATCAGGGATACGGCATTGCGCCGGAAGATCAGCGGCATCTGTTCGAGCGTTTCAAGCGATTCCATGCCGGCGAGCGGCCCGAAATCTCGGGTTCCGGGCTCGGCATGGCATTCGTGAAGACGGTCGTCACGCGCCATGGGGGCAGCGTGTCGGTCGACAGCGAGGTGGGTGTCGGCACCGCGGTGACGGTGTCGCTGCCCGCGATCGACGAGCCGTCCGCCTGACAGGGCCGGGCGCGACGGCAGGCATTTGGGGAAAGCCATGAGAAAGGAATGGGCAGCGACCGCACTGGCGGCGTCGCTGTTGACGGGTTGCGCCGGCGTGACGAGCGGCGTGAGTGCGCTCGGGCAGCCGAACGCATTCGCATCCGACGCGCACGGCTACGATTTCGTGCGGACGGCCGCGCAGGCCGATGATGCCGAATACCGGCAGATCGAGACGCTCGTGCGCGACGAACTCGCGCACCGCGGCTTCGATGCGAAGCCGCTCGCGGCCGCGCGCTACCGGCTGTCGATCGCGTATGCGACGCAGCCGGCCACGGTCGCGGCGAGCGCCGACGGGTGCGGGGCCGCGAGCAGCGCATGCGTGACGGTCGACGGGCCGGCGCCGTTCGCGCTGCCGTTCATGGGCCGCGTATATCGCCATGTGCTGACGCTGCGTTTCGTCGACGCGAAATCGGGCGCGGACGTCTACCGCGTATCGGCCGCGCTGCGCGATCGCGATCCCGGCACACGGCAGGCCGCGCCGGCGCTCGTGAAGAGCGCGCTCGCGAAGGTGCCGTTCGGCGACGGCGGCGGCTGGCTCGTCAAGACGAAAGAAGACGACGCGGGCGGGATGCCGGGCGTCGTCTCTGTGAAGCCGGCCGAAGTGCGCTGAGCGTCGGCCGGTGAGGTGAGGGCGGGCTCGCCGGAGCGAGCCCTCGTGCCCTTGCCGCGTTCAGGCAGCGGGATGTGCGCCGTCGCGCGCGCGCAGGTACGCGTCGAATTCCGCGCCGACTTCCGCATGGCGCAGCGCGAATTCGACCGTCGCCTTCAGGTAGCCGAGCTTGCTGCCGCAGTCGTAGCGCGTGCCCTGGTACTTGTAGGCCAGCACTTGCTCATCGGCGAGCAGCGCCTGGATCGCGTCGGTGAGCTGCAGCTCACCGCCCGCGCCGGGCTTCAGCGCGCGCAGGTGCTCGAAGATCCGCGGCTTCAGGATGTAGCGGCCGACCACGCCGAGGTTCGACGGCGCGACTTCCGGCGCCGGCTTCTCGACGATCGCCGACATCTTGACGATCGACTCTTCCCACTCCTTCCCGTCGACGATCCCGTACGACTTCGTCTCCGACGGCGGGATCTCTTCCACGCCGATCACCGAGCTGTGATAGTGGTCGAACACGTCGACCATCTGCTTCATCACGGGCGGGTTGCCGTCGAGCAGGTCGTCCGCGAGGATCACCGCGAACGGATTGTCGGCCACGAGCTTTTCAGCGCACAGCACCGCATGGCCGAGGCCGAGCGCTTCCGGCTGGCGCACGTAGAAGCAGTCGACGTGGCTCGGCTTGATGCTGCGCACGAGTTCCAGGAGCTTTTCCTTGCCGCGCGCCTCGAGTTCGGCCTCGACTTCGTACGACTTGTCGAAGTGGTCCTCGATCGCGCGCTTGCTGCGCCCGGTCACGAAGATCATCTCGGTGATGCCCGCGGCGATCGCTTCCTCGACCGCGTACTGGATCAGCGGCTTGTCGACGACCGGCAGCATTTCCTTCGGGCTCGCCTTCGTTGCCGGCAGGAACCGCGTGCCGAGACCGGCCACGGGGAATACCGCCTTGGTGACTTTCAACATGATCGAACCTTTATTCCTGTAATCGACTTGTCAGACGGTCTATGTTCGCGTTCGCATTATAGTGAACGCAAATGGCCTTACCCTTTGTTACGCAGGCAACCGATCGAGCTGAGCACGCAGTTTTTCGAGCGTGCTCTGGAATTCCGCGACGCGCTTCTGCTCCTGTTCGACCACGGCCGGCGGCGCTTTCGCGACGAAAGCCTCGTTGCCGAGCTTTGCATTGCACTTCGTGATTTCGTTCGTCAGGCGCGTGATTTCCTTCGACAGGCGCTCGCGTTCGGCCGCGACGTCGATCTCGACCTTCAGCACCAGCTTGTTCGGCCCGACGATCGCGATCGGCGCGCCGTGCGCTTCCTTGTCGAGCGTCGCTTCGTCGGCGAGGATCTGCACTTCCGACAGGCGCGCGAGGGCCTGAACGTACGGCGCGAACGAGCGCAGGCGCTCGGCATCGCCGGCTGCGAGCAGCGGCACCTTGGTGGCCGGCGACAGGTTCATCTCGCCACGCAGGTTGCGGCACGCGTCGACGATCGCCTTCAGGTCGGCCGCCCACTGTTCGGACACCTCGTCGATCTTCTGCAGGTTCGCGATCGGGTACGCCTGCGTCATCAGCGACGCTTCGCCCTCGGCCTTGCCTTGCGGATAACGGCCCGCGAGCGGCGCGACCTTCTGCCAGAGCGCTTCGGTGATGAACGGGATGATCGGGTGCGCGAGGCGCAGCACCGTCTCGAGCACGCGCAGCAGCGTGCGGCGCGTCGCGCGCTGCTGTTCCGGCGTGCCGTTCTGGATCTGCACCTTCGCGAGTTCGAGATACCAGTCGCAGTACTCGTCCCACACGAACTTGTAGATGCTGCTGGCGATGTTGTCGAAGCGGTAATCGGCGAAACCCTTCGCGATGTCGGCCTCGGTGCGCTGCAGCAGCGACACGATCCAGCGGTCGGCCGCCGAGAAGTCGAGGTAGCCGCCCGGGCCGCAATCGCCCGCGCCGCAGACTTCCGGCTTGTCGCTGCCGCAGTCGTGGCCTTCGCAGTTCATCAGCACGAAGCGCGTGGCGTTCCACAGCTTGTTGCAGAAGTTGCGATAGCCTTCGCAGCGCGCGAGGTCGAAGTTCACGTTGCGGCCGAGCGTTGCCATCGACGCCATCGTGAAGCGCAGCGCGTCGGTGCCGAACGCGGCGATGCCGTCCGGGAATTCCTTGCGCGTCTTCTTCTCGATCGTCGCGGCCTGCTTAGGGTTCATCAGGCCCGTCGTGCGCTTCGCGACCAGCGTGTCGAGGTCGATGCCGTCGACGATGTCGATCGGGTCGAGCGTGTTGCCCTTGCTCTTCGACATCTTCTGGCCTTCCGCGTCGCGCACGAGGCCGTGCACGTAGACGGTGTGGAACGGCACCTTGCCCGTGAAGTGCGTGGTCATCATCACCATCCGGGCGACCCAGAAGAAGATGATGTCGAAGCCCGTGACGAGCACCGACGACGGCAGGAAGTGCTTCAGTTCAGGCGTTTCGTTCGGCCAGCCGAGCGACGAGAACGGCACGAGCGCCGACGAGAACCAGGTGTCGAGCACGTCTTCGTCGCGCTTCAGCGCACCCGTGTAGCCCTTCGCGGCAGCTTGCGCGCGCGCTTCTTCCTCGTTGCGCGCGACGAATACCTCGCCGTTCTCGCCATACCACGCGGGAATCTGGTGGCCCCACCACAGCTGGCGCGAGATGCACCAGTCCTGGATGTTCTCGAGCCACTGGTAGTAGGTGGTCGTCCAGTTTTCCGGGACGAACTTGATCTGGCCGCTGCGCACGACGTCGAGCGACGTTTCCGTGATCGACTTGCCCGGATTGAACGTGCCTTCCGGCGCCGGCTTCGTCATCGCGACGAACCACTGGTCGGTCAGCATCGGCTCGATCACGACGCCCGTGCGGTCGCCGCGCGGCACCATCAGCTTGTGCGGCTTCACCGAGTCGAGGAAACCTTCCGCGTCGAGGTCGGCGACGATCGCCTTGCGCGCGTCGAAGCGGTCGAGGCCGCGATACTGCTCGGGGCCGTTGTCGTTGATCTTCGCGTCGAGCGTCAGGATCTCGATCGGCGCGAGCTTGTGGCGCTGGCCGACCTGGTAGTCGTTGAAGTCGTGCGCGGGCGTGACCTTCACGACGCCCGTGCCGAACTCGCGGTCGACGTAGTCGTCGGCGATCACCGGGATCTCGCGGCCCGTCAGCGGCAGCGTGACGAGCTTGCCGATCAGGTGCGCGTAGCGCTCGTCTTCCGGATGGACCATCAGCGCGACGTCGCCGAGCATCGTTTCCGGGCGCGTCGTGGCCACGGTCAGCGAACCCGAGCCGTCGACGAGCGGGTAGCGGATGTGCCACAGGTGGCCGTTTTCCTCTTCGCTCACGACTTCGAGGTCCGATACGGCGGTCAGCAGCACCGGATCCCAGTTGACGAGCCGCTTGCCGCGGTAGATCAGGCCCTGTTCAAAGAGCGTGACGAACACGTCGCGCACGGCGGCCGACATCTTGTCGTCCATCGTGAAGTATTCGCGGGACCAGTCGGGCGATGCGCCGAGGCGGCGCACCTGGCCGGTGATCGTCGAACCCGATTTTTCCTTCCATTCCCACACGCGCTCGACGAACTTCTCGCGGCCGAGGTCGTGGCGCGACACGCCCTGCGCGTCGAGCTGGCGCTCGACGACGATCTGGGTCGCGATCCCCGCGTGGTCGGTGCCGGGCACCCACAGCGTGTTCTCGCCGAGCATCCGGTGGTAGCGGGTGAGGCCGTCCATGATCGTCTGGTTGAACGCGTGGCCCATGTGCAGCGTGCCCGTCACGTTCGGCGGCGGCAACTGGATCGAGAAATCGGGACGGGCCGGGTCGAAGGCCGGGGCCGCGTAGCCGCGCTTTTCCCACTCCGGCCCCCATTGGGACTCGATGGTGTGGGGCTCGAAGCTCTTCGCAAGCGTGTTGTCGCTCATGTTGGAAATCTGCCGAAAAATGCGTGAATTGGATGCCGAATCTGACAATTATAAATGGATGCACATCCACCAGCCATCGCCTTGCCGGCGCAGGCCCGTCGCGACGCCGCCGCGGCGCGCCCGTGACGGGCCGTCGAACGGATCGGGAACGGCATCGCGCGGCCGACTTATAATGTCGGGTCCGCATTTTTCTCGCCCGTTCGCTGCCGCTCCATGCCCGACCTGCTCGCCAATCTGAACCCCGAACAACTCGCCGCCGTCACGTTGCCGAACGAACCGGCGCTGATCCTCGCAGGGGCGGGCAGCGGCAAGACCCGCGTGCTGATCACCCGCATCGCGTGGCTGATCCAGCAGGGTTATGCGTCGCCGCCCACCGTGCTCGCCGTGACCTTCACGAACAAGGCCGCGCGCGAAATGATGGCGCGCCTGTCGGCGATGATGCCGATCGACACGCGCGGGATGTGGATCGGCACGTTCCACGGCCTGTGCAACCGGATGCTGCGCACGCACTGGCGCGACGCCGGCCTGCCGCAGACCTTCCAGATCCTCGATACGGCCGACCAGCTGTCCGCGATCAAGCGGCTGATGAAGGCGGCGAACGTCGACGACGAGAAGTACCCGCCGAAGAACGTCCAGTACTTCATCAACAACGCGAAGGAGCAGGGGCTGCGTCCCGACAAGGTCGACGCGTCCGACAACTTCAACCGCAAGTTCGTCGAGCTGTACCAGGCGTACGACCAGCAGTGCCAGCGCGAAGGCGTCGTCGATTTCCCCGAGCTGCTGCTGCGCTGCTACGAGCTGCTCGCGTACAACGCGCCGCTGCGCGCGCACTACCAGGCGCGCTTCCGGCACATCCTCGTCGACGAGTTCCAGGACACCAACAAGCTGCAGTACGCGTGGCTCAAGATGCTCGCGGGCGGCGAGAACGCGATCTTCGCGGTCGGCGACGACGACCAGTCGATCTACGCGTTCCGCGGCGCGAACGTCGGCAACATGCGCGACTTCGAAGACGAATTCCGCGTGCGCAACCTGATCAAGCTCGAGCAGAACTACCGGTCGCACGGCAACATCCTCGACGCGGCGAACCAGCTGATCTCGAACAACGCGCACCGCCTCGGCAAGAACCTGCGCACCGATGCGGGCCACGGCGAGCCCGTGCGCGTGTACGAAGCGAGCACCGACTCGCAGGAAGCCGGCTGGATCGTCGAGGAGATCCGCTCGCTGATCAACACCGGGATGGCGCGCAGCGAAGTGGCGGTTCTGTACCGCAGCAACGCGCAGTCGCGTTCGATCGAGCACACGCTGATGTCGTCGGGCATCCCGTATCGCGTGTACGGCGGCCTGCGATTCTTCGAGCGCCAGGAAGTGAAGCATGCGCTCGCGTACCTGCGCCTGATCGACAACCCGAACGACGACACCGCGTTCGTGCGCGTCGTGAACTTCCCGACCCGCGGCATCGGCGCGCGCTCGATCGAGCAGCTGGCCGACGCCGCGCGCCTGTACGGCTGCTCGATGGCCGCCGCGATTCCGTACGTGACGGGCAAGGCCGGCACGAGCCTCGGCGGGTTCGCGAACCTGGTCGCGAAGATGCGCGCCGACACGCAGCACATGAATCTGCCCGACACCGTCGAGCACATCGTGCGCGCCAGCGGCCTCGCCGATTTCTACCAGGGCGAGCGCGAAGGCCAGGACCGTCTCGAGAACTTGCAGGAACTCGTGAACGCGGCCACCGCGTTCATCGCCGAGGAAGGCTACGGGCTCGACACGCCGGCCCGTTCGATCCCGCTGCGCGCGGGCGCGATCGCGGCGCCCGAGCTCGGCACCGCGACGGACGATCCGGCGGTCGACGTGCTCGACCCGGTATCGCCCGCCGACCCGGCGCAGAACCCCGACACGATGACGCCGCTCGCCGGCTTCCTGTCGCATGCGTCGCTGGAGGCCGGCGACAACCAGGCGCAGGCCGGGCAGGACGCCGTGCAACTGATGACGGTGCACGCGGCGAAGGGGCTCGAATTCTCGGCCGTGTTCATCACGGGCCTCGAGGAAGGGCTGTTCCCGCACGAGAACAGCGTGCTCGAATCGGACGGCCTGGAGGAAGAGCGCCGGCTGATGTACGTCGCGATCACGCGTGCGAAGGAGCGGCTCTACCTGTCGTTCGCGCAGAGCCGGATGCTGCACGGCCAGACGCGCTACAACGTGCGTTCGCGCTTCTTCGACGAACTGCCCGAGCACGTGTTGAAGTGGCTGACGCCGAAGGTCGAGGCCGGGTCGCGCTGGGGCGGCCGGTCGGACAACGCCGGCTACGGTCGCGACTGGTTCGCGCGGCCGGGCGGCGGAAGTCGCGAGCAGATCGTCGACCCGGCCGTATCCGCGCCGCTGCCCGCGTTCGCGAACAAGCAGCGCGCGGCCGATGCCGGTTTCCGGGTCGGCCAGCAGGTGTTCCACACCAAGTTCGGCGAAGGCACGGTCACCGCGCTCGAAGGCAACGGCACCGATGCGAAGGCGCAGGTGAAATTCAAGCGGCACGGCGAGAAGTGGCTCGCGCTCGCGGTCGCGAAACTGCAGGCGGTGGAATGATGGGCATCGACATGGATGTGACGCTTGCGGCCCGCCCGCTCGGCATTCTGGCCGCGCTGCCCGAGGAACTCGGCGACCTGATCGCCGCGATGCGCGCCGACGGCGCGATGAAGACGGTCACGCTCGGTCGTCGCGATTATCACGTCGGTACCGTGCACGGCGCGGCCTGCGTCGTGACGCTCGCACGGGTCGGCAAGGTTGCGGCCGCCGCGACGGTCAGCGCGCTGATTCACGTGTTCGGCGTGGCGGGCGTCGTGTTCACCGGCGTGGCGGGCGGCGTGTCGCGCACGGTGCGGGTTGGCGATGTCGTCGTGGCCGATACGCTGCTGCAGCACGATCTCGATGCGTCGCCGCTCTTTCCGCGCTACGAGGTGCCGCTGCTCGGCATCACGCGTTTCGCGACCAGCGCGGCGCTTACCGCGAGCTTGCGGATGGCGTGCACGCAGTTCGTCGAGGAAGAGGGCGCGCAGTTTGCCGCGCGTTTCGGCCTGGCCGGTGCGACGCTGCATGCGGGGCTCATCATCAGCGGCGACCGCTTCGTGTCGAGCGAGCGCGAGGTCGTCGCGTTGCGCGATGCGCTGCCGGATGCGCTTGCGGTCGAGATGGAAGGCGCCGCGATCGCGCAGGTGTGCGCGGAGCACGACGTGCCGTTCGCGCTCGTGCGCACGATCTCCGATACGGCCGACGATCATGCGACGCAGTCGTTCTCGCACTTCCTGTCGGCGATCGCGAGCAGCTATTCGTCCGGCATCCTCAAGCGTTTCCTGGCGCTGCATGCGACGACGGCGGCCTGAGGCCGCCGTCGTTTTCTTCATTTCCTTCATTCGAGCCGTTTGACCGGCCGCGGCGCGCACGCCGCGGCCGGTTCGTCACGCCTGCTTGCGCCGGCTGCTTTCGAGGTTCGGCAGGAACACCGTCAGCACGCCGATCAGCGGCAGGAACGAGCACACCTTGTAGACGAACGGGATGCTCGTCGCGTCCGCGAGCTGGCCGAGCACGGCCGCGCCGACGCCGCCCAGGCCGAACGCGAAGCCGAAGAACAGGCCCGCGACCATCCCGACCTTGCCGGGCATCAGCTCCGTCGCATAGACGAGGATCGCGGCGAACGCCGATGCCAGCACGACGCCGATGATCACGGTCAGCACGCTGGTCCAGAACAGGTTCGCGTACGGCAGCAGCATCGTGAACGGCGCGACGCCGAGGATCGACACCCAGATCACGTACTTGCGGCCGATCCGGTCGCCCACGGGCCCGCCGATCAGCGTGCCGGCCGCCACCGCCGCGAGGAACACGAACAGGTGGATCTGCGCGGCCTGCACCGACAGGTGGAACTTGTCGATCAGGTAGAACGTGAAATAGCTGTTGATGCTCGCGAGGTAGAAGTACTTCGAGAACACGAGCAGCACCAGCACGCCGATCGCGCCCATCACACGGCCGCGCGACAGCGTCGGGTGGCCGGCCGCCGCGGCCTTCTTCTTCATCGACGGATGCTTTTTGTACCAGTGGCCGATCTGCGTGAGCACGATCATCGCGACGAGTGCGGCCGCCGAGAACCACGCGATGCTGTGCTGGCCGTGCGGAATGATCACGAGTGCGGCCAGCAGCGGCCCGAGCGCGGAACCCGCATTGCCGCCGACCTGGAACACCGACTGCGCGAGCCCGTGCTGGCCGCCCGACGCCATCCGCGCGACGCGTGACGATTCGGGGTGGAATACCGACGAACCGCAGCCGACGAGCGCTGCAGCCACCAGCAGCATCGGGAAATTCGGCGCGACCGACATCAGCAGCAGCCCCGCGAGCGTGAAGCCCATGCCGACCGGCAGCGAATACGGTTTCGGACGCTTGTCGGTATAGAGGCCGATGAGCGGCTGCAGCAGCGACGCGGTGATCTGGTAGGTGAGCGTGATCAGGCCGATCTGCGCGAACGACAGCGCGAACTGGCTCTTGAGCATCGGATAGATCGCGAGGATCAACGACTGGATCATGTCGTTGAGCATGTGCGAGAAGCTGATCGCACCGAGTACCGGGTACACGGTGCGGGCGACGGGCGGGGCGGATGGCTTGGCGGCGGCTGCGCCGGCGGAGCCGGTGTCGAGGCTGGTTTCCATGTGAGAGCTGAACGAGTTGAGGTGGCGGGCGCGCTCTGCTGGGGATCGGCGCGTCTTGAATCGTTGATGCGTCAAAGAAGTGTAATGTGGCGTATCGAGAATGTCCGGACAACTTTTATCGCAAATCGGACATTCATCTGATGGATCGCCAGGTGCGCGTTTTTTTGACCGGGTATAACGCTGGCGGCGCACCTGCCCGTCACGGGAGGGCGCGCCCGAGGCCGGTGCGTGGTTTCCCGGACTCAAGAAACGGCGGTGGCGGCCGTAGAACGACCCAATGACAAGACAACAGGCGCGCCGCGCCCGGCACCGGCTATCCGCCAGTGCGGGCGCAGGACGCGCGGCAAGGCCAGCCATCGCGGGAATGCCGGGACCGACCTTTCCGGCCGCGTGATCAATACGGGGATAGTTCGATGAAAGCAGCATCTTTGCATCCACGGCCCGGTGCGGCCGCCGCCGCACCCGACGTTGCCGCCGGCCGCGCCGCACGGCGCCCGCGCGCGGCACGTCGCGAGCGCCGGCCGTGGACCGTCAAGGCGACGTTGCGCGCCGCATTCGCGATCCTGCTCGCCGGCACGCTGGCGATCGGCGTGTTTTCGCTCTGGCAGATCAGCCGGCTGAACGCGTCGATCGCGTCGGTCTACGAGCAGGGCCACGTCGCGAGCCGCGCGGCCGAGGAGGTCCGGGCCGAAGTGCTGCGCGCGAGCCGTGCCCAGAAGATGCTGCTGACTGCGACCACCGCGAAGGAGCGCGACGAACTGGGCGCCGACGTGGGCGCGGGGCTCGCGTCGATCGGCCAGGCGCTCGGCACGCTGCGGCGCTACGCGGATCCGGCCGATGCCGACGATTCGGCGCGGCTGCGCGCCTTCTCGACGGCGGTCGGTACGTGGAGCGCGCATCTGCGCGATTTCGTCGAACTCGTGCGTGCGCAACCGCTCGACCTGTCGCAGATGAACTGGCAGGTCGGCACGCAGGACGTGTCGCTGCTGGTCGAAACCGGCAAGCTCGAGAAACTCGTCGCCGAACTCGTGAAGACGCGCGGTGCGAAATCGAAGGCGACGCTCGATGCGTCCGCCACCATTTTCTCGTCGTCGTTCGCGATGATCGCGGCGATGACGGTTGCGCTGATCGTGCTCGCGATCGTGATCGCCGAGCGCGTCGTGCGCCGTCTCGCGTCGCAGCTCGGCGGCGAGCCCGCGCACGCGAAGGCGATCGCCGCGGACATCGCGCGCGGCGACCTGACGCGACCGATCACGCTGGGCCGGCACGACCGGGACAGCATGGTGCGTGCACTGGCCGAGATGCAGACGGGGCTCGCGGCGACCGTCGGCGAGATCGCCGTCAGCGCCGAGGCGATCGCGGCGGCGTCGGGCGAGATCTCCACCGGCAATCTCGACCTGTCGAAGCGCACCGAGCAGCAGGCCGTCGCGCTCGAGCGCACCGCGGCCAGCATGGAGCAGCTCACGTCGACGGTACGCCAGAACGCCGAGAACGCGCGGCAGGCGAGTGCGCTCGCGGCCAATGCGTCGGCCGTCGCGGAGACGGGCGGGGAGGTCGTCGGGCGTGTGGTGGCGACGATGAGCGAGATCGACGACAGCGCGAAGAACATCCGCGACATCATCGGCACGATCGAGGGCATCGCGTTCCAGACCAACATTCTTGCGTTGAATGCGGCGGTCGAGGCCGCGCGCGCCGGCGAACAGGGGCGTGGCTTCTCGGTGGTCGCGGGCGAGGTGCGGCTGCTCGCGCAGCGCTCGGCGACCGCGGCGAAGGAGATTCGCGAGTTGATCGGTGCGTCGGTCGAGCGCGTCGCGAACGGTGCGACGCTTGCGCACGACGCGGGCCGCACCATGGGCGACGTCGTGCGGGCAGTGAAGCGCGTGACCGACATCATCGGCGAGATTTCCGCGGCATCCGACGAGCAGAGCGCCGGCATCGACGAAATCGGCCGTGCGGTCACGCAGATGGACGCCGGCACGCAGCAGAATGCGGCGCTCGTCGAACAGGCGGCCGCGGCCGCGAATGCGCTCGACGAGCAGGCTCAGGCGCTGAAGTCGCTGGTCGGGCGTTTCCGCATCGCCGCGTAACCGCGCCCGGCCATCCGGCGTTTACGACTTCTTCTGCTTGTCCGGATCGATGATGACCGTGCAGGTCGTGCCCGCCGACAGCACCACGTCGGCCGGCACGTTGTCGATCTTGATGCGCACCGGCACGCGCTGCGCGAGGCGCACCCAGTTGAAGGTCGGGTTCACGTCCGCGACGAGGTCGCGGCTTTGCGGGTTGTCGCGATCGTAGATGCCGCGCGAAATGCTTTCGACGTGGCCCTTCATCACGCCGCCGCTCATCAGCCGCATCTCGGCCGGCGCGCCGATCTTCACGCGCGGCAGCTTGGTTTCCTCGAAGTAGCCGTAGACCCAGAACGAATGGCTGTCGACGATCGCGAGCTTCGCCTGGCCGGCCACCGCATAGTTGCCCTTGAACGTCTGCAGGTTCGTGATGTAGCCGTCGACCGGCGCGACGACACGCGTGCGCTCGAGGTTGAGCTTCGCGGCATCGAGTGCGGCGATCGCCTGCTGGTACTGCGCATCGGCGCTCGACGCACTATGCGCGGCGTTCTCGCGGTTTTCCTTCGACACGACGAGCGCATCGAGATCCGCGCGGCGGGCCGCGTCGTCGCGGCGCATCTGCAGTTCCGCGCGGCGGGCGGCGACGGCCGCCTGCGCCTGCTCGACCGCGATCTGGTAGTGCGACGGGTCGATCTGCATGATCAGGTCGCCTTTCTTGACGAGCTGGTTGTCATGCACGGGCAGCTCGACGATCGCGCCCGATACGTCCGGCGCGACGTTGACGATCTCGGCGCGCACGCGCCCGTCGCGCGTCCACGGATCGTCCATGTAGTGCACCCACAGCGAGCGCCCGATCAGAATCGCGACGAGAAGAATGACGGCGGTCGCGACGAAGCCGAAGAGTTTTCTGAGAATCATGATGGTTCGGAATCAACGATAAACGGCGAGACTCAGTCCGCCGCAAATGCAGACGAGAAGGCAGGCCCGGAACAGCGACGGGTGCCAGACGAGACGGTAGAGGCCCGTGTAGGCGAGCAGGCGGTCGACGGCCCAGGTCGCGAGCGCGCCGAGGACGAACATCAGCACCACCGTGGGCATGTAGGCATCGAGAATGGCGATTTCACGCGGCATCATGACGAGGCTCCTGGTTGGGGACGCACGGGGCGGTTGCGGTTGAGCGCGGCGAGCGGCGATTCGGGATCGAGCAGCGCCGTGCGCACGAAATGCAGGTGGCTCAGGATCCGCTGCAGCCGGTGGCGCTCCTCGCGCGTCGGCGTGAACGCGTCGAGTGTCTGCCGGGTCGCGTCGATCGCATCGTTGACCGCGGCGAGCGTGGCGTCGAAGCGTTCGGCGTCCGGCCGCGTGAACAGCGACGACAGCGCGGCGCGCATCGTCTCGATCGCGCGTCGCCACGGCGTCGTCGGCGCGTAGCGCGGCTCGGGCGGCAGCGACGCCAGCTCGTGGCGCAGGTCGATGGCCGCGTTGCCGGTTTCGAGCACCGCGAACATCCAGCGCAGCGCATCGCGCTGCACGTCGGGCTGGTCGGCCGACAGCGTGTGCGCCTGGTACATCAGGTCGCGCGCGCCGCTCTCGAAGCGCGTGCGCAATCCGGCGAGCCGTGCATGGCAGGCCGCGACGGCCTGGTGGCGCAGGTCGGCGAACAGGCGCTTCTTGAGCCATGGCGCGGTCGGCGGGAACAGCACCGCGAACGCGATCGCCGATACCAGCATCGACAGCAGCAGCGCGAGCGCGTCGTTCATGAAGCTCATCGGGTCGTAGTGCGTGATGCTGTCCGGGCCGGCGAGGAAGCAGAAGAAGATCAGGTAGCCCATCCCGTAGCCTGCGAGCTTCGGCTTCAGCGTCATGTAGATGCCGATCGCGAGCAACGGCGCGAGCGCCGCGCACAGCAGCCAGAAGCCGTCGATCCGCGGGTAGATGCCGAACGTCAGCAGGAAGCCGGTACAAACGGCCAGCGCCGTGCCCATCCCCATCTGTGCCGCCATCGCGGTCGGGCGCGGCGCCGACGACGCGAGTGCGCAGGTCGCCGCGGCGTTCAGCACCAGCATCACGCCGCTCGGCCACGCGGTCTCGATCCAGAACCAGCCCAGCGCGAGAATCACCGTCGCGGTGCGGATCCCCGCGATCATGGCGGCCGTCCGGTTGGTGCGCGGCTCGTAGCGCTCGATCCAGCGTTCGCGCTCGTGCGTCGCGGTCGCGAGCGACGCATAGGTCGCCGCGTATTCCTGCAGGTCGGTGATGAAGCGGTACAGCAGCTCGGCGGCCGTGTCGAAGTCGAGCAGCGGGAAGCCGGGCTGCGTTTCGAGTTCCGCGCGCGTCGCGCGAATGCGGCGCGGCAGCGCATCGCGCCACGCGAGCAGTTGCTCGGCCGAGTGCGCGGCGTCGATCGACGTGCGCACGGGTTCGCCGTGGCGCGTGAGCAGCGGCGCGATTTCGCGGAAATACGGTTCGATCGCATCGATCGCGGCCTGCGCACCGGCCGCGTGCAGCCGGTTCATCAACTGGTGCAGCGCGTGAAAGCGGCTCGACGCGCTCATGAACTCGCTGTTCAGCCGCGCGAGCCGGCCGCTGCGCATGCGCGTGTCCGGATTCTCGAACACGGCCATGCTGCGCGCGGCCTCGAAGCCGACCACGTCGGCGACGAAGCGCGTGTGGATGGTCTCGATGTGCGCGCGGTCGAGCTGGCCCGACAGTGCCGACGCGACGTAATCCACGAAGCTGCCGAAGCGCTTGCGCACCGTCGTGCGCATCTGCTCGCCCGTGTACTGCGGAAACACGAGCGCGCTGACGACACCGGCCGACACGATCCCGATGATGACTTCCGAGACGCGCGTCATCGCGCTCATGAATGCCCCGTCCGGGTGCTGCGACGCGGGCAGGCCGATCAGCGCGGTCGTATAGCCGGCGAGCAGGAAGCCGTAGCTGCGGAAGTTGCGATTGCGCGCGGCGCCCGCGGTGCACAGCGCGATCCAGATGGCGATCGCCAGCAGGAACAGCTGCGGCTGCTGCGGGAACAGCCCGACGAACGCGAGCGTCGCGATGAGCCCGAAGATCGTGCCGGCGACCCGGTAGAAGCTCTTCGCGAGCACGGCGCCGCTTTGCGGCTGCATCACGATGAAGACGGTCGTCATCGCCGTCTTCGGTGCCGGCAGGTCGAGCCGCATCGACACGCCGAGCGCGATGAAGGCCGCGAGCAGCGCCTTGAACAGGTAGAGCCACGCGGCGCCGTCGGTGCGGGCCCAGTCGCCGAACGCGGCGGCCCAGGCCGCGAACGGGCCGCCGGCGGGTGTGGAAGCGGGGGAGGAGGCTGACATGGCGTCGCTCCGCGTTACCGTGCGGCCGGCACGCCGGACGCACCGGCGGCGGCCACTTGCGCGGGCCGGGCGACGGCTGCCGCGGGCTTCGCGCCCGACGCGGCGGCAGGCGCGGCTGCGCCGGCGGCGGATTCGTCATGTGGCACGTCGATACCCGTCTCGACGCCACCGCCGAGCGCGGCCATCAACTGCGCGTGCGCGGCGAGGCGTTCCGCATCGATGCGGGCGGCCGTCTCCTGCGCGCGCAGCAACTGCTGCTGCGCAACCAGCACGTTCACGTAGTCGGTCAGCCCGCGGCGGAAGCCTTCGCGCGACAGCTGGTAGCTGCGGTCGTTGGCGGCCACCGAGCGTGCGGCGTCCTTTTTCTGCGTATCGAGCGAACGGATCCGCACGACCTGGTCGGCGATGTCCTTGAGCGCGCCGACGATCGTCTGGTTGTAGCGCTCGACCGCCTGGTCGTAGCCGGCGTTCGCCGCGCCGAGCTGCGCGCGCAGCCGGCCGCCTTCGAAGATCGGCAGCGACAGCGCGGGGCCGGCTGTCCAGCCGCCGTTCATCGCGCGCAGGAAGTCGGTGAACGGCGCGGTCACGCCGAAGCCGCCGACCGTCGCGAGCAGGTCGATGTTCGGGTAGAACGACGCCTTCGCGACATCGATGCCGCGCGCCTGCGCGTCGACCGTCCAGCGTGCCGCGACGACGTCGGGGCGGCGGCCGAGCAGGTCGGCCGGCATCGCCGACGGCAGGCCGGCCGGGGCGTCGAGCGACAGCTGCGGCCGCTTGATCGCATCGCCCGCGCCGGGGCCCTTGCCGGCCAGCGCGGCGAGCTGATGCCGCGCGAGCTGGATCGCTTCCTCATAGCTGTCGATCTGGCGCTCGTAATCGGGCAGCGTCGATTCCGCCTGGCTCACTTCGAGCTGCGTGCCGAGGCCGGCCTGCAGCCGCTTGCGCGCGAGATCGGCGAGCGAGCGCTGGCGTTCGAACGTTTCGTGCGCGAGGTCGAGCAGCGCGTAGTTCATCGACATGCCGACGTACGCACGCACGACGTTGACTTCGAGCTCGAGCTTGGCCGCACGCGCGTCGGCGGCGGTCGCATGCGCGGTGTCGAGCGCGCGCTCGGTCGCGTTCTTGTCCTTGCCCCACAGGTCGAGGTGATACGAGAGGCCGAGCGTGCCGGTGTTGTTCCAGGTATCGGCGTTCGCGAGCGGGCCGGGGCCGTAATACACGTTGTCCGGCCAGTGCTCGCGCATCAGCGACAGGTTGCCGTTGATCTGCGGCAGCTCGGCGGAGCGGGCCACGCGCGCCATTGCCTGCGCTTCGCGCACGCGGGCCTCGGCGGCCGCGAGCGTCGGGTTGCCGGCCTGGGCGTCGGCGATCCAGGCGTCGAGCTGCGGATCGCGGTAGGCGCGCCACCAGTCGGCCGTCGGCCAGCCCGCGTCACGGTCGGCCCCGCGGATCGCGGCGCCGGCGTCGAGCGCGTTCGCGTCGATGCGGGCCGACTGCGGCTTGTTGTCGCCCATGCTCGCGCATCCGGCCATTATTAATGAGACTGCAAGAACCGCCAGTGCGAGCGTCCCTTTTGTCGCCGGAGACTGCACGATTTTCTCCCTTTCGGATATAGATGAGTCGGATGCGATTATATTTTTCAGTGATTCCTGAATAAATGGACAAGGGTGCAAGTCATTTTTACGAATCCTGAGACAATACTTGTTCGCCTCTGTGCAACAATCCGTCCGGATTCAAACGGGTAATGGGATGGATACGTTACAAAACATGCGGGTATTCGTCCGCGTGGTCGACGCGGGTAGCTTTACCGCGGCCGCCCAGCAGATGAATTCGACCACCGCCTATGCGTCGCGCGCGGTCTCGGATCTCGAGGCACACCTGCGCACGCGTCTCCTGAACCGCACGACGCGCCGGATCGCGCTGACCGAGGCCGGCGAGCGTTATCTGCAGCGCTGTGAACAGATCCTCGCGTACGTCGACCAGGCCGAAGCCGAGGCGGGCGACGCGCATGCGCGCCCGTCGGGCAAGCTGAAGGTTCATTGCTTCACGAGCCTCGGCCAGCACTATCTGGTGCCGGCCATCGCGCGCTATCGCGAGCGCTATCCGGACGTGCATGTCGAGCTGACACTCGCACAGCGGATGCCGGACCTGCTCGACGAGGGGTATGACGTCGCGATCGTCGTCGGCCGCGATCTGCCTGATTCGGGGCTGGTGTCGCAGCGGCTCGGCGTGAGCTACAGCGTCGTGTGCGCATCGCCCGGGTACGTCGAGTCGCACGGCGTGCCGCAGCGGCCGGCCGACCTCGCGCAGCACGTGTGCCTCGGGATGATCGCGCCGGGCTTTCACTTCGACGAATGGGCGCTGTCGGGCCCGAACGGCGACGAGGTCGTGCCGGTCACGGCGCCGCCGTTTCGCGTGAACGTCGCCGAGGCGCTCGCGGTGGCCGTGCGGGAAGGGATGGGGATCGGCGGTCTGCCGCTCTATTCGGCGATCGGCTGGCTGCGCAGCGGGCACATCGTGCGTGTGATGCCCGAATACCGGTCGCACGTGATGAACATCTACGCGCTGTATCCGTCGCGCCAGTACCTCGACGCGAAAATTCGCACCTGGGTCGATTTCCTGCGCGACGAACTGCCGGCCACGCTCGCCGCCGACGAAGCCGCGCTCGAGCAGTACACGCGTGCGACATGACAGCGCGGTTGACCGCAATCTGACGAGATTTGTCCTTCACGCAACATTTTTTTACGAACGCGTGTCAGACAGTTTGATACTGTGGGAATTAACGAGATACGCAACCCCGGAGCAGCAATGGATACGCACCTGATGATCGGCCTTGGAGTCCTGCTGGGCGCGGCCGCGGCCGCCGCGGCGACCCGCGACCTGCTGCGCGCGATGAAGGCGAAGGCGCAGATGAAGCCGGTACCGGTGCGGGTGCGCGAGCAACGCCGTCCCGGCCGCTGATCCGGCCGTCCCGCTCCGGGTCGAAAAAGGGCCGCGCAACGCGGCCGCGCGGGCCGGCGTTCAGCCGAGCTCGACGACCTTGTCCCACGCGAACGCGGTATTTTCCAGTTCGCCGGTGCGCCGGTGGATGTAGCCGCGCGGGTTGCACACCACGCGTGTGCCGCCGTCCGCCACATAGTCGAATGACGTATGCGTGTGGCCGTGGAGCCACAGATCGACCGGCGGCTGCACGAGTTCCGCCATGTCCGTCACGAATCCCGCCGACGCAAGATCTTCCGCGTAGCGCGCCGCCAGCGAGCGCCGGTGCGGCGCATGGTGGGTGACGACGATCGTTTGGCCCGCGAACGGTGTCGCGAGCTGCGCTTCGAGCCACGCGCGGCTGCGTCGATGCAGCGCGATCGCGTCCGCCGGCGAGAAATCCCGCTCCGGCGTGCCCGGCGCGACGTGCAGTGCCGCGTCATGCGGCCAGGTCACCTGGATCAATCCCTTGAAATCGAGCATCACGCGCAGCCCGGCCTCGATCGAGCCGGCCATGCTGGCTTCGTCGTTGCCGAACAGCGAAAAATCGGCCCAGAGCGTCGTGCCGAGCACGCGGACGCGCTGCCCGGGATCGACGTAGACGTCGTTGTTCAGGTAATGCACGTTGTCGAGCGCCTGCGCCGCATCGCGCATCGCCGTCTCCAGCGCGCCGAATTCCCCGTCGTAGTACTCGTGGTTGCCGGGCACGTAGATCACCGGCACCGCTGGATCGAACGTTTCGGCGGCCCAGCGCAGGCCTTCCGCGTGATTGTGGATGTCGCCGGCGAGCACGACGAGGTCCGCGTCGGCATGCGGGATCGCGTCGGGCAGGTTGCTTTCGAGATGCAGGTCGGACAGGACGCGGACTTTCACGGGCGGGGCTCCGGAGTGGACGGCTTCAGCGCAGGACCTTGCCGGGATTCATCAGGCCGCGCGGGTCGAGCGCGGTCTTCAGCGTGCGCATCAGCGCCGTTTCGACCGGCGACTTGTAACGCTGCGCGTCGTCGATCTTCAACTGGCCGATGCCGTGCTCCGCGCTGATCGTGCCGTGGTGGCGATGCACGTTGTCGTAGACGATCCGGTTGATCGGCGCCTGGAACGCAGCCAGGAACGCTTTCGGGTCGCCGCCTTCGGGCATCTGCACGTTGTAGTGGAGATTGCCGTCGCCGAGGTGGCCGAACGTGACCATCCGAGCGCCCGGCGCGGCTTGCTGGATCGCCGCGTCGGTCTCGTCGATAAAGCGCGCGATCGACGAAATCGGCACCGCGATGTCGTGCTTGATGTTGAGCCCTTCGTCGGCCTGCGCGAGCGGGATGTGCTCGCGCAGATCCCAGAACGCGCGCGACTGCGCGAGATTCTCCGCGACCACCGCGTCGACCACGAGCCCGGCCTCGAATGCTTCTTCCATCAGTTTCTCGAACAGCGCGCGCGCATGCGCTTCGCTTTCGTTGTCGGACAGCTCCAGCAGCACCGTCTGCGCATGCGTCTGCGCGAACGGGTAGCGCAATTGCGGGTAGTGCTTGCCGACGAGCTGCATGCAGAAGTCCGACATCAGCTCGAAGCCGGTCAGCAGCGGTCCGGCCGCGCGTTGCGCGAGCGCGAGGAAATCGAGCGCCGCGTGCGGCGATTCGAGCGCGGCGAGCGCGGTGACCTGCGCGGCCGGCAGCGGATGAAGCTTCATCACGGCCGCCGTGATGATGCCGAGCGTGCCCTCCGCACCGATGAACAGGTCGCGCAGGTCGTAGCCCGTGTTGTCCTTGCGCAGTCCGCGCAGCCCGTCCCAGATCTCGCCCTGCGGCGTCACGACCTCGAGCCCGAGACACAGCTCGCGCGCGTTGCCGTAGCGCAGCACCGCGGTGCCGCCTGCATTGGTCGACAGGTTGCCGCCGATCGTGCAACTGCCTTCCGCCGCGAGGCTCAGCGCGAACAGCCGGCCGCCTTCGCGGGCGCGCGCCTGCACGTCGGCGAGGATCACGCCGGCTTCGACGGTGATCGTGTTGTTGTGCGCGTCGAGCGCACGCACGCGGTTCAGGCGCGCGACGCTCAGCACGGCCTGGCTGCCGCTCGGATCGGGCGTGGCGCCGCCGGCCAGGCCGGTGTTGCCGCCTTGCGGCACGAGCGCGATGCCGTGTGCGTTGGCCAGCCTGACGAGCGCGGCGACTTCGGCCGTGTTCGCGGGCTTCAGCACCGCGCATGCGGCGCCCTTGTAGCGGCGGCGCCAGTCGGTCAGGAACGGCTCGGTATCGTGCGGGTCGGTCAGCACGTGGTCGGCGCCGATCGCGTCGCGGCACGCGGAAACGAAAGCTTCGGAGGACATCATTACCTTGTCGCTTAGGGGTCAGGACGCGGCGCGCGACTTTTTCGCCGCGCGCTTGAACGGCGCGACGTACGCCAGCGCCGCCACGAAGAAGGCGACGGCGAGCGCGGTCTCGCACCAGCCGAGCGTCGCGGACAGCCCGCGATCGGACATGCCGCGCACGACGCCTTCGGCGAAATAGACGAGTATCAGCATGCTCGCCCACTGCATCGTATAGATGTTACGCCGCCAGACGCCCGGCAGCGCGAGCGCGAGCGGGATGGCCTTGAGCATCAGCGCGGAGCCGCCCGGACGCAGCGGCGCGAGCCACAGCTCCCACGCGAGCGACAGCGCGATCAGCGCGACGAGGCACGCGGTGGCGACCAGCGCGTAGCGCGGCCGGGCCGCGACGGCGGGGCGGGCGGGGGCGTTCATGCGGCCTCGGCCGCCTGGGCGCTGGAGAGGGCGGCCGCCGCGCGCGCGAGTCGCACGCCGAGCGCGGCCGCGAGCGCCTTTTCGTCCGCCGACAGCCCGGCGGCGGCCGAGCGATCGTGCTGCGCGACGTGCGATGCGCCGTACGGCGTGCCGCCGGTGCGCGTCGTGCTGAGTGCGGACTCCGTGTACGGAATCCCGACGATCATCATCCCGTGATGAAGCAGCGGCAGCATCATCGACAGCAACGTCGATTCCTGGCCGCCGTGCAGGCTGCCCGTCGACGTGAACACGCAGGCCGGCTTGCCGGTCAGCGCACCCGACAGCCATTGCGGTGTGGTGCCGTCGAGGAAATACTTGAGCGAGGCGGCCATGTTGCCGAAGCGGGTCGGCGAGCCGAGCGCGAGGCCCGCGCATTCCTCGAGATCGCGCAGTTCCGCGTACGGCGGGCCGTCGGCGGGGATGTCGGGGGCGGTGGCTTCGCAGACGGCCGACACGGGCGGCACGGTGCGAATGCGGGCCTGCATGCCCGGCACGCTGTCGATGCCGTTCGCGATTGCGAGCGCGAGATCGCGCGTGGCGCCGTGACGGCTGTAATAGAGGACGAGGATGTCTTTCATGGGCGACGGAGCCGCGTGCGGCCGCGCGCGTGCCCGGTGCAGTCGGCCCCAGCTGGAATCGAGCGGCTATTATAGGGGCTGAAGCCGTCGCGCAGCGCGGCGGCGGCGCGCCGTCGGGCGCGCGGCATCAAGAAGGAGAAGCCGTTTGCCGAAGTTGAGCGTCGATCTCGACACCATCAAGCGCCTCGCGCAGTTCGCGGCCCGGCGCAGCGCCGAGGATCGCATCCCGCAAGTGGCGGGCAGCCTGACGTTCACGACGATGCTGGCGCTCGTGCCGCTCGTGACGGTCGCGTTCGCGCTGTTCACCGCGTTCCCGATGTTCGCGTCGTTCCAGATCTCGCTGCAGGGTTTCCTCGCGGATCACCTGATGCCCGCGCAATTCAACGTCCAGATCTTCAAGTACCTGAACCAGTTCGCGTCGAAGGCGAAGGGGCTGACTACGGCCGGCCTGATCGTGCTCGTCGTCACGTCGGTGATGACGATGATGACGATCGAATCGGCCTTCAACCTGATCTGGCGGGTGCGCAAGCCGCGGCCTTTCGCGCAGCGCGTGCTCGCGTACTGGGCGCTGATCACGCTCGGCCCGCTGCTGTTCGGTGTGAGCCTGTCGATCTCGTCATACCTGTTCACGCAGTCGCTGGCGTTTACCGGCGCCGCACCGTCCACGTCGATCGTCGAGTGGCTGCTCGCACTCGTATCGCTGCCGTTGACGGTGCTCGCGTTCACGTTGCTGTACGTGTACCTGCCGAACTGCACGGTTGCGTGGCGCGACGCGGTGATCGGCGGGCTGTTCGCGGCCGTCGCGTTCGAGCTCGCGAAGCGCGGCTTCGGCTATTACGTTCGTCGCATTCCGACCTATACGGCCGTCTATGGCGCGTTCGCGGCGCTGCCGGTGTTCCTGTTATGGGTGTACCTGAGCTGGTTCATCGCGCTGCTCGGCGCGATGGTGGCTTCCGCGCTGCCGGCGATTCGCGTCGGCCAGTTCCACCGCATCCACTATCCGGGCAGCGACCTGCTCGACGCGCTGGAAATGCTCGCGCGGCTGGCCGAAGCGCGCACGGCCGGCAAGCGCGGCTACACGGGGATGCGGCTCGCGACCATGCTGCGCTGCGACATGGAAACCGCGCAGCGCCTGCTGACGACGATGGAGGAGCGGGAATGGATTGCGCGGCTGGACGGTGGCGGCGAGACCACGCCGCGCTACATTCTGCTCGCGAACCCGGAGCAACTGACGCTTGCGCAGCTATTCGACGTGCTGGTGATCGACCGCACGGAACTGACCTACCAGCTGCAGCGGCGCCGCAGCCATGTCGACGGCGCGGCGCTGCTTGCGGTGCTGTCGAGCGACCGCTTCGACGTATCGCTCGCGACGCTGATCGCCGCGCACCGGCTGGCCGGCGCACAGCCGGCGGGCGCCCCCGGGCAGGCGCCAGGCGGCGTGTCCGATCCGCATGCACGTCCGCCGCGGCCCGCGTGAGCGGGGCGCTCGGGCGCGTTATAACGGGATCTTTCCCGTACAGATATCCTTGAACATCACCCAGTCGCCCATCAGGCTGTAGATCGGGTGCCGGAACGTGGCCGGGCGGTTCTTCTCGAAGAAGAAGTGTCCGACCCACGCGAACCCGTAGCCGCAGACGATCGCTGCCGGCAGCCACAGCCAGTCGCCGGTGGCGATCGCCATCGCGACGCAGCCGATCACGCCGAGCGAGCCGATGAAGTGCAGCCGCCGCGACGTCCGGTTCTGGTGTTCATTCAGGTAATACGGGTAGAAATCGGCGAAGCTGGCGAATTGCTCCGAATGCGTATGCGCCATGGACGTCTCCTCTGGCCGCTGTTCATGGGGCCATTGTGCTGCCGGCAGTCCGCTTCCGCAAGCGGGGTCGGCCCGCTGCGCGGGCCCGAGCTTTCCTTTTGACAGGCTTTCCGATACGATCGAAAGAGGTTTTGCATTCAAGCATGAGGGGACTACGATGCGCGTCAGCGATATTCTGAAAGTGAAGGGCAACACGCTGTTTACGGTGACGCCCGATAAGCCGCTGCGCGAAGCGGTCGATACGATGGCCGAACACGACATCGGTTCGCTCGTCGTGATGGAGTACGGCGATCTCGTCGGGATGCTGACGTTCCGCGAGATCATCCTGCGTCTGCACGTGAACGGCGGCGCGATCGGCGACGTGCAGGTGCGCAAGGTGATGGACGAGCCGCTCACGTGCACGCCGGAAACGGACGTCAACGAAGTGCGCCGGATGATGCTCGAGCGCCATGCGCGCTACATGCCGGTGCTCGACAAGAAGGTGCTGATGGGCGTCATTTCGTTCTACGACGTCGCGAAGACGGTCGTCGAGGCGCAGAGCTTCGAGAACCGGATGCTGAAGGCATACATTCGCGACTGGCCGGAATCGGAATCGGAAGCCGAAGCGCACAAGTCGTGAACCACGCCGCGCCCGCCGCCGTCACGCGCGGGCGCCGCCACCCGGCACGCGGCGGCGCAGGCTTGTCCTGCGCCGCCGTTTTTTCAATGACCACACGAGGCCCGCGCAGCGCTGCCCAGACGGCGCGCGCGTATTCCGCATGAGCGATCAAACGCAAGCCGCTTCCAGGCGGCGTGACGAACGGCGCGCGCACGCGTCGCAGTTCGACCTGCTGCGCGAGCGTCGTTTCGCGCCGTTCTTCACGACACAGTTCCTCGGCGCGCTGAACGACAACGTCTTCAAGATCGGCTTCACGTCGCTCGTCACCTATCACACCGCGCGATTCTCCGGCGTCGATGCGAAGACGGCGGCCTTCCTGATTTCCGCGATCTTCATCCTGCCGTTCGTGCTGTTCTCGGCAACGTCCGGCCAGATCGCCGACAAGTACGACAAGGCGACCCTCACGCGTTTCGTGAAGACCTTCGAGATCGTGCTGATGCTGGTCGGCGCGGCCGGCTTCGTCACGCACAGCGCGCCGCTGCTGTATCTGTGCACGTTCATGATGGGGATGCACTCGACGCTGTTCGGGCCCGTCAAGTATTCGTATCTGCCGCAGCATCTCGGCGAGCACGAGCTGGTCGGCGGCAACGGTCTCGTCGAGATGGGCACGTTCATCGCGATCCTGATCGGCACGATCATCGGCGGCGCGGCCGCGGGCATCGAGGGCAACGGCGAGCGCGTGCTCGCGGTGAGCGTCGTCGTCATCGCGTTCGCGGGGCGGTTCGTCGCGCAGCGCGTGCCGTCCACGCCCGCGCCGCAGCCCGATCTCGTGATCAACTGGAACCCGGTCAGCGAGACCTGGCGCAACCTCGGGCTCGCCCGGCAGAACCGCACCGTGTTCCTGAGCCTGCTCGGCATCTCGTGGCTGTGGTTCGTCGGCGCGACGTTCCTCACTTCGTTCTTCAATTTCGCGAAGGACGTGCTGTCCGCAAGCCCCGATGTCGTCACGATCCTGCTCGCGACGTTCTCGGTCGGCATCGGTCTCGGCTCGCTGTTGTGCGAACGGCTGTCGCAGCGGCGCGTCGAGATCGGCCTCGTGCCGCTCGGCTCGATCGGCATCAGCGTATTTGCGATCGAGCTGTATTTTGCGAGTCATGCACTGCCTTCGCCCGGCCATCTGCTGTCGGTCGGCGAGTTCCTGGCCGGTGCGCGCCACTGGCGCATCCTGGCGGACCTGTTCCTGCTCGCGATGTTCGGCGGGTTCTACAGCGTGCCGCTGTACGCACTGATCCAGAGCCGCAGCGCGCCGACGCACCGTGCGCGGATCATCGCTGCGAACAACATCCTGAACGCGCTGTTCATGATCCTGTCGGCCGTGATGGCGATGGGGCTGACCAAGGCCGGCGTCGACATCCCGGGGCTGTTCCTCGTCACCGCGCTGCTGAACGTGATCGTCGCCGCGTATATCTATCTGCTCGTGCCCGAGTTCCTGCTGCGCTTCGTCGCATGGGTGCTCGTGCACACGTTCTACCGGATTCGCCTCGTGCACGCGGAGCGGATTCCGGCGGAAGGGGCGGCCGTGCTCGTGTGCAACCACGTCAGCTACGTCGATGCGCTCGTGCTGGCCGCGGCGAGCCCGCGCCCGATCCGTTTCGTGATGGACCACCGGATCTTCAAGACGCGCTTCGCGAGCTGGGTGTTCCGGCATGCGAAGGCGATCCCGATCGCGCCGCGCCACGAGGATCCCGCGATGCTCGCGCGTGCATATGACGCATGCGAGGCTGCGCTGAAGGAAGGCGAACTCGTGTGCATCTTCCCGGAAGGCAAGCTGACGAAGACGGGCGACATCAACACGTTCCACCACGGCATCACGGAGATCCTGGGGCGCACGCCGGCACCGGTGATCCCGATGGCGCTGCGCGGGCTGTGGGGCAGCTATTTTTCGCGGCATTCCGATGCGCGGATGCCGCGGCCCATCAAGCGCGGCGTGATGAGCCGGCTGACGCTGGCGGTCGGCGAGCCGATCCCGGCGTCGGTCGCGACGCCCGAGGCGCTGCAGGCCGCGGTGACCGAATTGCGCGGCGCGCGAAAGTAGGCGTGGCGGGCCCGGCGGCATTGCCCCGGGCCGCAATGACCGCCGTGAACCGGCCCGTTCAACCGGAACGACGCGGGGCCGCAATCGTCGCCGCGAGCCGTTCCCCTGGCCGGCCGGTGTGGTCCGAACGGTTCACACGGCCCGCGTGCCCGGGACGGCTGGCATAATAGCGGCTTACCTCTTTTTCTCGACCGGCAAACGATCGACCTGCCTGCGGCCTGGGGCGGCGCATCGGTTTGCCCATTTCTCTTTGGGCGGTTCCATCATGTCCGGCAATACCCTCGGCACGCTTTTCACTGTCACGACCTTCGGCGAATCGCACGGTCCCGCGATCGGCTGCGTGATCGACGGCTGCCCGCCGGGAATGGGGCTGACCGAAGCCGACATCCAGGTCGAGCTCGATCGCCGCAAGCCCGGCACGTCGCGTCACGTGACGCAACGTCAGGAGGCCGACGAGGTCGAGATCCTGTCGGGCGTGTTCGAAGGCGTGACGACCGGTACGCCGATCGCGCTGCTGATCCGCAACACCGATCAGCGCAGCAAGGACTACGGCAACATCGTCGAAACCTTCCGTCCCGGCCACGCCGATTACACCTACTGGCAGAAATACGGCATCCGCGACTACCGTGGTGGCGGCCGTTCGTCCGCGCGCCTGACCGCGCCGATCGTCGGCGCGGGTGCGGTCGCGAAGAAGTGGCTGCGCGAGCGCTTCGGCGTCGAGGTGCGCGGCTACATGAGCGGCCTCGGCGAGATCGACGTGCCGTTCGTCGACTGGTCGCACGTGCACGAGAATCCGTTCTTCTCGCCGAATGCGGCGGTCGTGCCGGAACTCGAGGCGTACATGGATGCGCTGCGCAAGGATGGCGATTCGATCGGCGCGCGCATCGATGTCGTCGCGTCGGGCGTGCCGGTCGGCTGGGGCGAGCCCGTATTCGACCGTCTCGATGCCGACATCGCCAAGGCGATGATGAGCATCAACGCGGTGAAGGGCGTCGAGATCGGCGCGGGCTTCGACAGCGTCGCGCAGCGCGGCTCGGTGCATGGCGATGAGCTGACGCCGGCCGGCTTCGTCGGCAACCATGCGGGTGGCGTGCTCGGCGGGATTTCGACGGGGCAGGACATCACCGTGTCGATCGCGATCAAGCCGACGTCGAGCATCCGCACGCCGCGCCGCTCGATCACGAAGGCCGGCGAGGAAGCGACGGTGGAAACGTTCGGCCGTCACGATCCGTGTGTCGGCATTCGCGCGACGCCGATCGCCGAGTCGATGCTCGCGCTGGTGCTGATCGATCATGCGCTGCGCCATCGCGCGCAATGCGGGGACGTCGAGACGCCGACACCGAAGATCGCGGGCAGCGCGACCTGACGCAAGCGGGCGGGGTGCTGCGCGTCTCGCCCGGCCGTTGCGCGGAGCATGCAAAACGGGGCGCTGCTAGAAGCAGCGCCCCGTTTCGTTTGCGGCAGCCGAAACACGCACCGCTCGTGGCGGCGCGTTCCGGCAATTACATGTTCGGGTAATTCGGCCCGCCGCCGCCTTCCGGCGTGACCCACACGATGTTCTGCGTCGGGTCCTTGATGTCGCAGGTCTTGCAGTGCACGCAGTTCTGCGCGTTGATCACCAGGCGGTCG